>DATGVE010000066.1:0-9924 GCA_035300725.1 Candidatus Eiseniibacteriota bacterium | reverse complement strand
CTTTATCGCAGCCGAAGACGGTAAGGAATTCTTCTTCCACCGGAGTGGCACCGAAGGTGACTTCGACAGCCTCCAGGGTGGCGAGAAGGTCTCGTTCGAGGTCGAGGCGAGCCCCAAGGGCCCGCGCGCCAAGAGCGTCCGCACCCTCTAAGGGTTAGAAACCAAGAAAGAGCCCCGGACTTCGGTCCGGGGCTTTTTTATTTCAATGCAGACGTGGCGGCTAGGCCGGATTTATTCCGGCCGTCACCCAAACGCTGCCTTTCCAAGCGCCGCACATCGTGGCCAGGAGTCCCGCTTTGAGGACGCAGTCCTCAAAGCGCTGAAGTGCGTCCGCACCCTCTAAGGGTTAGAAACCAAGAAAGAGCCCCGGACTTCGGTCCGGGGCTTTTTTATTTACAGGCGAGCCTGTGCCGCCGATCTACGTCCGCGGCATACGACCAACTCGACCGAAATGGCTTTATCAATGAGCTTGGATACGACCAACTCGGCCGAAATGGCTGTATCGGCTAGCCGCCCAGGTACGCTCGGCGGACCGCGGGGTTGTGAAGCAAGTCGTCTCCGCTGCCGGTCAGCCGGATCTGTCCAGTCTCCAGCACATAGGCGCGGTCGGCGATCTCGAGCGCCCGCAGCGCGTTCTGCTCGACCAGCAGGATGGTGGTTCCCTCCTTGTGAATCTCCTCGATCGCCGAGAACACCTCGTCCACCATCTGCGGGGCGAGCCCTAGAGATGGCTCGTCCAGCAGCAACAGCCGCGGCTTGGCGAGCAGCCCGCGCGCGATCGCGAGCATCTGCTGCTCGCCACCTGAAAGAGTGCCGGCGCGCAGCGCACGCCGCTCGCCCAGGATCGGAAAGCGCTTCATCACCGCCTCGATCTCTTTGCGAATAGCGGCAGTGTCGCGCCGGCCTCCCCAGGTCGCGAGCTCGAGGTTCTCGATCACGGTCTGCCGCGCGAGGATCTCCCGCCCTTCAGGTACCTGGACGAGGCCGTGCCGGACGATCGCTGAGGAGTTGGCGAGGGTCAAGTCGAGTCCGTCGAAGACCGCGGTCCCTGAGTCGGGCCGGATCAGACCGGAGAGCGTGTTGAGGATGGTTGACTTGCCCGCGCCGTTGGCGCCGATAAGCCCCACAACTTCGCCGGCAGCAACTCGAAGAGAAGCGCCTCGCACCGCGGTGACAGACCCGTAGCTCACCGTGAGGTCCGTCACCTCGAGGATTGCCTGCTGGGGTTCCGCGGCGGAACCGCTGCCGGCCGTCGCGAGCGCTTCCTCAGCTTCGTCAACGCCGGCTGCGCCTGGCGCGCTCGCCACCTCCTTGTCGCCGCGCGTGCCGAGGTACGCCTTGATCACGCCGGCGTCGGTGGACACCTCGTCGGGGGTGCCTTCGGCGATCTTGCGTCCGAAGTCGAGGACCGCCACTTTCTGACAGACACCCATGACAAGGCGCATGTCGTGGTCGATGAGCAGGATCGTGAGCCCGTCACGGTTCAGGCGTTCGATGAGTTCACGGATGCCCTGCTTCTCCGAAGGGTTCATTCCTGCCGCCGGCTCGTCGAGGATGAGGAGGCGCGGGCGCAGGGCCAGTGCCCGGGCGATCTCGAGCCGTCGCTGGTCGCCGTAAGGCAGGGTTCCGGCGGGGCGTCCACCAATGTCCTTGGCAGCGAGGCCCACCGTGTCCATGAGCCGGCGAGCTTCGTCGAGACGGCTGCGCTGATCGCGGCGGAACATCGGCAGCGTGGCGAGCTGAGCGAGAGTGTCGTCGCGGCGGCGCGTGTGCATGCCCACGACCACGTTTTCGAGCGCGGTTAGGTCTTTGAACAGCCTGATGTTCTGGAATGTTCGCGAGACGCCGAGCGCTGCGATTCGATGCGCGGGAAGTCCGGTGACCTCGTCCGACTGAAGCCATGCATGGCCTGATTGGAATGGGACGTAGCCGGTGATGACGTTGACCAGCGTCGTCTTGCCGGCGCCGTTGGGTCCGATCAGTCCCTGGATCGACCCTTGCTCCACCTCCAGCGACACCCCGTCGACGGCACGAACACCGCCGAAGTGCCGCTGGACCCTATCCAGGCGTAGAAGCACTGACTCTTGCTCGACGCGGCCACCAAAAGGGCCTGATGATGGCCAGCCCTCCGCGGCCGACGATGCCTTGTGGCCTGAACACGATCACCGCGATCAGGAAGGCACCTGTGAGGATGTTGATGTAGTCACGCGCCTGTTCGAAGACCCAGGGCAAGGTGGTCAGCACAAGCGCGCCGACCACCGGTCCGACAAAGTAGCCGCTGCCTCCGAGCACGGCGAAACTCAAGACCTGCACGGCGCGAGTAACGCCGTACTGCTGGTCGCCAGGGTCGACGAAGAAGTTAAGGTGTGCTTCGAGCCCGCCCGCGAACCCGGCGATGACCGCGCTCAGGACGAACGCGATCATCTTGTAGCGCGCTACGTGGATGCCCTGGCTCAGCGCGGCGAGCTCGTCCTGGCGGATCGCCGACCACGCGGAGCCAAGCCTTCCTTTGGTCACCCTCCACATGAGAAAGAGGACCACCGCCAGCGATGTGAGCACTATGTTGATCCCGCCTAGAGGATCGGCATCGGGGTTCTTCAAGCCAAGGCCTTCACCGGTGATCGGCACGTTGAGGATGACGCCGAGACGCAGGGCCTCGATGAAGCCGATGGTGGCGATGGCAAGAAAGACACCGCGTAGGCGCAGCACCGGCAGCCCGACCAACACCCCGACTGCGCCGGCGAGAACCACGCCTGCCGCGATGTTCAGCGCCAGCGGCGCATGCCAGTAGAGGCTCATCAAAGTCGACGTGTATGCACCGATGGCCATGAAACCGGGGGCGGCAAGTGAGAGCTGGCCGGAGTACAGGACGATGAACATCGACGCCGCGATGATGCTGTTGATGCCGATCTGCGCGATCAAGAGGGTATGTGAGTTCCAGAACGCGATGGGATCGGAAACAAGCTGGATGAAAAAGTCCACTTCAGATTTTTTCCCGAAGTTGTGCGCCGAAGAGGCCCTGCGGCCGCAAGACCAGCATCAGGAAGAGCGCAGCAAATGCGACGCCGCCACGCGCGTTGCTTCCAAGGGCGACAATGGCGAGAACCTCGATGAGGCCCAACAGGTAGCCGCCGACCACCGCCCCCGCGACGCTGCCCATGCCGCCCAGCACGATGACCGCCAGCCCTCGAACCTCGACGCTGTCACGGCCGATATAGGGGCTGATGTCGCCAAGCGCAACCCCGAACAGGATGCCGGCGAGGCCGCCGAGCGCGGACGAGATGACAAGCGTGAGCGAGATCATGCGGTCGACGTCCAGGCCCATGAGCCGCGCCGCACGCGGGTTCTCGGCCACCGCGCGCAGCCCCCTTCCGACCTGCGTGTAGCGAATCACATAGCCGAGGACGAGCATCAGGGCGATCGAGATCGGGATGATCACGACCTTGCTTGCCTCGAGCGTCAGGTCGCCGAGGTGCCACGTGGTGTTCGGTACGGCGCTGGACGGGAAGGCGACCGAGTTTGCTCCGTCAACCCAGAGCCAGGCAAGCAGGGACCCCGGCTTTCCCTGCTCGATCGAGGCGACGATGATCAGGGCCAGGCCGATGGTTGTGATGAGAGCCGCGATCGGTGGTGCCCGCCGCCGGCGCAATGGCCGCAGGCACACGTGCTCGATGACGAGTCCCATCAGGGCCGAAGCCACAATGCCGATGACGCAGGCAACCCAAAACGCTAGGCCGTGATTGACCACCAGGGAGTACGTGATGGCGGCGCCGAACATGAAGACGGCGCTATGCGCGAGATTGAGGATGTCGAGGACGCCGAAGACCAGCGTGTAGCCAACCGCGAACAGTGCGTAGATGGACCCGATGAAGATCGCGTTGAGGATTTGCTGGTCCACTTCGCGGGCGGCTTACTGAGAGATGGGGAGGCGAGCTCCCCACCCGTCAGCTTGGCTTGATCTCGTGGACGAGCGTGAAGCCGCCGGCCCCGTCCATCGCGATCACCCAGACCGTTTGCTTCACGTCGTGGTCCGCGGTGAACTGGAACGGCCCCAGCGGGGTCGACGTCAGGTTGACCTTCTCCATGGCTGCGCGCAGCTTCTCTCTGTCACCGGCGAGGTCCGTGAAAGTCAGGTTGGCGCGCCTGGCCGAGTCGGCGATGATCTTGATTGCAGTGTATCCCTGGGCCGAGAACTGGTCCGGGTCGGTGTTGTACTCGGCCTTGTATGCCGAGACGAAGTCGGCGTTGGAGGCAAATGTGTTGCCGATGTACCACGCGCTCGCGCTGCGCGCACCCTTGCCGTTGGCACTCGCCTGCTTGGAAACGGTCGCCGTGTTGAAGCCGTTTCCACCGAGGAACTGGCCCTGCCAGCCCTGCTTGCGCGCCTCGGTCATGATCTTGGCGGGGATTGCACCGAGCGATGTGATGAAGATCACGTCCGGCCTCAGCTGCACTGCCTGCGTGACATAAGGCGAAAGGTCCGCCTCGCCCTTGTTGAACTTGACCGTCTTGAGAAGCTCGATGCCGTTCGCGGCGACGTTGTCCTGCACGATCTTGCCGCCGTCGCTCGAGAACTTGTCATCCTGCGCTACAAGCAGCACACCCGTCTTGGGATGCGAGTCCGCGACGTAGGACTTGATGTTGGCAGGGATCGCCGTCTCCTCGCCGAGGCTGTCCCGGAACACGAACTTGCACGGCGCGGTGTTCGGGAAGTTGCAGTCCGGGACGATGTGGATCCCGGTTGTGCTCACCGCGAGTATTGGCGTCTTGAGGCTTTCAGCCAAGGGGTGGACGGCGACCGCTGAGTTGGACAGCGTCGGGCCGAGGAGGGCCATGACCTGGTCCTGCTGGATCAGGGTCTGAGCGACCGCGGCGGATTGCGCTTTGTCGGACGCGTCATCCTTGACCGTCAGGGAGATCTGCGCGCCGTTGACGCCGCCTGAGGCGTTGATCTGCTTCACCGCCAGGTTCATACCGTTCTGCCCCTGCGGTCCGTAGACTCCGCCGGCCTGGGTGAGTGAAAGGATTGCTCCCAACTTGATCGTCTTGCCCGAGTAGGAAGGGGCGCCGCCTCCGCTGGAACCGCACGCCCCGATCAGGGCAGCAACCGCCAGCCAACCAACCAGGTGAAACCGCTTCATGTGATCCTCCCCCGAACAAAAACGCCCTTGATTGGTGCCTACCGTACCAAACCTGAACCGAACCTAAGCTTTCAAGCGCTTGACCAGCCGGGGGATGTCGAGTTTCGGCTGCGGGTACTGCGGGTCCATCTCCTCCAGCGTCTCGAGGATGATCCGGGCCACTGCCCAGTTGCGGTAGTCCTTGTTGTTCGCCGGGATCACGTACCAGGGCGCCCAGGGCGTGGAACAGCGGGTGATGGCCATGCCGTACGCGCTCTGGTATGCGTCCCAGTAAGCCCGCTCGTCGATGTCGTGCTCGTTGAACTTCCACCTCTTGTCGGGGTCGGTCAGCCGCTCGAGCAGCCGCCTGCGCTGCTCCTCGTACGAGATGTGGAGGCAGAACTTGATGACCTTGGTCTTGCTTCGGACGAGCTCTCGCTCGAACTGGTCGATCACTCCGTACCGCCGCTCGATCACCCTGGGCTCGGCCAGCTCGTGGACGCGTGCGATCAGCACGTCCTCGTAATACGAACGATTGAAGATCCCCACCTGACCTGGCACCGGCAGGTGTTTGCGGATCCGCCACAGGAAGCCGTGGCGCTTCTCCTCGGGAGTCGGAGCTTTGAACGTGGTGATCGAAACTCCCTGAGGGTTGAGGTTGCCGATGACGTGGGTGATGGTCCCGTCCTTCCCACTGGTGTCCATGCCCTGAAGCACTATCAGCAGCGACCTCTTGTGTTCCGCGTACAGGCGCTCCTGAAGTTTGAACAGGGCCTTCTGGTGCTTCTTCTGGTCGTTGAGCGCGCGCTTGGGAGCCTCGAGGCCCGGCGTGGAGTCCGGGTCCCAATCCGCCATCCGGACGGTGCCATCTCGCGGTTCGGCGCGCAGCAGATCCCGAACCTGTTTCTTGGCCACGAAGACGAGTGTAAGTTTTAGGCCAATTCCACAGGCACGACATCCAGCGTGATCAGGTGGTCGCCTCGGAGGACGTCAAGCGCGAGCTTTGAGCCGATGCGCGTTTCGACCATCAGACGCTGCAAGTCGCCGGCCTTCGAGACCGCGGTGCCTGCGACGGACACGATGATGTCGCCACTCCGCAGCGCGGCGCCGGCGGCAGGACTGCCGCTGACGACCTCTTGCACCTCGACGCCCGCCTTCCGGCCAAGCTTTTGCGCCGCTGCTGGAGGCAGGGCGCGAGTGCCGCCCGCGATCCCGAGATAGGCCCGGCGCACACGGCCGTTGCGCATCAACGCGGACAAGATGGCTTCGGTCGTCCCGTTCATCGGCACCGCGAGCCCAAGACCCATGCCGGCGACTGCGGTGTTGACGCCGATGAGGCGAGCTTGCCAGTCGGCCAGCGCTCCTCCGGAGTTGCCTGGATTGAGCGCGGCGTCGGTCTGGATCACGTCCTCGATGAACCGCCGGTGCCCGTTGCCGTCGGCGGTCGCCAGCGAGCGGCCTAACCCGCTGACGACCCCCGACGTCACGGACCCCGTGAACCCCATCGGATTGCCGACCGCGACGACGAGCTGGCCGACGCGTAGCTGGTCGGCGTTTCCGATCCGCAGCGGCTCGAGCGTGGCTCCTCTGGCGCGGGCGACGGCAAGGTCGGAGAGAGGATCCGCGCCGACGACGTCAACGTCGTATTCCGTGCCGTCGATGAACGAGGCCCGCGCCGAACCGCCCTGTGCGACAACGTGGGCCGAGGTGACCAGAAACCCATCGGGCGTGATGACCACTGCCGAGCCGGCTCCGCCGCGTCCGGCGCGGCCCACGCGCAAGCTGGCGACCGCGGGAAGGACCCGTTCCGCGACCGAGGTGACGACAGTGGAGTAAGCGTCGAGGGCGGCGGCTTCGGCGGGGTTCGCGGTGGCTTGTTCTTGCATGGTGTTACAAGATTACGACGCTACAGGACGAAACATTCCATCCGGGGTTTGGCCTAGGCCGGATACACGGAAACCTCGGTCGCCTTCACCGCCATCCAGACCGCGCCGCCGGCATGCAGCCGAAGCTCGCGCACAGCCGCGGGTGTCACCTCCGCGACCAGCGACACCGGGCTCTTGACCCGCACGCGCACGCGCTCGCCGTGCAGGTCGATGTCCTCGACCTGCCCCTGCCAGACGTTGCGGGGCGTTCCTTCCGGGCGCGAGAGGTAGAGGGCCACGGCCCGGGGGTGGATGACGGCGAAGACGTCGCCCGCTCCTGCGTCGGGCGCGGCGACCGAGGCGCCGCTCATCAGCTCGACATGGTCGCCCCGCCCCTTGCCCCGAAGGAGGTTGACCCCCGCCAGGTCGGCGACGAAACGAGAGCGCGGCCGGGCGGTGACCTCGTCGGGAGTTCCGCTTTGCACGACATGGCCGTTTTCGAGGACCACCAGCCGGTCGGCGAGGGTGATCGCGTCCAGTGGATCGTGCGTGACGATCAGGCGGACGCCGCCAAACGAAGCGAGCTGGCGCGAGAGCTCTCGCCGGACCACGGCGCGAATGGTGACGTCCAGCGCGGAGAGCGGTTCGTCGAGGAGCAGCAAGCGCGGCTCGGTGGCGAGCGTACGCAGGAGCGCGACGCGCTGTGCCTGGCCGCCCGACAGCTCGCGTGGCATCGAGCTCGCCTTCTCGGCGAGGCCTGCGCGTTCGAGCCAGCCGCGCGCGATCCGCTTCGCGTCGGGACGGTGTTGCGCCTGCAGTCCAAAAGCAACGTTGTCGAGAACATTGAGATGCGGAAACAAGACGTGGTCCTGAAAGACCAACCCGACGTGACGCTCCTCGGTCGGCACGCGCAGCCCTGTCGCCGAGTCTTCGAGGACTTCGCCGGCGAGTTCGACGCGCCCGACAACCTTGATGAGCCCTGAAAGGGCTCGCAGCAACGTCGTCTTGCCTGCGCCGTTGGGCCCGAGGATGGCGACCGTCTCGCCTGGATCGACGTCCAGGTGCACGTCCAGTACAAAGCGGTCGCGGTGGACCTTGACGTTCGCTTTCAGGCTCAAAGCGCACCCAGCCAACGGTCGCGCATGCCGGCCAGGATCGCTACCGATACAGCGAGGAGGATGAGGCTCAGAACGATCGCGGACTCCGGTCGCGTTTCCAGAGCAACGTAGACGGCGACCGGAACAGTTTGCGTGCGGCCGGGGAAATTCCCCGCGAACGTGATGGTAGCCCCGAACTCGCCGAGTGCGCGGGCCCAGCACAGCACCGCACCGGAGAAGATGGCCGGGCGCAGCAAGGGCAGCGTCACCCTTAGGAAAACCATCCAACCCCGGGCTCCGAGCGCCCTGGCCGCCTCCTCATAGCGCGGATCGAGGGATCGCAGTCCTGCCTCGACGGCGATCACGAGGAATGGCATGGCGACGAAGGTCTCGGCCATCACGGCGGCTGCCGTTGTGAATAGGATCTGGATGCCGAACAGGTGATAGAGAAGTGATCCGACAAGCCCGCGGCGTCCGAATGCGAGCAGCAGCGCCACTCCACCAACCACAGGTGGAAGCACCATCGGCAGCGTGGTCAGCGCTCGCATCACACTGCGAAGGTTTCCTGTCGTCCTCGAAAGTACTACGGCAAGGGGAATGCCCAGCACCAGCGCGGCGGCGGTCGCGGCGACGGAACAGAACAGGGAGAGCTCGAGCGCTGTTGCAGTTTCGGGAGCTGTAAGACCGACTAGCGCCTGGTCCCAGGGCGCGCGCACGATCAGACCTGCCAGTGGAAGCAGAAAAAAGAGGAGTCCGAGGCCCGCCAGCACGATAAGAGCTGCTGGAACCCTGGTGGGGCTCACACTCCCTGGAAGCCGGCGGCCTTGAGGGTAGCCTGGCCGTCGGGTGCCAGGACCAAATCGATGAAAGCATGTGCGCCGGCTGCGTTCGTTCCCGACTTCAGACCGGCGATCGGGTAGTCGGCGATGACGTTTTGCTCGTCGGGGATGGTCACGCCATCGACCTTTCCACTGGTCACGACGTCACTGACGTAGACGATCCCGGCATCAGCTTCGCCCAGAGCGACCTTGGTGAGCACGGCGGTGACCTGGAGCTCCAGGCTTGCCGGGTGAACGGTAACCTTCGCCTTGCTGAGCGCTCGCTTTGCGTACTTGCCCGCCGGGACGGACGGGTCCGCGAGCACGAGGACGAGGCCGGAGCGCGCAAGGTCGGCCAGCGTCTGAATGTGCTTGGGATTGCCTTTGGCGACGGCGATCTCGAGTTGGTTGTGGGCGAATACTTTGGATGGCGCACTGAGCAAGCCGGCGTCAAGCAGTGAGGTCATGTGCGCGACGTCGGCAGAGGCAAAGACGTCCCCCTGCGCGCCCTGCTGCAGCTGAGCGGTCAGCGTCTGCGTGCCCGCGTAATTGAACGTCGTCTTGATGTTGTTGGTCGTTTTGAGTCCCGCGCCAATTTTGTCGAAGGCAGGCTCGAGTGATGCCGCGGCAAACACGGTGATGTTGCTTTCAGGTGGCTGCGACCCGCTGCTTTGTCCGCCGCACGCGCAGAGGATGAGGGCAATGGCCAGGACTGTCACTCGCCTAGTCACGCGGCAGCTCCACGCCGACGTTCGTCGCCTTGACGACGGCGATGGCAGGCATCCCTGGCTTGAGCTTCAACTCGTCGACCGCTTCGCGGGTGAGCAGCGAGACGAGACGGTGAGGGCCGGCCTGGATCTCAACTTGCGCGGCGACGCGGTCTTTGATGACGCGAGTGACGATGCCGGGAAATCGGTTGCGCGCGGATTGGGCGACCGAAACTTCGGCTTTGGCCGGCCGCTTGGGCTTCGCGAGGCGCGCGAGAGAGGCGCCGTCGATCAGCCGCTGCCCGCCGGAGCTGCGA
>DATGVE010000065.1:0-6906 GCA_035300725.1 Candidatus Eiseniibacteriota bacterium | reverse complement strand
TGTCGCGATGAGCATTCCGGCGCCGAGCACCTCCTGCGCCTCGCTCGCGATCGCCTCCTGCATGGCAGTGGCCTGCCGCGCGGCGGCGTAGAACCGCCGGCCGATGCCCGGCCTGTCTCGCTCGAGTGCCGGAAGGATCTGATGTCGAACGCGCGCGCGCGCGTACTTCAGGTCCGCATTCGCCGGATCCTCGTGCGCGCTGACTCCGCGCTGTCGTAGGAATTCGGTGACGTCCCTCCTCCAGACCGCCAGCATCGGCCGCACGTACGCCTCGCGGCTCGCCGGCATCCCGCGCAAACCCGCCAACCCGCATCCACGCATGAGATGAAGCACGGCGCCCTCGACGAGGTCGTCGGCCGTGTGAGCCAGCGCGACCACATCCGCGGCGGCCTTGGTGCGGGCTCGTTCCAGGAATTCATATCTAAGGACGCGGGCAGCTGCTTGCACTGAGCCCCGTGGCATAGGCGCGTTGCGGCGCTCGCTCACCAGTTGAACGCCGAGCCTTTGGCACAGAGCGCTCACTTGCTCGGTGACTTTGTCCGAACCTTCACGAAGCGCGTGGTCGAAGTGCGCTGCCGTCACGTCGCACCCCAGTTCGTTGAGGGCGATCAGGAGGGCAGTCGAATCGGGGCCTCCGGACACGGCAACCAGAACGCGATCTGTTGGTCGGATGAGGCCGGACTGCCAGATGCCTTCGAACACCGGTTGTGAGAAATCTGTTTGCAGCATGGTGGTGCCGGCTGGACTCGAACCAGCGACAACGCGATTATGAGTCGCGCGCTCTACCACCTGAGCTACGGCACCGCGCAAGCCGGGCGCAAGCCGGGCGCCCTCAGCGGAGAAGATCCTATCTTGCGGTTTGCGCCCGCGCCTTCAGCTTGCGCTTCTTCGTCCGTCGCTTGGCCAGCGCCACTCGCTTTCTCTTGTTCAAGCCTTCTCCAGAAAAAATGAGGCGGAGCCAAGCACGCATGGCTCCGTGGTTGGGTCCAGATGGTTGCGGAGGTTGGATTCGAACCAACGACCTTCGGGTTATGAGCCCGACGAGCTGCCGCTGCTCCACTCCGCTCTCAAAGTATACCGCCGGACCTGCGCCCGGCCCAGGGGGCTAGTTGGTGCGGGGCGAAGGCGAAGCTGATGGCGTGGGCGACGGGGTCGGCACCGCGGTGACCAGGTACAGGCGCTCGTTTGGCCGGGCGTAGCCGTTGAGCCTGGCCTCCTCCTCGTTGGCCGAGCCCGAGGTGAGCGCCTGCACGTCCTTGTGGTAGCCCTGGTTCTGCGCGGCCAGGACGGCGTTCTGCTTCCTAAGATCGGTCACCTGCTGAGTCAGCTTGTGCCCGATGTATCCCTCCTGGGCAAACGCGACGCCGGCCCAGGTGACACCGACCGCAACGACTGCGATGACGGCGGCGTGACGCAGCCCGAGCGCGTTGGTGCGCACTGTGCCGTTGGCGACGATGACTTTGCTGTATCTCATGCTGCGTCGTTGGCTGGAACCCGTAGGGGAAGCCGACTATAACAAACGCCCCCTTGAGTCGCGGCCAGAAAGCCCTCGACGGATCTTCGGCGCCCATGCGGCCCATCTCCGGGTTCAGCTTCTGCGCTGCTCGCTCACGAATACACGATGCGCTCGCTGCGCTGCTCGTCGCTTCACCCGGATCTGAGCCACCTGGATCGCCGAATCTCTCGCCGAGGGTTTCGGCCGCGACTCTACCTGGTTTTCTCCCAACGGCTTGCCATTTCTTTGGCATCCAGGTCGCGGAACGTGCGGCCCTCTTCGCGCAGCGCCGCCTCGGCCTTGGCAAAGCGGCTGCGGAACCGCTCACCGGCGACTCGCAGCGCGTCTTCAGGATTGACCTTGAGCTGACGCGCCAGGGAGACCATCGCGAAGAGCAGGTCCCCCATCTCTTCGAATGTCCGTTGCGCATCGCCGGCGCTCGCCAGTTCACGGGCTTCCGCGGCGAGCGATTCGGCCGCCTCCTTCGGCGATGTGTAATCGAAGCCGACCCGCGCGGCGCGCTTCTGCAGCCCCAGCGTCCAGGCAAGCGCCGGCAGCGTTTTGGGGACGCGATCGACGACGGATTCCTCCTTACCGTCGTTGCGCGCCTCGTGCGCCTTCTGGTGCTCCCAGTTCCGCAGCACCTCGTCGGCGTCGGCAACGGACGTTGTGCCGAACACGTGTGGATGGCGCTTGACCATCTTCGCCGCGACGGCCTCGGACACCTCCGCCGCGTCGAACCGACCTTCCTGGGCGGCGATCTCAGCGTGCATGGCGACCTGGAGAAGAAGATCCCCCAGCTCTTCCTTGATCTTTGTGTCGTCGGCCGCGTCGATCGCTTCGAGCAGCTCGTAGGTTTCTTCGAGCAGGTAAGGGCGTAGCGACTCGTGCGTCTGTTCGCGATCCCACGGGCAGCCGTCGGGAGCACGAAGCCGAGCGACGACTTCGAAGATCGCCTGGATTCCAGGCGAGTACGGCTTCTCGTTCGGCTCAGGCATGGGCTTTGATTCTGGCATCGTCTCGTCCCAACTCGTAAAGGGCGGCCATCTCATCGAGCAGCTGCAGCAGATCCGCCTGCCAGCCGTCTCCCTGTCTTCGCATCTTCAAGCGGTTCGGCCCGACCGCGATCCTTCCGGCCAATCGCCTCGACAGCTCGTCGACGTCGAGGTAGCGCTCCGGGTCGACGCGAATCACTATGTCATGGCCGTCGGCCACCACGCCGCGCAGGCCGATGCGCTGCCCCCGGAGCTTGACTCGCAGCGAGTAGGCAAGGTTGTCGAGCTGTTTCGGGCCGGGACCGTAGCGATCCTCGAGCGAGCGCAACACCGCATCCAGCTCCTGCTCGTCTTCGGTCCCGGCCAGCTGGCGGTACGCACCGAGACGCAGCTTCTCGTCCCGAATGTACGAACGCGGGATGAAGTGGTCGAGCGGCAGGTCCAGGTTCATCTCAACGGTCGATAGCACATCGCCGACCGCTGTTTCCTCGTCACCTGAGCGCATCTTCGAAACGGCGCTCTGGAGCATCTGCAGGTACATCTCGAATCCCACTGCTGCGATCGCGCCGTGCTGCTCGGTGCCGAGTAGGTTGCCGGCGCCGCGAATCTCCAGGTCGCGCAGCGCGATCTTGAAACCCTGGCCCAGCTCGTGGAGTCCGGAGATGACGTCAAGACGTTTGTCGGCTTGCTCCGTCAGCGAGCGCCGCGGGTCATAGAGAAAGTACGCATAGGCTCGTCGCCCCGACCTTCCAACACGGCCACGCAACTGGTACAGCTGGGCGAGACCGAACCGGTCTGCGCGCTCGATGATGATGGTGTTGACGTTGGGGATGTCGAGCCCCGACTCGATGATCGTTGTGCAGACGAGCACGTCGTGCTTCGCCGACTCGAACTCGACCATCACGTGCGCCAGCTCGTCCTCGCCCATCTGGCCGTGCCCGATGGCGAGGCGCGCCTCCGGGACCAGCTCCCGGATGCGGTCGGCGGCTTTCTGAATAGTGCGCACGCGGTTGTGGACGTAATAGACCTGGCCGCCCCGCTTCAGCTCTCGCGTGATCGCTTCACGAACGAGTGTGTCTTCATCGGCCGTCACATAGGTCTTGATCGGCTGGCGTTCTTCGGGCGGCGTCTGGATCACGCTCATGTCGCGGATTCCGCCCACCGCCATGTGCAGCGTTCGCGGGATCGGCGTGGCAGACAGCGAAAGCACGTCGAGCTGCGTCCGCAGTTTCTTCAACCGCTCCTTCTGCATGACGCCGAAGCGGTGCTCTTCATCGACGATCAACAGCCCCAGCCGTTTGAACCGAACGTCCTTCTGAAGGAGCCTGTGCGTGCCAACAACGATGTCCACCTGTCCTGCCTTGAGGCCCTCGATGGTCTGGGCCTGTGTCTCGTCGTCGACGAACCGCGAAAGCATCTGGACCACGACCGGGAAATTCTTCAGCCGCTCGGTGAAGACATGAAAGTGCTGCTGAGCGAGCACAGTAGTCGGCGCAAGCACAGCAACTTGCTTTCCGCTCATGGCCGCCTTGAAGGCCGCGCGAAGCGCAAGCTCGGTCTTGCCGAACCCGACGTCGCCGCAAAGGAGCCTGTCCATCGGCTTGTCGGACTCCATATCAGCTTTGATCTCCGCCAGCGCCGCCACCTGGTCAGGAGTCTCTTCATAAGGAAAGGACGCCTCGAGCTCCTGCTGCCACGCGGTATCGGGCGCGAACGCGATGCCGGGGCGCGCCTCCCGGAGCGAGTAGATCTTGAGGAGCTCGTCGGCCACGTCCTGGACGACCTTTTTCGCCCGCCCGCGAGCACGCGACCAGTCACCGGTCCCCAACCGGTGGAGCACCGGCTGCGCCTCGCCTCCCAGGTACTTCTGGACTCGGTCGAGGTTCTCCACCGGGACAAACAGCCGGTCGCCCTCGGCGTACTCCAGCTCCAGGTACTCGCGATGAGCGCCCTCCGACTCGATGAGCCGCATCCCTTTGAACCGGGCGATGCCATGGTCCACGTGGACGACGAGCTCATCGGGGCTGAAGTCGAGCGTGAACTCTTTGGTCAGGTCCTGGGCTCGCGTCCGGCTGCGGCCCGGACGCGACGGTCGCCGCAGGCGGCCGAAGAGCTCGGCGTCCGTCGCGAGGTGAAAGCCGATGGCAGGCTGTGCAGCCCCGGCAGTGATGTCGATGTCCGCGTGCCGCAACGCGGGTTCGAGCTCCAGGTCGAGGTCCAGCTCAATCGCGGGGACATCCGCTTTCACTCCGTTCTCGTCGAGCAGGGCTCTCAGCCTCTCGTCCTGCTCGGTCGCGATGACGACGGTCGCGCGGTCCGCCATTGCGGCGAGGTCAGCGACTGCCTGGGGCCGCCCCACCAGCGGCTCCAGACCAACCCACCCAAGGTCGACCGCGTCGGCGCCCGCCTCACCGGCCTTCAGACGGAGTCGAGGGCGCCCCGCAAAATCATCCAGGCGATCGAGACCCACGATGGGAAGCGTGAAACCGCCAGGCAGCTCCGCGCCGCCTGCTTCTGCCGCGGCAAGCATCTGAGCCTCTTCGATCAGCGACCTGGCGTCGGCCAGCTGCCGCTCCGGCTCGAAGTCCACCACCGCCGCCTCGGCCGGAACATGGTCCAGCAGCGAAGGCCGCGAGGGATCGAGGTAGGCGGCGTAGTACTCCACTCCCGGAAATGCGGAGCCGGCTTCCAGCCTCGTGAGCTCGTCCTCCCAATCCGACAGCACGTCCGCGCGAAGGGCCAAGAGAGACAGCGATTTGCGCAGACGCGCAACTGCCGCCGCGCCGCGATCGGGGCCGAGCAGGAGCTCCCGGCCTGTCCTGATCGAGGCCTCCGGAACCGCCATCACGGATCGCTGGTTCTCGGGGTCGAAGAGGCGCAGCGTCTCGATCACATCGCCCACCCACTCGGCTCGAACGGGCGCGTCTGCGGCCGTCGGGAACACATCGAGGATGCCGCCGCGCAGAGAGAACTGGCCGCGATCCTCCACGAGCGCCTCTCTCGAATATCCAAGTTCCACCAGGCGCCTTGCCACCGTCAGGGGGTCGGGCCCTCGTCCCGGCGCGAGCAGCAGTGATCCTTCGGCCAGGTCCCGAGGGGAGATCGTCTGCCTCGTCATGGCGCGCCGCGAAGACACGACGACGCCCGGCTCGTCACTGATCAGGGTCGAGAGCGCTTCCAAGCGCTTGTTCACCGACTCGTCAAACGCCGGTGGCCGGTCGAGGAACGAAATCCCGACCTCGGCGAAGACGCGGACGGGCGGATACCCGGCAAGCCACGGGCGCAGCTCGCCGGCGAAGCGCTCAGGAGACGGAACCAGGATCAAAACCGTCCGCCTTTGGGCGGCGCAAGCACGGGCAATCGCTCCCGCGACGATCGGCCATGCGGGACGCGGCAACCGACCGATTTCGAGGTCGATCGAGGAGCCGCTGATCCAGCGCTCCAGCTCTGGCGCCGCCGCAATCGTCCTTTTCCAGAGCGAGCTCATGGCAGCTCCTCACAGCCGAGCGCGCCGGGACGGTTGTAGCTATCCATTGCCCGCTCGACGCCGGCTTCCAGCGCAAGTTCCAGGGCGCTCGCGACTCCGTCGATGACCTTCGGGACGCGCGCGGCTTCAACTTTGGTGAACCGCCCGAGAACGTAGTGAACTCCTGGCCTGGATCCCTTGGTGGCGGGCTTGCCAATGCCGATCCGGAACCGCACGAATTCGTCAGTGCCCAAAGAGGCGATCAAGGATTTGACCCCGTTGTGCCCCGCGCCCGAGCCTCCGACCCTGATGCGCATCCTGCATAGGGGCAGGTCTAACTCGTCGTACACGACCCACACCTGCTGCGGTGGCACATGGATGTCCGTGATGGCTTTGGCCACTGCCTCTCCGGAAAGGTTCATGTAGGTCTGCGGCAAGATGAGCCAGACGCCGCGAGCTTCCGAGTGACCCACCAGTGACTGCCAGCGCTTGCGGTCGATCCGCACACCTAATCTCTTCGCAAGCTCTCCCACGCAGGCAAAGCCGAGGTTGTGGCGCGTGTCTGCATAGCCCGCTTCCGGATTGCCCAGGCCCACGATCAGCCGCTCGGTTTTTTCTTCCATCAAATCCAACTAGACGCACTGAGGCCCGCGGCGAGTGCCGCAGACCGGTCTTGAGTTTACCGGCACCTCGTGGACACTATTCCCCTGGTGTTCACAGTCGAGGATCGCCGCCGGGTGCGGGAGGGCCTGCTCGCGAAGGCGCGCAACGACCAGCGAGTCGTGGCCGGCGCAGAGGTCGGTTCCACCGCCGTTGGCGGAGGCGACCGGTGGTCGGACCTGGATCTCACCTTTGGCGTGGCAGACGGCATTGACATCGGCGACCTTCTCGACGATTGGACCATTTGGTTTGCGGAGAAATTCGGAGCCGTGCACCTCTTCGACCTTCCA
>DATGVE010000064.1:0-21961 GCA_035300725.1 Candidatus Eiseniibacteriota bacterium | reverse complement strand
ATGAGCTTGTCGAAGATCCCCAGCGCGCGGTCGACCACGTCGAGGTGGCCGTTCGTGAGCGGGTCAAAGCTGCCCGGGTAGACGGCAACTTTCGTTTTCGGGCGCGTGTTCAAACTGCCGGACCCTGCGCGGCCGGCGCGCGAAACACCGTGACCACCGTGTCGCCGTAGCGGCGCTGACGGTCGATCTGAAGGCGGGCCAGCACAGGCATCTGCTGGCGACGCGAGTGCTCCGCGACGACGGTCGCGTCGTCGAGCGTCCGGTCCAGCACTTTCAGTGCACGGTCCAGAACCACATCGTCATAGGGCGGGTCGAGAAACACGAGGCCCGCGCGCTTGATCTGGTCCGGCGAAGCCTCGAGCCACCGCACAACGTCCCCTCGGACGACATGCGCGCGCTCCCGGACGCCGAGTACTTCCAAGTTCTGGCGCAGGATAGCAAGACCACGAGGCTGGTGGTCCACGAAGGTCACGTTTGCGGCGCCGCGCGACAGGGCCTCGATGCCGAGCGCGCCCGAGCCGGCGAAAAGGTCCAGGACGTGCGCTCCCGCGATGCCGGGCCCGACGAGGTTGAAGATGGCCTGCTTGACCATTCCCTGGGTGGGCCGGATGCCCTTCGGGGCTTTGAGCCGCCGCCCCCTCGCCTCTCCCCCGCTGACGCGCAGGCCGGGCACGATCAGGCTCGCACGCTGATCGAGCCGCTGCCGGTGATGGTCCCGATCCGCGCGGGTCGAGATCGCGCGGAACGGAGGGCGTTTTCGAAATCCGCTGCCTTTGCCGGCGGGATCGCGACCAGCAACCCGCCGCTGGTCTGGGCGTCGCACAGCAGCATCTGGTCGATCTCGGCGAGGCCGTTCCACTCGACCTGGTCGCGGTAGGCGGCGTGGTTGCGGCGGCTGCCGCTCGGGAAAAGATCCGCCTCAGCAAGGTTCCTGACCCCAGCCATGAATGGGATCGCTCCGAACTGGATGTCGGCGCCTCCTTTGATGTTGGCGAGGTGGCCGATGAGGCCGTAGCCGGTCACGTCCGTCGCCGCGGTCGCGCCGGCGGCGACCATTGCCTCCGATGCATCGCGATTCAGCTCCGACATGACTGCGACCGCCTCGCGCTCGAGAGCAGGCGGGCAGAGGCCGCGCTTGATCGCGGTGGCCACCAGGCCCGAGCCGAGCGGCTTGGTCAGAAAGAGGATGTCGCCAGGCTGCGCGCCGTCGTTGCCGATCACGCGGTCCGGATGGACCTCCCCGATGACTGTGTATCCGAACTTCGGCTCGGCGTCATCCACCGAGTGCCCGCCGACGATCGAGATGCCGGCCTCAGTCATCTTGGCCGCGCCACCGGCCACTATCTTCTCGAGCAGGCCGGTACCGAGCTTCTCTCGGGGAAATGCAGTGATGCCGAGCGCGAACAGCGGCCGCCCGCCCATCGCGTACACGTCGCTCAACGCGTTCGCCGCGGCGATCGCGCCGAATTCCGCCGGATCGTCGACGATCGGCGTGAAGAAATCAACCGTCGCGACGAGCGCGCGGTCAGGCGCGATTCGATAGACCGCCGCGTCGTCGCGGCCGGCGGTTGCGACCAGCACGTTCGGGTCGACGATCGGGGGCAGCGCCCCCAGTACCTGCCCTAGCTCCACCGGGCTGAGCTTGCAGGCTCAACCGGCCCCGTGGCTGTACTCCGTCAACCGAAGCGGCGAGAGATGTTCCATGGTGGCTAGTATCGGCGCGTGGCGTTGGTGTTCGCGGCGATTGCGCCCCACGGCGGTCTTGCGATCGTCGAGGCGTGCAGGCCTGATGAGCGGTTGCTGGCGACATCGACGCGCGCCGGCATGGAAGAGCTCGGCAGGCTTTTTGTGGCGGAGCGCCCTGAGGCCGTGGTGGTCGCGACTCCCCACAACGTCCACATCGGGAACGCGATGGGCGTTCTCGTCGCCGGTCGCGTGGCCGGCCGGCTCGAGGGCGCACCTCCGTCGATCGCCCTGGACGTCCCCGCGGCGACCGACCTCGCGTGGCTTGTGCTCGAATCGCTCGTCCTGGCGGGAGTGCCTTCGGTCGGGGTGAGCTTCGGTGGCAACGACCCGGCGACGGCGGTCGCCCCGATGGACTGGGGCGTGCTCATTCCACTGTGGTTCATGGGCGGCCGGCACGACCCTCCCGTGCCACTCGTGGTCGTCACGCCGGCGCGCGACCTTCCAGCGTCGGCGCACGTCGATGCCGGCGCGGCGATCGCCGAGGCGGCTTCGAAATCCGGACTACGTGTCGCCCTCATCGCGAGCGCCGACCACGGCCACGCGCACGTCGAGGGTGGACCGTACGGGTTCCACGCGAGCGCGGCTGTTTACGACGAGCTGGTCTGCAAGCTGGTCCGGACGGGCAACCTCGCGGGCCTCACCGACATCGACCCGGACCTGGTCGAGCAGGCAAAGGCCGACAGCTGGTGGCAGATGCTGATGCTGCACGGCGCCACGAGGGGCAACTCAACCGGCAGCTCAATCGGCAGCTCAATCAGGTGGACGGGCCGGCTCATCTCCTACGAGGCCCCGACGTACTTCGGGATGATGACGGCAGCCTATTTGCCTAGCTGATCGACATCTGGTCCTGAGCTTTCTCCGCCGCTGCCTTGATGACCGGGTGTCCTTCGAATCCAGGATCCGCGGCGAAGAGCCGAACGACCTCCTCCCGGACCTCATCCAGGAGCTTGGGCTGAGCGAGGGCGTCCATCGCGGCGTCGGTGAGACCGTGCTGGTGAGATCCCATCAATTGACCGATGCCACGGCGCCGCATGTCCTCGTCGGCCAGCACGAAGCCATCGCGTACTCGAGCCACAAGGTGCAACCGCTCCAGCGCAGTTTCGGACGGATCGTCCGCAAGTAGGAGGCAATGGCTCTCCGCCGCACCGCGTCCGACCCGGCCGCGGAACTGGTGGAGCTGCGCGAGGCCGAACCGATCGGCACCCTCGATCATCATGACGCTGGCATTGGGGACGTCGACGCCCACCTCGACCACCGCCGTCGCGACAAGGATCTGGACCTCTCCAGAGACAAAGCTTTGCATAACGTCTTCCTTTTCTTTGAGCCGGCCGTGAACCAGGCCCATACGCATAGGTTCCGGAAACACATCACGCTTCAAGCGTTCAAACTCAGCGGTCGCGGAGCGTGCGGCCAGCGTCTCTGACTCCTCGATCAGAGGGCAGATCACGAAAGCCTGGTGACCCGCCGCGATCTCTCTGCGTACGAGCTCGTACGCACGGTCCCGTTCATCTGGCGGGATGACTTCCGTATCAACCGGGGTGCGTCCCGGAGGCTGCTCGTCAATCGTCGACACGAGCATCTCGCCAAACCTCGCCAGGGCGAGCGTGCGAGGTATGGGAGTCGCGGTCATGGCGAGGAAGTGCGGCCTACCGCGGCCCTTGCTTCGCAGGAGCTCGCGCTGCCGGGTCCCAAACCGGTGCTGCTCGTCGACGATCGCAAGGCCCAGGTTGGCGAACTCAACGTCCTCTTCGATCAAGGCGTGTGTTCCAACGACCAGGGCGCAGTGGCCGGATGCTGCCGACGTCCGTACTCGCCGGCGCTCAGCAGAGCCCTGGCTGCTGACGAGCAGCTCGACCGTGAGGCCCGGAAAGCTCGCCTCCAGGTAGGAGCGGAATTTATGGAGATGCTGCCTCGCGAGTATTTCAGTCGGCGCCATCACCACCGACTGCAGGTCCGCCACGTGTGCCATCGCGACGCAGGCGGCGGCGACCGCGGTCTTCCCGGAACCGACGTCACCGTTCAGAAGCCGGTTCATCGGCGTGCTCTTCTGCATGTCCTGGAAGGCTTCCCACGTGGAGCGCTTCTGGGCGTGAGTCAACTCGAAGCCGAGGCCCGCCTTGAAGGCGTTTATGACCTCCTGGTGGTACGGAATGGGCACTGCCGGTTCGGCGACGAGGCTGGCGCGCATGACCGCGAATGCCGCCTGCAGCTCGAACAGCTCCGCGAATGCCATGCGCCGGCGTGCCTCACGCCACTGGGTCTGAGTATCCGGTCGGTGGCCTTGCTGGACAGCGTCCGAGATCGGGAGCAGTCCGTGACGCTCGCGAACCTCGGCTGGCAAGATCTCTTCGAGATGGCCGGCGAGGGGCAGCGCCGACTCGACCCAGGCCGTCATCTTTTTCTGACTGAGACCCGCGACGAGGTGGTACTTGGGCATGAGGCCGCCAACCCGCGATGGCTCAGCCCCTTCGCCGCCCTCCAGGCGCTCGTGATGCGGGTTCTGCATCTCGAGCATCCCGCCGTAGCCGCTCTTGACCATGCCGGCCACCGCAACACGATCGCCCTTGTGGAGCTGCCTGGCGACAAAGGGCTGGTTGAACCAGGTGACGCGAATCCCGGTGCCGCTGTCGTCGCGGATGGTCGCCTCAGTCAGCTTCATCCTCTTGAACCGCGTGATCTTGGGCGCGATCGAGGTGACCATGCCGATCACGGTTGCCTGGACCCCAGGCGTGAGCGAAGAAACCGCGGTCGGGTCTCCATAGGTCTCCCAGCCGAAGGGCAGCTCCAGAAGAAGGTCGCGAATCGTCACGATGCCGAGCTTCTTCAGGTTGTTGACGTCGGCGGACTTGATCTTGGGCAGCGCCGCCACCGGGCGATCCAGGGCGTGCGGGAGCACAAGTATGCTCACGAGGTGCGCAGCGCCATCGTCGCGGTGGTCGTCGCCGTCATCGTCCTTGTGGGAATCATCGGCTATGCGGTGGTGGGTTTTGCATACACGTCAACACGCATCGCGAGCGCGGACACGAGCCTGAACGCTGTCATCTCTCACCAGAACAACCTCAACAGTACTTTCAAGGACATCGACAAACAGTTCAACGGTCTTAGCAGCAGCTCGACCTTCAATCCCACACAATCTCGCGTCGCCGTCGACCAGTTCATCGCGAACGCCAAAGGAGCACGCACGATGGCCGACCAGGACGACGCATCTCTCGTTTCCGCGAGGGCGGGTCTCGAAGCGCAGAAGTGGCTCACCGCGTTCAGCCGGACCGGCCTGGATCGGGAGTCGGCGCGGATCGGCCACGCGCGCAAGGCGCTCTCCAATGCCAAGTCGATCGCCGTGGACTACGCAAAGGACGGAGAGTTCTTCAAAGCTTTTCTCGATTCTTTGCTCGACCTCGACGGGACCCTCGCGCTGAGTGCCAACGGCGACATCGCCGGGGCCAAAGGAACCGTGCCCAAGTTGAAAACGCATGTGGACAGCGCGCTTTTGCTGTCGACGGCGCCAGGCCTGCCGAGCGAGATTCAAACGTTGATGGTCGATTTCGAGACGCTTGTCGCTGATTTCGGCACTCTGCTCGACGCGCTCGCCGCCAACGACAGCCCGGCGATCGTTACAGCCGGCAGGGCCGTTGAGGCAGACGGCACGAAAATCGGCTCCTACGATTTCACCAAGATGGGACTCGACATCGACGCCTACTACAAGCCGCGTGTAGATGCCTTCAACTCTGAGATGACGAAGGCTACGTCGGCCTAGCGGTGCGCCTCGCTTCGGCGAGCGCAAACCAGATGTGCTGGGCGGCGAGCAGCAGCACCAGAGCGACCAGGACAGGAAGCGGGGTGATGCGCAGGACTGAGATCGCCAACCAGCCGGCGCCAAGGATGACGAGGATGACCACCGTCTGCTGCCAATCCGAGACGAACAGTCCGATCACTTCGCGTGCGGCCGACCTGAGGAACCTCACGCGAGCACCGGGCGCCGGCGGACAAGCGTCACCGCAAGCCGCGACGCGACAAGGTAGGCGACCACGAGAAAGAAGATGGAGACGAAGTCGAGCGGCCATTTGGCCCCCATCCCCTCCGCCGCCCAGAAGGTGCCGATGGCAGTGAGGATGATGCCGACACCGTACTTCAGGGTGTTTTCAGGGACTCTCGCGAGCGGTTTTCGCACCACAAGGCCGGCTGCCGCCACCACCACCATCGCAAGCAGGCCGCCCGCCACCGCGAAAGGGAGGAAGCGGCTGGTGCCTCCGACCGCGACCACGATGAAGACCACCTCGAGGCCCTCGAGAAAGACGCCCTTGAAGGCGATCACGAAGCTCACCCAATCGTGGCGGGCGGCCGCGCTCTGCAGCTCGCTGACCGTCTGCTGGTAGGCCCGGTCCTCGTCATGCATCGCCACCGCGCCTGCCGACCGCAGCACCGCCTTGTGCAGCCAGCGCAGGCCAAAGAGGAGGAGAAGCGTGCCGATGATGAGCTTGAGAGTCAGCTCCGGGACACGTTCGACGATGAGCTGGCCGAAGAGCACGACCAGCACCGCGAGCGCGACGAGGGCCGCGACTGTGCCGTAGAGCGGAGCGCGCCACCCGCGCGTAAGGCCGACCGCAAGGACGATCGTCAGCGCTTCGGTCGACTCGACGGCCGAGCCGAGGAATGCGGCCCCGAAAGTGAAGAGCTGCTGGTACACATTAATAAGATGGCATGGTGCGGCCCGGCCTGCGCCCCGGCTTGTTTGAAGAGGACTCGATCACCCGACGGGTGAACCGCGAGAACATCCTTCTGCTCGGAGGAGGCCGCGCCCTTCTCATGCAGCTCGCACATCCCAAGGTCGCCGCCGGGGTGGACGAGCACTCGGACTTCCGCGCTCATCCCATCCTCCGCCTGCGCCGGACGATCCGGATGACGATGGCGATAGTGTTCGGCGATCGCGAGACGGCGCTCGGTGCTGCGCGAGCGGTCAACCAGGTTCACGCGAATGTGCGGGGCAGCGACTATCGCGCGCTCGACCCGGATCTGTTGCTGTGGGTGCACGCCACTCTTGCCGACACCGCGCTCGTGACCTACGAAACGTTTGTGCAGCCGTTGGAGGCTCGGCAGCGCGACGAGTTCTACGAAGAGTTCAAGCTGCTCGGCACGCTGCTGGGGATTGCGCCCGATCGCTTTCCGGACAAGTACGCGGACTTCGAGGCGTACCTGGACCAGATGATGTCGGTCGACGGGCCGGTGCGAGTTGAGGACCGGGCGCTGGAGCTGGCGGCGCAGATCCTCCGGCCGCCACTGCGGCTGCTTCCCGGGCCGGCGATGTTTCCATTGAACGTGGTCACGACGGGCCTGCTGCCGCCCGCGCTGCGCGAGCAATACCGCTTGCCGTGGGGACCTTGGGAGCGGCGGCTGTACGGGCTCGCCGTTGCAGCCCTGCCGAAAATCATTGCAATCACGCCACCCCTCATTCGCGTGTGGCCCCGGCGGGGGCGGAGCGTGGTTCTGACCGCGAGCGGGCGGGCGACTACTTCTTGATGTAGACCAGGCCCAGGGCTTTCGGGCCAGTATGCGTTCCGAGCACGCATCCGATCTGCCCGACCGGCACCTCCAGGTCGGGATAGCGCTTGCGGAGATCACTTGCTATTCGCTCCGCTTCCTCGGGCGCCTGCGCGTGGACCACGCCCACGTGCTCCACTGGCATGTCTTTCTCGAAGAACTCGACCATCCGAGGGATCGCGCGGGATCGAGTGCGAACGCGGTCGACGGATTTGATTTCGCGCTCGGCGACGAGCAAGAGCGGCTTCAAGTCGAGCATCGTGCCGATCATCGCCTGCGCCCGGCTCACCCTCCCGCCCATTTCGACATACCGAAGCGTCTCGAGCAGCGCGAGGACACGACAGTTGGGGACGCGCAGCTTGACCGCAGCGGTGGCCTTGTCGAGAGTTGCGCATTCCGCGGCGATGCGGCACAGAAAGGCAATCGGCATGGTCACCGTCTCGCTGTCGATGACTTCGACCTTGAATCCTTCGACGGACTGGGCGCCAACGCGTGCGGCTTCCGCGGTTGCCGAGAGCTGAGCGCCGATGTGGATCGAGATGCATCCGTCGTGGTCTTTCGCGAGCCGCGTGAACAGCGCCGCGAACTCTCCTGGTGACGGAGCAGACGTGGTCGGCAGCTTGGTGGAGGTTGCGAGGCGGCGGAAGAACTCCTCATTGTTCATGTCCACCCCGTCGCGGAAGGTCTCTTCGCCGAACAGGACTTTCAAGGGGACGACCTCGATCCCGTATCGCTTATGCCACTCGTCGGGCAGGTCGGCGGTCGAGTCCGTGACGACCGCGAACGAACGATTCACTCTTTATTCGACGGAAAGAATGAAGGGGTAGTGCTGCTGCCCGCCGGTCTGGACCTCGACCTCGAGACCCGGATACGTGGAGCGGATCGCGGTCTCGAGCTTGGCCAGCTCGTCATCGGTCGCGTCCTTGCCGCGATACACGGTGACCAGCTCGTACGCATCTGGCCCGAGCTTGCTGAGCGCTTTGTTCACGACCTCCCCGTAGTCAGTGCCGGCGAACTCCAGCTTGTCGTTGATCAAGCCGATGACATCACCCTTCTTCACCTTCAGCCCGTTGGAGCGGGTGTCGCGAACGGCGTGTGTCACCTCGATGGTCTGGACCCGCTCGGCCTCGGCCTTCATCGAGTCGACGTTCTCGGCGCCAGACCGGTCGGGGCGAAAGGCCACGACGGCGGCGACTCCCTGCGGAACGCTGTGCGTCTCGATGACGTGGACCCTCTTCTTCGTCACGTGCAGAACCTGCTTGGCGGCGAGGATCACGTTGCCATTGTTGGGCAGGAGGATGACCTCTTCGTACGGCACCGACTCGATGGCGGTGAGCATGTCCTGTGTGCTTGGATTCATCGTCTGGCCACCCTCGACGATGGCATCGACGCCAAGCCCTCGGAAAATCTCGACCAGGCCGGGGCCGGCCACGACGGCGGCAAGGCCGACGCCGTTTGCCCGCGGCGCCCTGGAGGCCTGGGACTCGCCTTCCAGAATCCGCCTGTGCTGTGTCGACATGTCGCCGACGTTCAGCTTCAGCACCTTGCCGTATCCGCCGGCGAGCGTGATGACACGAGTCGGGTCATCGGTGTGGACGTGAACCTTCACAAGCTCAGGCTCCCCGACGACAAGCACCGAGTTGCCGAGAGCCTCGATTTGCTCCTGGATCCGCTGCACGTCGAGATTGGAGCCTTCGATGAGAAATTCCGTGCAGTAACCCCAGCCCCCTTCCGGAAGTTCGACGTTGACTTGAGAAGCCACAGGTTGCGCGGCGCGCGAGACGGAGGGAGTCGCGAGCTGAGCCTCCATGCCCTCGAAAGTCTTGAGCATGCCTTCGATGATGATCTGTAGGCCGAATCCTCCGGCGTCGACGACACCCGCATCGCGGAGGATCTGGAGCTGGCTCGGCGTCTTGAGTACCGCTGCCCTGGCGCCGGCGGCAGCCGCGGCGATGACCGTCGGTGTGGTGGCGCCTGGAGCGCCGGCCGCCGCCGCCGCTGCCCGGCCGGCCTCACGCGCGACGGTCAGGATGGTGCCTTCGGTGGGCTTGTTCACCGCGCGGTAGGCGGCGTTGGCCGCCTCTTCGAAGGCGACGGCAAGCTCGGCCGGAGTCAGCGAGCTCTTACCCTCGACCGAGCGGGCAAAGCCACGAAAGATCTGCGAGAGGATGACGCCTGAGTTGCCGCGCGCGCCCATCAGGCTTCCGTGCGAGGCGAGCTTGGCGATCTTGCTCACCTCGGCCGCGTCCGACTCCTTGATGTCTTCGACCGCGGATTGAAGCGTCAGCAGCATGTTCGTTCCGGTGTCGCCGTCAGGCACGGGGAACACGTTGAGGCGGTTCACCTCCTCGTGATTGGCGGAGAGCCAGCTGAGGCTCCCGAGCAACGCTCGCTTGAAGACGGGGCCGTCGACGCGAGGATGGTTTTGCCCAGGGTTCCTTTGGGCCATGGCTACCGCAGCTCTTCTCGAACGCCCTGTACGTTCACGTTGACCTGCGCCACAGGGACGTTGACCGAGCGCTCCACCGCGAACTTGACCGCCTCCTGGAGGTTGTGAGCGACCTCCGAGATGCGGATGCCGTACTGGACGATGACGAAGACATCGATGCGCAGCCCCGCTTCGACCTCGACCACCTCGACGCCACGAGCAACGTTCCCTCTGTGCAGCAGCTCGGCCACGCCGTCGCGCAGCCCGCGCGCCGCCATGCCCGCGACGCCGTAGCAGCCCAGGGCGGCATGCGCGGCGATGGCGCCCACGGCGGAGGGTAAGACCTCGATCCGGCCCCACTGGCGGGACTGGGCGAGGGGGGTGGTGGTCTTCGAGGCCATGGAGAGCCCATGGTACAATTCGGCTCCGTTACACCGCGAAATGACGCGGGTTCTCGTTCGGAACTAACCACATCGGAGTTTGCCTCATGGCCAAGCGTTGCGCGATCTGCGGCAAGGAGCCGCAATACGGACACCACGTCAGCCACGCCAAGAACCGGGTCAACCGGAGGTTCATGCCTAACCTCCAGATGGGCCGGGTGACCGTGGCCGGAAAGCCCGTGCACGCGCGCATCTGCACCCGCTGCTTGCGGACTTACTCGGCCTAAAAGTCCATCCCGTGCACCTCGCCGAGGTGCGCGAGGTCCTTCCGAAGCGCAGCCAAGATCCGCTCCTGAGCTTCGACTGCAGGCACGACGCTTGAAGGGTCGTTGATCTTCGCGGCGAGGTCGCGACGCTCGACCATCTCGGCGAACAAGAGCGTCCACGCGCGCGGCACCACCTCGTAGATGGCGTAACCGCCCCCGCCGAGCGCGAGCCATCGCCCGTCGCAGAGCTCGTGCGCGAGATCGTGAAAAGCTTTCCCGACGTGCGGCCAGATGCGCGTCGTCCCTGCCAGGTGGGCGAGCGGGTCGAGGTAGTGGGTGTCGCAGCCGTCCTGGGTCACCAGGACAGTCGGCTTGAAACGGCGCAGCAGCGCAGGCACGATCCTGTCGAAGCCCTCGAGCCACGGCTCGTCCCATGTGTACGGCAGAAAGGGCAGGTTGGCGGCCGAGCCTCGGCCCTTGCCGACCCCACAATCGTCGGGAAAGCCCGTGCCGGGGAAGAGATACCGACCGCTTTCGTGCAGGCTGATGGTGAGCACGTCGGGGTCGCTCTGGAAGATCCCCTCGACGCCATCGCCATGGTGGACGTCGACGTCCACGTAGGCGACGCGGTGACCCTGCTCCTTCAGCCACTGGCACGCGACCGCCGCGTCGTTGTAGGTGCAGAAGCCGGAGGCGCGGTCGCGGTGGGCATGATGAAGTCCGCCGCTCGGGCTGAACGCGTGCCGCGCGGCGCCTTTGTGGACCGCCCGCGCCGCGACGAGGCTGGCCCCGACCACCAGCGAGGCGCCCTCGTGAAGATTGTCCGAGATCGGGTTGTCGGCCGAGGCGAAGCCTGCGGCGTCGATGCGTTCGGGCGAAACCTGGGCGCGGCGCGTCGGGTCGCTCAGCTTGCGGACGAGGTCGACGTAGTGGAGTGAGTGAACAAGGCCGAGCTCTTCTGACGTCGCGTGACGTGGATGCAGCACGTGGCTTTCGTCGATGAGACCGGTCGAGCGGATGAGGTCCACCGCGAGCTTGACGCGAATCGGCTGCAGAGGATGCTGATCCGACAGCCGATGCTTCATCAGCTCGTCGCCGTAGACGAGCACGACCTGTCCTGGCAAGGCAACTTACCCTAACAAGCTGGTGAACACGAAAGGTCTGTTCGAGTCAGTGCCGAACTTCTCCGAGGGGAGGCGGGCACAGGTGATCTCGGCCATCGCCAACGCGGCGGCGACCGGGGCTCAGCTGCTCGACGTCGACTCTGATCCCGACCACAACCGCGCCGTCATCTCGATCGCCGCGTCGAGACCCAGGCTCATCGACGGGTTGGTCGCGGCGGTGAGCGCGGCGGTCGAACGAATCGACCTGCGGGCGCACGAGGGCGTCCACCCCCGTGTCGGCGCGGCGGACGTGGTGCCGATAGTGCCGCTCGGAGAGAGCACGCTGGCCGACGCGCGGGAGCTCGCGCGCGAGGTCGGCATGCGGATCTGGAGCGATCTCCACGTGCCCGTGTACTGGTACGGCGAGCTGCGTTCGCTCGCCGACATAAGAGCGGGCCGCGCGCACCCGGACCTGGGGGGCCCGGACCTCCACCCCACCGCCGGCGCCGTGTGTGTCGGCGCTCGGCGGACGCTGGTCGCGTTCAACGTATTGCTGCAAGACATGGACGTTGCCCAGGCCAGAGCCCTCGCCAGGTCGCTGCGCGAGTCCGAGGGAGGGATGCGTGGAGTACAGGCGATGGTGTTTCTGCTCCCACGCGGACGCGTGCAGCTTTCGATGAACCTGTTCCGGGTCGAGGAGACGCCGCCGGCCGCGGTGCTTGCCGAGCTCGCCCGCCGCGACGTCCGGGTGGGCGCGCCACAGGTGGTGGGTCTTTGTCCGGCGGTCGCCGCCGGCGAGGTCGCCGCCGGCCGGGTGCTGGAGGCGCGCCTGGCTGCCGGGGCGGCACGCGCCGGGGCGCTCAAATGCCGGAAGCGCGGCGATCCCGAGGCAGTGGCGCTCGCCGGGCGGCTCGAGAGCGAAGCGGAGAAGCTCGCGGCTCTGGGTGTCGACCAGAAAGAGCTGCTGGCGGGTGCGGAGCGCGCGGCGGCGATGGCGGCGGTGCTGCGCGCGGCAAAGGTCCTGGACGGCGAGCTCGAAGCGATGCTGGGAGCGGCCTCGGGAGGCTTGCGAGCGGCGATCAGCGGCCCGACCGAGATGGAGTACGCCGCCCGGGTTCGAGCGCTGGACGCGAGGCTGGCGCCTAGCTGAGCGGAACCGTTTTCCGGACGATGGCGGTGTCCATGGTCACGGAGCATGCGCCGCCGGTGACGTCAACCTTGTACATGTCCGGCCCAATCTGAGTGGCCTCCAGGACAGTGCCGACGGCGCGGGAATGTTTGTTGTCGAAGTCGAGGCTCACCGCCCAGCCTGTAACCGTGACTGAGGCTCCGGTGCCGGGAGGCCGGTGGAGGTGAACGGTGGCGGCGCCGCCGGTGATGCTGATCGGGACAACTCCCGATGGGTTGCCCAGCGTCATGTCCACGCGAGCCGCACCAGAGCTGATCTTGACCGAGCCGAGATGCGCAGACGCCAGGTTGTAGGTCTCGTTGGATGCCCCGCTGTTGGTCTGGATCGTCCATGGAAGGCTCGAGTTGATCTGTATGTCCAGGACGAAACGGCGGCTGCCGAAGGCGCCGAAGCTGTTGGCCTGCGAGATCTGCAGGTTGCCGTTCGAGCGATCGAGGCTGATCCTCGGCTTGGCCCCGGAGTACTGAATGTGCGCGCGGTACAGGTCGCCTTCGAGCGCGCTGCTGGCGGTCAGCGTGATGGTCGCCGCCCCCGCATTCACCTCAAGCGAGGCGTGATCTAAGCGACCGACGGTGTCCCTGGTGTCGAGCGGCTGGGTGGAGCCGGAATTGGGGGCCAAGGCGATGTAGGCGAGGGCGCCTACCGCGGCGATCACCACGATCAGGACGGCTGCCAGGTCGGCGGTTGCCCCCTGCAGGCCGCGGCGAGCGATGAGCTCCAGCCCGATCACGATCAGGATGAGGGGCCACATGTCGAGGAGGAGGCTCAAGCGATCGGTCGAGATGACACCGGCGTTGGCGAGGAGGGCGATCACGCCGACCAGGATCAGCACCGCAGGCCAGAAAACGCTGCGGTAGTTGCGCATCGTCAGCTCGGGCGAGAGCGCCGCACGAGCAGCCAGACTCCCAGCGCGATCAGCACCACCGGCCACACGATCTTAGGTTCCAGCCACCACAGAAAGCCGAGGTTGCTGAGCAAGAAGTAGACGCCCAGGACGATCAGGACCGCGGGCCAGAAGTATTGGTGACGCCAGAACCCCATGTCCCGGGATTCTAGAGGGGTCTGGCTAAACGGGCGCGACCACCTCGAAGAGCCCGGGACGCTCTTTGCGCGCCGCCTCGACGAGCTCGGGTCCCGCCACTGTGGTCTGCACCGGGTGGGCCACCGTCAGATAGGCGCCCGCGACGCGGCGGAGGTCGTCTTCCGTGACTTGAAGCAGGCGCTGCTTGAAGCGCTCGCGCTCTTCGCGAGTGAAGCCAGTGATCCGGTTGGTCGCTTCCCGGCGGCCCTTGATGTCAGGCGACTCGAGAGGGTCGACATCGCCGCACGCGCCGAGGATGGCCTCCTTGAGCGCCTCGGCTTCGATCTTGCCCTCGGTTACCCACTTCACCGCCTGGTCGTAGACGTCGTACGTCCGGATGATGTTGGGGTCGCGGTACGAGCCGAAGTAAAACGTGCCGCTCCCAATGCCCGCCTGCGCGTAGCCACCGTAGGCGCCCCCTTTCTCTCTGAGCTCGCGGTGCAGGAATGTGTCGCGAAGGTAGTTGGCGAGGACGAGGAGCGCCGCGGCATCCGGGTGGGTGTACCGCACGGTCTTGAAGATGCGCACGTTGAACGCCACCGGGACGGGCGCGGTGAGTGCTTCGGGAGCGAACTCCAGAGGTTTTGGCTGCTCGGCGTGACCTGGAGCGCCGCCTGGCGGGAGTGCTTCCACAAGCTCTTCCGCGAGCGTCTGCAGGGTCGCGATCATTCCCTCCTCGCAGGTCACGACGACGCGGATGTTGGTCGGTTGAAAGAGGCGCTTGCGGATCGCATCGAGCTTTGCGATGAGGTCGCCGAGATCGTGTTCCTCGAGCTTGGCGAGGCGTCGCATCACGTGGAGCATGCCGATGCCTTGCAACTGGTCGTTGATGGCACCCTCTGAGGTGAGCTTCGAGTGGGCGCGAAGGATTGCGAACTGGAAGCCGAGACCCGCGATGGAGCTCTCGAGGCGCGTGGCGGCCTCGGCGATGACGTCCTTGAGGCGCTTGGGGTCGATCTCGAGGCGTGCGATGAGGTCGGTCAGAAGCTCGATGAAGGGCCTCGCGTTGCGGTCGAGCGCTCGGCCGGAGAGCACGAAAGACTGCAGATAATCGTCCTGGGCGGCGAGTGACTGAACCTGGGCCGCGGCGCCCATGCCGCCCGTCACGGCGGCCATACGGGAGGCGATCTGGACGTAGTCCTGTCCGGCGGCGCCGCTTTGCGTCAGCACGCGGCTGAACAGGGGCAGCAGGTCCTTCTCCTCGGGGGTCAGCGCCGAGAAATCGGTGCGTACGTCGAGGTACGTCACGCCGTTGGTCGGCTGTGGGAAGAACTCGACGGTTGCGGCTCCGATCTTCATTTCGCGGTTGGGCACGTCCTCGAACTGCATCGGGATGTCGCTGAGCTCGAGGGTGGGGAGCGTGGACAGGTCCTGCTTCGCGTCCTGGTCCGCCTTGAGCCGCAGAGCCTCCGCCACGATGCGCTCCTTGTCTGTTTCGTTGAGCCCGGCTTCGATCGCGGCGAGCCGGTCGAGCTCGTTGCGGCGCTGACGCTCCTCGAGGTCGGGGTCGGGAATAACAGTGAGTAGGGCACGGTGCGCGTTTTCGAGGAGCTCTTCGCGGATGAGGTTCTCGAAAAACCTGCCTTCTTTGCGTGCTCGCTCCAGCTGTTCGAGATCAGCATCGAAGTTAAGGGAGTTGTAGGAATCGCCACCGTAGTAATACGGTGCGAGCATGGTGAAGAGAACCCTGAGTGCATAGGGAAAGCCGGCGTTCGAGCGCTCGCGCTTTTCGAACTCGAGCCGGTGGATGGCCGCGTCGACCTGGGTCTGGTCGATGCCTTCATCGGCAAGGCGCCCGAGTGTGTCGAGCACCACCTGCTGGACTTTTTCGGCATCCTCGGCCGCGATATCCTTCAAGCCGGCGCCGAAGAGGCTCTCCCGAAAGTCGTCCTGAAGGCCGGTGCCGTCAGCCATCGCGGTGCCGAGCCTGGAGTCGATCAGTGCCTTGCGAAGCGGCGAGCCCGCATTGCTGATGAGCACCTCAGCCAGGACCTTCATGGCGAGGAGGCGGAAGGAGTCGCCGGTCGGCACGGTGACCCATGCGACGAGCGCCTGCGATTTCGTGCTGTTGTCCTCGTCCGCCGTGGCAGGATAGGGCTCTACGGCCTGGGTCGGCTTCGTCAGGCGCGTCACGTCGGGGATGCTGGTGTCGACATCGATGCGCTGGAAGCGCGACAGCGCGTTGCGCTCGATCACCTCCAGCGTTCGCTCGAGCGACTGGTTGCCGTACGTGTAGAAGTACGCGTTGCTGGGATGGTAGTGCGTGGCGTGGAATCGCTTCAAGTGATCCCACGTGAGATTGGGGATGTCCTGAGGATCTCCACCCGAGATGTGCTCGTATGTCAACCCCTTGAAAAGGGAGCGCCCGATGGCTCTCTGCATTGCAGCGTGCGGCGCGGCCAGCGCGCCCTTCATCTCGTTGAAGACGACGCCCTTGTAGCGGAGGCCGCTCTTGGCATCGGCCGGGTCCTCGAACTCGAAGCGGATCCCCTCCTGCTTGAAGGAATCCTCCGAGAGCCTCGGAAAGAATGTCGCGTCGAGGTAGACGTCGAGGAGGTTCATGAAGTCCTTCTCGTTGCGTGAGCTGAACGGGTACATGGTCCAGTCGGCGCTCGTGAAGGCGTTCATGAAGGTGGCGAGCGAGCGCCGCGTCATGCTGAAAAATGGGTCGCGCACGGGGTAGCGCTGCGAGCCGGCCAGTACGACGTGTTCGAGGATGTGCGCGACTCCGGTGGAATCCTTCGGCACTGTCGGGAAGAAAACAGCGAAGGCGTTGTTGTCGTCCTGGGTCTCGATGTGGATGTGGCGCGCGCCGGTGCGCTCGTGAACGAGCTCGATGTACACGCCCTCGAGGCGGTCCAGAGGTTCGCGGCGGCGAATCGTGTATCCGCCGACAGTCCCGATGGTGGGGGTTGCGGTCTTGGCCATGTGAATCTTTGAGTCTAGGATGTGAGCGCTGATGGTGTTGAGTCCAGCCGAGCTCGAGTTCCTGCGCTCGCAGCGAATCGGGCGCTTCGCGACAGTCGGACAGTCGGGATGGCCGCATGTGGCCCCTGTGATGTACGCGGTCGACGATGAAGGGGCGCTCGAGTTCGACGTCGACGGGGTCAAGTTGCGCAACCTCACGGCGGAGCCGCGAGCGGCGATGGTGGTCGACGCGATGGGGCCGAAGCGCGGGATTGCTCTCCAGGGACGCGCTCGGCTGATCGCGCCGGAGCGCGCACGCCTGGAGCCGGTTCGCAAGTTCAGCTGGGGTCTGTGAAGGCAGGGACCCTGGTCCTGGCTCTTTGGCTTGCCGCCTGCGGCTCCGGCATCTCGTCTGTGCCCTCGCCAACGCCGCGTGCTTCGGTCGGCAGCTCCCCCTCGGCGCTGGCGGCCGACTGGACCGAGTACCACCGCAACAGCGCACGCGGGGGCGTGGGGCCTGCGGTGCCCGCATTGAGCTCTCCGGCCGTGGCCTGGAAGGCGCCTCTCGACGGGGACGTCTATGCATCGCCCTTGATCGTCGCCGGTCACGTGCTCGCGGCGACAGAAAACAACACCGTGTACTCGCTCGACCTGTTCACCGGATCGGTGGTGTGGAAGCAGCACCTCGGCGATCCTGTCGATGCAGGCTCGCTGCCGTGCGGCAACATCTCCCCGGTGACAGGCATCACTGGCACGCCGGCGGCCGACCCACGCACCGGGCGGCTCTACGTCGTCGCCTTTCTGCGGAGCCACCACCACATGCTGTTCTCGCTGAGCCTCACCGACGGTTCTGTGCTGTCGCAGCAGGACGTCGACCCACCTGGGTCCAACCCGTCGGTGCAGCAGCAGCGCGGCGGTGTGACGGTAGGAGCGAGCTTCATCTACGTGACGTTCGGCGGGTTGTACGGCGACTGTGGGGCGTATCACGGGTACGTCGTGGCGGTGCCTCTGAGGGGCGGCAGCGCACTGGCATGGAAGGTGCCGAGCTCTCGAGAGGCGGGAATCTGGACCCCGCAGGGCGCGACGATTGGATCCGACGGCAGCGTCTACGTTGTCACCGGTAATGGCGAATCGCGATCGGCTTTTGACTACAGCAATTCGGTGATCCAGCTTTCCCCGGACCTTCAGTCCGTGCGCTCATACTTCGCGCCGGCGAACTGGGTCGCGCTGAATGACAGCGACACGGATCTCGGTTCCGTCGGCGCGACGGTTCTCCCGTCGCTCGGCGTGGTCGTCGCGATCGGCAAGCAGGGCGTCGCGTATTTGCTCACGTCGGGCGCGCTAGGTGGGATCGGAGGGCAGGTCGCGAGCAAGGCAGTTTGTTCGGGGGCCTGGGGCGGCAGCGCATGGTCTGGCTCCTCGGTTTACGTGCCGTGCGCCAACGGCCTGTACGCGCTGTCGGTGAGCACCGGGTCAATTGACATCGCGTGGCACGCTCGCCGGCCGGAGCTCGGATCGCCGATCATCGCCGCCGGCGCTGTCTGGGCGATCGACAACTCCGGCACCCTGTTTGCGCTAGACCCGTCGTCGGGCGCGATCGTCTACTCCGTTGGATTGGGGTCGGCGCAGCATTTCAGCACGCCGGCCGCGACCGAAGGCTTTGTCGTAGTGCCGGCCGGCAGAAGCATCGCCGCTGTTTCGACCAGCCGTTAGCCCTGGATCGATCGAAGCAGGTTGGCCATCTCGATCGCCGCCTCGGCCGCGTCGGCGCCCTTGTTGTTTTTCGGGCCGGACCGCGCGAGTGCCTGGTCCTTGTCTTCGGTTGTGAGCACCCCAAACGTAACCGGCACGCCAGTGTCGAGCTGCACCTGCATGATGCCCGCGGCGGCCTGGCCGGCGACCAGCTCGAAGTGGTAGGTCTCGCCTCGGATGACGCAGCCCAGGCAAACGATTGCGTCGTGGCCGCCCTTTTCGGCGAGCGCGAGCGCGGCGACCGGAAGCTCGAGCGATCCCGGCACCCAGAAGACATCGGGTTCTTTGACTCCATGCTCTTCAAGCGCGGTGAGCGCCCCGCGCAGGAGCCTCTTCGATACGTCCTCGTTGAAGCGCGCGACGACTACGGCGATGGTGAGGTTGTCCCCGCTGAGGTCCGGCTTGGCGCCCTTCTCCCCCACCGCGTTACAAAAGGTGTCCGAGCTTGTCTTTCTTGGCTTTCAGGTAGCGCTCGTTGTGGGGATTGGATTTGATGCGGATCGGGACGCGCTCGACGACCTCCAAACCGAATCCTTCGAGTCCATAGATCTTCTTGGGGTTGTTCGTCAAAAGCCGGATCTTTCGCACGCCGAGGTCGTAGATGATCTGGCTGCCGATGCCGTAGTCCCGTTTGTCTGGAGGGTGGCCGAGGGCCTCGTTCGCCTCGACGGTATCTAGGCCCGTGTCCTGGAGGTTGTAGGCGTGAAGCTTGTCGAGCAGGCCGATGCCACGACCTTCCTGGTGGCGGATGTAGAGGATCACGCCGGTGCCGTCGGCGGCGATCATTTCCATGGCGGCGTGCAGCTGCGCGCCGCAGTCGCATCGGAGGCTGCCGAAGATGTCGCCGGTGAGGCATTCCGAGTGGGCGCGGAGGAGAACCGGCTTTGCCGAGTCGACGTCGCCGAGGACGAGCGCGAGGTGGTTCTCATGTCGGAGGATGTCCTCATAGGCATACAGCTTCCACATGCGCGGCTCTTGGTCGCCAATGGGGATGGTTGCCTCGACGCGTTTCGCGATCAGCTTTTCGTTGCGGCGCCGGTAGGCGATGAGCTGTTCGACGGTGATGAGCTTGATTCCGTGCTCGATGGAGAATCGCTCGAGCTCCGGCATGCGAGCCATGGTGCCATCGGGCTTCATGAGCTCGGTGATCACTCCCGCGGGATAGAGGCCCGCGAGGACCGCGAGGTCGACCGCGGCTTCGGTCTGGCCGGCACGGGTCAGCACGCCGCCTTCGGCCGCGCGCAGAGGAAAGGTATGACCGGGCGAGGCGAAGTCGGAGGGTTTGGACGACGGGTCGAGGACCTTGCGGATGGTGGCGGCCCGGTCATAGGCCGAGGCGCCCGTAGTCGTCATGTCCTTGGCGTCGATGCTCACGCTGAACGCCGTGCCCAGGCGGCTGGTGTTGTGCTCGACCATGGGCGCGATGCCAAGCTCGTCGAGGCGCTTCGCGATGACCGGCATGCACACGAGGCCGGAGCCGTGGTGGGTCATGAAGCTGATGTGCTCAGGCGTGACCAGTTGAGCTGCGACGACGAGGTCACCTTCGTTTTCGCGGTCCTCGTCGTCGACCACGATGACGAGCTTTCCCGCTTTGATGTCTGCGATCGCCTCCGGCACGGTGGCCAGGCCCATTGCCGACGAATGTTACCGGTGGAGGTTTCGCGCCACGTAGCGGGCGACGACGTCGGCTTCGAGGTTGACGATCGAGCCTCGCTTGTAGGCACCGGCGATGGTCATCTCGAGTGTGTGCGGAATCAGCGCAACCCTGAATGTGCCGGTTGGCTTGTCTACTGCCGCCACGGTGAGGCTCACGCCGTCCACGGCGATTGACCCTTTGGCGGCGACGAACCTCGATATTGCAGTAGGAAGCTCGATGGTCACCTCCCGACCTGACGATGCGCGTTCTACGGTCCTGACGGTTCCTGTCGCGTCGACATGACCCTGCACCAGATGACCGTCTAACAGCGACGTCGTACTCAGAGGCAGCTCGAGGTTGACCTCCGTCCCCATGCGCAGGGCGCCCAGATTGGTTCGGCGCAACGTTTCAGGCACGACGTCGGCAAAAAAGACCGGCCCGGTCTTTTTCACTACGGTAAGGCAGCAGCCATTCACAGAGATGCTTCCTCCGATCTTCAGCCGGCGAGCGATCCCCGCATGGTCAATGCCGATGCGGCTCGGGCCGGCCACAGTGACCTTCGCGACAGCGCTAACTATCCCTGTGAACATCTGCGTACCCGGTGATCACGATGTCGTCGCCCAGCCTGGCGAAGTCAAGCTCGTGAAGCTGTGTTGACCCGGCCAGGTGCTCCACTCCTGCACCCCCCAGCGGACCGGGAGCCTCCTTGCCCCCGATCAGCCGTGGAGCAACGTACGCGTATACCTTGTCGACCAGGCCTTCCGCGAAGAACGAGGCATGGACCTCGGCGCCGCCCTCGACCAGCAGGCTAAGAATGCCGCGCTGGCCGAGCTCGTCCAGAAGCGCGGGGAGCGCAACACGGCCATCAGCCGCCGAAGGTAAGCGGAGGACCTCAGCTGCTCCCACGCGACCGTGCCGAGTGGTCGCGATGAGCGTGTTGGATCCGACGATCCTGGCCGACTGACGGATCCTCAACTGCGAATCGACCACGACGCGAAGGGGCTGGCGTAGCCGGTCGCCATTGATCCGCACAGTCAATTCGGGATCGTCGGCGATGACCGTGTTGACTCCGACGAGGATCGCGTCATGCATGTGGCGCAGTCGATGCGCATGCGCCCGAGCCTCCTCGCCGGTGATCCACTGCGACTCGCCTGTGCGAGTCGCGATCTTGCCGTCGAGGCTCATGGCGAACTTGGCAGTCACGAATGGGCGACCGGTCAAGCGATGCTTGACGTAGAACTCGTTCAGCTTTTGGGCTCGTTCGTCGTGCACGCCGACGTCGATTTCGATGCCGGCGTTTTCCAGCATCCGGAGGCCCGCGCCGCGCACGCGCTCGTCAGGATCTGTCATCGCGATGACGACGCGCCGTAGACCGGCGTCGATCACGAGTTGGGCGCACGATGGGCTGCGGTGCTCGTGAGCGCACGGCTCGAGGTTGACATACAGGGTGCCGTCCCGCGAGCGGTCACCCGCGACTGAGAGCGCCTCTTCCTCGGCGTGCGGCTGTCCCGCCTCGCGGTGGTATCCCTCGCCCGCCACATGGCCCTCAGCGTCTACGACGACCGCGCCCACCATAGGATTGGGGCTGGTCCTGTAGTCGGCGTGGCGTGCGAGCTCAATGGCGCGGGCCGCCCAATGAAGGTCTACGTCTCGGTCACGTTCAGGAGGAAGCAGTCCTCGAAATATATACGCGAGACGAAACAGACCGCCCAGCGATCAACAACCGAAAAAGGTCTACGAGAATCTCCAGCTGCTTTCAGCACTGGATCCGTTGACGTTGATTTCTCTTCAGTGAGCTGAAGAGTGAGTTATAGGTGAACAAGCCCTCGGGCTATTAGTACCGCTCAGCTCAAAGAATTGCTTCTCTTACACCTGCGGCCTATCAACCTGGTTGTCTACCAGGGCCCTTACCCGGTTAACCCGGTGGGAGACCTTATC
>DATGVE010000063.1:0-31311 GCA_035300725.1 Candidatus Eiseniibacteriota bacterium | reverse complement strand
TTGAGGGAGGCGTGAAATACTGGGGCGTGGGAACCATGGCTGACGAGCACGGTCCACAGATCAGGGCGATACCCGGGTGGGGCACCTCCTGGTACACCCGCGGACCGACCTACTGGCTGCGCAGGGTTGGGGTGAGCCTCGAGGGCCGGCGCTTGCGTTCTTCGTCAAGTCCCTCACAGGAGAGCCACGACCGATTCGCCTTGCACAGCAGGAGATCGACGACTGGTACCGCGAGCGGGGCCTCGACAGCCGCGGATCTATACGACCAACGTGAGCTAGCCGGCGCTACATTGTTGGCGACATGAAAATCGAAAGCGCCGCCTACACCAAGACCGACTTCGAAAACTTCCTGAACGTGGAGCTGGATTCCGAGCGCAACCAGCTTGCGGACCGGCTCGAGCGAGCGTCAGCCCGGCTGGCGAAGGTGGGTTCGCGGATCAAGGCCGGCCGCGGTGAAGGCCAGGCGCGCGCAGGGCGCGCTGATGATGACGAGTGGAACGGGCACGAGATACTCGCCCACATCGCCGGGTTCTCGAAGTACTACGGCGTCCTGGTGCACAAGGTCGCGAGCGGCCAGCTCACCGACGTCGACCTGATGTCCAGCACCAACATTCGAGACGAATCGATTGTGCAGATGTCCGCAATGGAGCCTGCCGACCTCCTTCGGATGGCGCTGGACGCCCACGCCCGCACGGCGAAGGAGCTGCGCACGCTGGACCTTGCCGCCTTCCGAAACAAGGCAAATGTCGAGGGCGGCGTCTGGTTCAGTCCCGTGGGCCCGGACTTTCTGGCCAGGTATCCATTGGTCAACCACCTCGAGGCTCACGTCGAGCAGCTGGAGAAGCTTCTCGGCTAGGCGTCTGCCACTGGTTTGAATCCGAGGCGGCGCAGCTCGCGCCGCAGGGTCTCCGCGGCGTCATCCATCATCTTGGGATCGGGGTTCGGATCCTGATTGCCGAAATCAAGGTCGTGGACGCCGCGGATCGGCACCACATGAATGTGGCAGTGCGGCACCTCGAGGCCGGCGAGCATCACGCCGATCCGCGCCGGCTTGAAGCCCGCCATCTGCGCCTTGCCGATGGCCTGCGCCGTTTCAAACAGGTGATCCAGCAGCCCGGCCTCCAGGTCCAGCCAGTGGTCGACCTCTTGGCGAGGCACTACCAGGGCATGCCCGGGACGCAGCGGTCGGATGGAGAGAAACACGACACACGAGGTGTCCTTCCAGAGAAATCTCGCCGGCAGCTCGCCGGCGATGATCCTGCTGAAGATCGTGGCCACGCAACAAGCGTAAGTGTCCAGACTAGGCGGACATGCCTGCCGCCGAGCTGGTCGAGGTGACAAAGAGATACGGCGCTGTGGAAGCCCTGAAGGGTGTAAGCCTGCGCATCGAGCTGGGTGAGGTGGTGGCCATGCTCGGCCCCAACGGCGCGGGCAAAACGACATCGATCAGCATTCTTCTCGGCCTGCGAAAGCCGTCCTCTGGCAAGGCAATGCTTTTCGGGATCGACCCGAACAGCCTGGATGCCCGCAGCAGGGTGGGGGTCATGCTGCAGGAGTCGGGTGTCCCTCAGATGCTCAGAGTGAGCGAGATCGTCGACCTGTTCCGCTCCTACTATCCCAAGCCGCTTCCGCGCGAGAAGGCGATCGTGATGGCCGGGCTCGAGGAGAAGGCCAACGCCCTCGTGAAGGAGCTGTCCGGCGGTCAGCGCCAGCGCCTGTATTTCGCTCTCGCGGTGTGCGGCAACCCTGACGTTCTGTTTCTGGACGAGCCCACCGTGGGGATGGACGTTGAGGGCCGGCGCTCCTTCATCGAACGAATCGCGGAGTTCGCTCAGATGGGAAAGACGGTAGTGCTCACGACTCATTACCTGGAAGAAGCCGATCAGCTCGCCAGGCGCGTGATCGTGATCGATCGCGGCGTGGTCATCGCCGACGCTCCTCCAGCCGAGATCAAGTCCAAGGTGGCCGGCAAAAAAGTGCGCTTTGTCGCGCCGGATCTCCACGAGAAAAATCTCGAAGGCTTGCCGGTGACCGCGGTGATGATCAAGGACGGCCGCGTTCAGCTGCTGACCAATCAGCCCGAATCCGTGCTGCGCGACCTCTTCCAGCGCGGAGTGGAGATCTCCGATCTCGAGGTGTCGGGCGCGGATCTCGAGGACGCGTTCATCGCGCTCACAAGCCACTGATGCGATCAAGTCAGACCGCGGTCGCGGCGCACGCGCGGGCGCCCATCTTGCCGATGCTGACCCGCCAGACGTGGGCGGAGTTCCTGAAGCTGTGGCGCGTGCCGGCGTTCAGCGCGACGAGCCTTCTGCTGCCGATCGTCTTTTATGCGTTCATCGGGATCGGCCAGGCATCGCAGATTTTGCAGGGCACGCACGTCACGTTCGGCGCGTACTTTCTCGCCTCCATGGCGGTCTATTCAGTGGCCAACGTGATGATCTTCAGCTTCGGCATCTCGGTGGCGAACGAGAGGGGCATGAAGACCGACCTCCTCATGCGAGCGACGCCTCTGCCCCCGATCGTCTATCTGCTGTCCAAGTGCATCACCGCGATCGTGTTCGCGGCGCTGACCCTTTGCGTGCTGTTTCCATTCGCGTACATCGCGGGCGGGGTCAGGCTCGACGCCGACCAGTGGTTCACCCTGGCTTCGCGCGTGCTGCTCGGGTCGATTCCGTTCATCGCGCTCGGGTTCGCGATCGGCTACCTATCCGGACCCAACTCGGCGGTGGCGGTGATCAACCTGATCTACCTGCCGACCGCCTTTGCCTCAGGTCTCTTCTTTCCGAAACAGCTACTTCCTCAGATCATTCAGAACATCTCTCCGTATCTGCCTCTGTACCGGTTCGGGCAGCTTGGTTGGGACGCGATAGGGGCACCCACAAGCGAGAGCGTCACCACGGACTGGCTGTACCTGGCCGGCTACGGCGTCGCCTTTTTCGCCATCGCCATATGGGCCTATCGCCGCGAGGAAGGTCGCAAATTCAGCTAGAAAAGCTCTAGCTGGGGCGCTCGTTCCAGAATTTTTCCGGCAGGTCTTTACCGAACGCAGTCCTGTAGCGACGCGAGAATTCTTTCTGCGTATAGCCGTGCTCGATGGTGCCGACCTGCTCGATCGCGTACGAAGCTGCCAGAGAGGCAACGCGGCCGGCTTCTGCGAGCTTCAAGCCTCGAAGCAGGCCCGCCACCAACCCGGCTCGATACGCATCGCCGGCTCCGGTGGGGTCTGACTCGCGAGAGGGTGGGGCGGCGGGGATCTCGATCGTCTCTTTGCGCGTGGCGATGCGAGAGCCGTTGCGACCAAGGGTTGTGACCACCATCTCCGCGAGCTCGAGGAGTCCCTTCTCGTCGCGGCTCGTGCGCTGCTCGATGAGATCGAGCTCGTAGTCGTTGCCGATCACGATCCATGCGCCGCGAGTGCTGTCCGTCACGTCCTCGGCCGACATCATCGGCAGTTGATGGGCGGGATCGAAGACGAAGCGGACCCCGCGCTCACGGCACTCGTTGACAAGGCGCTTCATCGCTTTTGGATCGTTGGGTCCGATGATTACCGCGTCCACCGCCGGTGGCGCATCGTCGAGTCCGAGCATGGCGGCGCGCCACATCGCTCCGCCGTAGTAGCCGGTGAGCTGGTTGTCGTCCAGGTCCGTGGTGGTGAACCCTGTGGCGCTCAGCTCACCTTCCAGCAGCAAGAGTCCGCGGCAGTCGATGCCTCGCGCGACCAGCCAGTCGCGGTATTCGGACGCGTCGGTGCCGGCGGTGGCGAGCACCGCGGCGGGATAGCCAAGAAGCGCGAGGTTGTGCGCGTAGTTGCCCGCCACTCCGCCCCGGCGCTTCTGAAGATCGTCGACGAGAAAGCTCAGGTTGAGGATGTGGGTCTTGTCGAGCAGGATGTGGTCCTTGAAGTGACCCTTGAAGCTCAGGATGTAGTCGTAGGCGATCGAGCCGGTGCAGACGACGGTCATCGGGGAGGAAGGCTACCCGACTAAACAAAAGGACGCCCGTGTGGGCGCCCTTTTCAGCCTTATCTGAGCGTGTTTCGCAGCTAGGCTGCGCGGCGGGCGGTGCGGCGGCGCGCCTTGACAGCGGTGGGCCTGGCCGCTGCTTCGCGGCGCGGGCTCAGCTCGGTGGCCTGCTCGAGACGGGTGGCCGTGCGGGCGATCGTCTTGAACGAGGCGTTGAAGATGCGCAGCGTGCGCTTGGTGACATCGCCGACCACGTCCTGGCGCCGTGCCTGGAGCTTGACCAGGTTCAGTCCCTTGATGGCGACCTTCTGGGGCAGCCTCTCGTTGATCGGCATGCCGAAGAGCGTCACCTTTTCGGGAAGGATGGCGTTCAGGCGGGCGTTGAAGCGGCGGTTGAGCTTGCGTGCGGTCGGGGCTCCTTTTCTTTCGAAACCCTTGACCGACTTGCGGGCCGATCCCATCGGGTCCGAGGCGACCTCGGCCGCGGTCTTGGCGGCGCCGAATGCAACCCCTTCGACGGTGGTTGCGGTCTCTGCGAATTTGGTCTCAGTGCTCATATGTCTGACTAGCCTCCTTGTGCTGTCCGAAATTCTGTCTTTTGACGCTATGCATCATAACGCAACGCGTCAAATGTGTCAAGGAGCCTGGTCTGTAGTCTCTTTGAAGCGGGCGATCAAGGCTTGCGCGTGAGGGCCGAACACGTCGTAGTGCGCGACCTTGCGGCGCTTCTCTGGCTGGATCCATTCCGGCCGGAGGCCGTGCTGACGGCCCCACTCTTCGAGCACAGTGCGAAGCCCGATGACGTGAAGGAACGGGCGCTCGCGGATCATGCCCCGGATCTTGGAGCCGTGATAGGAGTCGAAGTTGCGGTGGACCGCGATGCCGCCGGCTTCGGCGAAGGCGATCGCTTCTCTGATCTCACGCCGCTCGAAATAGCGCTCTCGGAGGGGCTCAGTCACAACTTGAGCATTGTGCCAAGCCATGTCGAATTTGCGGTCGGTACCGTTGAACCATCGTGCGGTTTCTCGGGCTGTGGCTGGTCCTGTCGGCGGCGTTGCTGCTGTCGTGCGGGCAGCCCGGGTCACCGGCGAGTCCCGAGACCTCATCGCCGGCTTCGTCCACGCGACTAGAGAGCCCACCGGCCACGGCTGGGTGGAACAGCTATCACAACCAGAAGTGGGGCTATGCGATCAACTACCCGCCAAGCTGGTACGACCTCGGGGACCTCGGTGCTCCCGACACAGAAAGGTACTTCGCCAACAGAAAGGACATTCGCTCGCCCATGGGTATAGGCGCGGACGGAATTCTCTTCAGCCTGAGCATGCTGAGTGGAGGGTGTCGGGGAGCCCCGCCCGGAGACATCGATGGCAGTGCCAGGTTGATGGTGGACGGTCAGTTCGTCACGCGCGTCACCGGACTCCTGGGGCCGCCTCGATCTGAGGCTTTTTGGAGTTCGTATTCATCAGTTCCAAAGGGGACGAATTGCTACGCCTTCGTATTCACCTTTGGGGGCAAAGCAACGCGCGACGCAAGCCTTCAGATCACGGATCAGATGGTTGGCAGCTTCACCACTTCGTAATTTCCCGCCAGTGCCAGCACTGACGGGTTTGAGCGCGGGTCCAAACCCGCGGGAGCCGGCACTGGCGGGAATCATCGGGGGCGGGCGTCGGGGCAGATCGGGCGGAAGGCGCAGAGGTGGCACGGACGCTGCGCGTGCTCGGGCCCGAGGCTGAAGTCTCCGAGCGCAATTTTCGCTGCGGCGGCGCGGACCTGCGCTTCGACGCCGGCGTCCTCGGGCGTCACCTCTCTTGCTTCGCCCCGGCGAATGTCGAACAGCACCAGGCGAGGCTGGGCGGCGCCCGGCAGCAGGCCCCGATGCGCGGCGAGCGCATACAGGCGAAGCTGGACGGAGTACGCCTCGATCAAGGAGGCGTCGAGCGAGGCGTTGGTCTTGTAGTCGACGAGGACGGACTTGCCGTCGAGCTCGCAGATCCTGTCGACCAGGCCCTTTACGCGCGTCGTGCCGATACGCATGTTGAAACCCACTTCGACGGCGATCGTCTTCGCCGCAGCGAGTGGATGCGTGAGGTAGCGGGCGAGCATCTCGCGCCCGGCTTCTGGCCCCGAGTAGATCGCGAGCAGATCGCCGCCGTACATGTGCCACGCGGCGAGCGCGGCGTGCACCGCCGAGCCGAGCTCCGTCGAGCCGATCGCCTGAATGTGGCGTGGCTGCAGCTCGTCGGGCGGAGCGGGCACGCGCCACACCTGGCTGAACCGATAGCGCACGGGGCAGACCTGGAAGTCGTGCAGCTGCGAAAAGCTGAGCTCGACCTCACGCGCCGGCGTGGGCGCAGCTTCGGCTTCCCGCGGCCGTAGCTGTTCCAATCGGTCCAGCACCGCTGCCACGACGGCCGGCCCGCCGTCCACCTGGCCGTTGGCCGCGCGCATCACCGGCAGCTCGAGCTGCTCCGCCTCGACAACCGACGCGGATTGCGGGCTCGCGAGCGCCCAGCCCAGGATCTCGGCGAAGTGATCGTGGTCCTCCACGCCGTTGGCGCCGACGTCGCGAGCTGTCGCTTCCTCGCGCGTGGCGGTCACGTAGAGCGCGTCCTTCGCCCGCGTCAAGCCCACGTAGACGATGCGGCGGCGCTCCCCGATCGCGAGCTTCACCGCCGGCGCGCCAGGAGAAGCCTCCACGTACCGAGGATGTTTCTCGCCGCGCCAGTTCTTCATGACGAAGCCGCCCGCGTCCGGGTCGAAGAAGAGGCGCTCCGTGTCCCGCGGTCTCGGCGGTCGCAGGTTGACGAGAAACACGACAGGGAACTCGAGACCCTTGGCCGAATGAATAGTGAGCAGCGAGACTGCATCTGCCGTCGCTGCCTCTTCGGCCGCCTCGCCGACCGGCAGCTCGGCGTCGATCACCTGGTCCAAGTGGCGCACGAAATCGCCGATGCCCGCGAGCGAGAGGTCGCGCTCGAACCGGCCCGCAAGCTGGAAGACCTTGCGCAGGTTGAGCAGCGCGCGGGGGCTGCCGTCGCGATGCGCACGCAGCTCGGCCCACCGCAGGTAACCGCTCTCTTCGAGCAGGCGGTTCAGGATGTCGGCCACGGTGAGGGCGTCGCGCAGCCGGCCCATGCGATCGGTCAGCTCCACCAAACGCCGGCCCTCGCGCGCGACCTTTGGATCCATTTCCGGGAACCCTTCCCGCCCGGATTCGTCGAAGCAATCGCGCAGCCGCATCCCTGAACGGTCGGTGCGGCGTGCGGCCAGCCTGTACATGCCGCTGTCCGGCAGGCGGACGATGGGGCCCTGCATGATGCGGACGAACGCGCCGTCGTCCATCGGGTTCTCGGTCAGGCGCAAGAGCGCCAGCACGTCCTTGATCTCCTGGCGGTCGAAGAAACCCGACCCGCCGCTCGTGACGTACGGAATGCCCTGGCGCCGGAGCTCGTCCTCGAACTCGCGTGGGAGCATCCGGATCGAGTGGGCGAGGATGGCGATGTCCGCGAAGGCACGGCCGCCTACATGCAGCCGGCGGATCGCCTGCGCCATCGACCGGGCCTCGGTGCGCGAATCCGGCGCCATGATCACCGTCACCGGCTGCGCGCTCGCACCGCGCGTCGCGACCAGGTCGGGCTCGGCCGCGAAATCAAGGTCGCGGCGGATGAAGTCGGTGGCGCAGTCGAGGATGCCCTGGTACGAACGCCGGTTGTGCGTTAGAGGCAGCCGGCGGCCCGGGAACCGCGTGCGGATGTTTTCGATCTCCGCGTCGCGCCAGCCGTAGATGGATTGCTTCGCGTCGCCGACCACCGAGACGTTGGCGAAGTTGTCCGCGGCGAGGAGACGGATGAGGTCGAGCTGGATGCGGTTCGTGTCCTGGAACTCGTCGACCAGCAGGTAGCGGAATCGCTCGCGGCAGCGATCGCGAAACTCTTTCACGCGCTCGAGCGAGTCGATCACCTCGAGGATGAGGTCGTCGAAGTCGCGCAGGCCTGCCACGCGCAGCGACTCTTCGTATGTCTTGTAGATGACGAACAGCACCTCGATCGCCTCGCGCTCCGCCAGCGTTGGGTCGGGACCGCCACTCCCCTCGAACCTCTCCCTGGGCGAGCGTGGAGAGGGAGTCTGGAGCTCGAGTGCGCGCTCGTGAAAGCGGTCTGGCGCGATGCCGCGGCCCTTGAGCTTGAGCAGGAACCGCAAGCCCGAGCGCAAGAGATCGTCCAGGTCCTCGACTGTCAGCGCGGAGAACGAGTCCGGATCGAAAGGAGCCGCGACGCCGCTGCGCAGCCCGGCGATCAGCTGCTGCTCGAAGAGGCGCTGCCCAGTCTCATCGAGCACTCGCTGCTCGCGCGGCGCCCCGACCAGGTAGGCGAACTCATCGAGCAGGCGCGCGCAGGTGCCGTGGAACGTGCCGATCCACGCGCCGTCAAGGACCTCAGAACCCAGCTCGGGCCGGCGCGCGTGCATCTCCTTGGCGATGCGCTGCCGGAGCTCCTCTGCCGCGCGCTCGTTGAACGTGACGGTGAGGATCCGATCCGCAGGCGTGCCCTGCTCGACGAGCCAGCAGAAGCGTTCCACGGCGGTGTACGTCTTGCCGGTGCCAGGGCCCGCGGCGATGAGAAACGCGCCCGCGGGTCCGGCGTGCGCGGCGGCCGCCTGCTCGGGGCTGGGCGACACGGTGCTCGGAAGTCGTGTAGCGCTCATTCCGGTGGGGCGCCTCCGTAAGGACACACCGCCGCGTGCGGACAGCCTCCGAAGCGGGTCACGCAGGTGCCCGCGAGCTCTCGCGGTGCGGGTTCGAAGTGACCTGCCTTGATGCGCTCGATCGCCTGCACGACGATCGCGCGGCTGCGGTCCAGGTCTTCTTCCGTCAACAGCTTTTCGCGGTATTCCTTGAGGCCCGCGGCGCGGCCGACGCTGAAGATGTCCTGCCGCATGCCGCCCCACACCCAATCCTTCGGGTAATAGAGAGAGAGGAACCGCGGAGTAAAGCCGAGCGGCTTGCCCTCTTCGTCGAAGCCCTCCCTGCACGCTATGTAGTAGAGGGCGAGCTGCACGTCGTAAAGCTCAGGTCCGAAGTACGCCTCGTAGGCGTACTTCATCGGCTTGCCGGAGCCGGTCTTGTAATCGACCACCTCGACCTCGCCGTCGCCGACGTCGTTGACGCGGTCGATCTTGCCGACGATTTCCGAGCCGTCCAGCTGGAGGCTGAAACGGCGCTCGATCGCGACCGTGCTCAGCCTGCGGATGAGCTGCATACCGGTCACGAACTTGATGTAGTTCGTGAGCACCGCGCGCACCTGCCGCTCTTCGCGCTTGCGATCCAGCACTCCTTCCATGTGCGCGAGGTAGCTCTCGAGGTGGCTTTGCAGCGCGGTCTCCAGCCATTCCTTCTGATGGTCGCCGTCGAGCGGCCGCCACTCGCTCTCGTGGGCATGGAAGTCCTCGAGCACCCTGTGCAGGAATCCGCCGCGCTCCATGGCGACCGACCGCGGCTCTTCGATGAGACCGGGATGGTGGTTGTACCAGTAGAGGCGCGGGCATTTCAGGTAGTCGTTGAGAGTCGTCGGGCTGAAGTGATCGATCCGCACCGGCGAGGGATTGCGGCCGGCGCCGAATGATTCGAATGGCTCGCCAGCGTCGGGATCGGCGAGGAACGCGACGTCGAGACCTAGCGCGGCGGCGCGCGCCGGAACGCCATTCGTGAGCGAGGGACGGTGCGAGGCCAGCAAGACCTCTGCCTCGCGGGCCAGCAGCACGTCGCCCGGCTCGAGGCGCGATGAACCGCGAGTGTGAACGCGCGAACTGGCTTCGGGCGCGGCCATGTCGAGAAAAGCTGACGGGCCGGCCTGGCGCAAGTAAGAGTCGGCGTACGTCAGGTAGAGCCGCCGCCGGGCGCGCGTCATCGCCACATAGGCGAGCCGAGCCTCCTCGGCGAGGTGGCCGTCAATGTCGGACGGCCACGACGGCATGAAGTCGACCTTGAATCCGGTCTTGATTTCTTGCAGCCACGCACGATCGTCAGGGTCGAGCAGCGGATGAGGCCGCACCGGCAGGGGAAACAGGCCGTGGGCGAAGCCAGAGAGGAAGACGACTTCGAACTCCAGGCCCTTGGCCTGGTGCACCGTCATCACCTGGACGGCGTCGCGCGCGCCAGGCGCCGCCTCGCTGTCGTCCGCCGCGGCGGCGAGCAGCGTTTCGAGCGAACCGGAGATGTCGGCGAGCTTCGGCCGCGAGCCATGGAGCCGTTCTTGCACCGCCTCGATCGCCTCGAGGCCGTCGATCGCGGCCCGGAGGTCGGCGATCGCCTCGACGCGCTGCTCTTCCGGGAGCTCCAGGTCGAGAAGCCGGCGGATGCCTCCATCCTCTATGAGGACCGAGTACGCAAGGCTTGCCAGGGAGAGCTTTGACGCGCGGCCTAGCAGGCGCTGGCGCGTGACCATCGCGGCGTGAAGGCTGTTCAGCTCGGCCTCGTCGAGAAAAGCCATGAAGTCCGGCTCAGCTCGCTCGTCTTCCTTTGGCGGGGCCTCGCCACCCCAGGGCAGCGGGTAGCGCTGCGCATCACGCGCGGCCAGCGCGTACATCAACCGCCGCATCACACGCAGCAGCGGCCGGCCTCGCTCGCGAGCGTGCGCGCGAAGGCGGCCCAGGGTGCGCGCTCCGACCCCGCCGAGGCTTGACGCGAGCGCCCCTTCGAACGCATCTGGATCGTCGGGCCGGCGCAGCGATTCGAGGTAGCCGACGAGGAAGCGGACCACCTCGTTGCGCGAAGTGGCGCCCGATCCGCGGACTTCATAAGGAATGCCGAGCGCGCGCAGCGCCTCTTCAAAACGCGCACCGAACGATGTAGTGCTGCGCACGAGGATCGCAAAGTCGCGGTGATCGAGCCCCGGAGACTCGGCGTGCATGCGCTTGATCTCACGCGCCACGAAGAACGCCTCGTCGACAGGGTCGCGCTCGCGTGCGAGGACGATGGCGGGCGCCGAAGGTGCGACCACTGAGCGCAAACGGCGCGATTCACGGCCGGCATGGGTGGCGAAGAGGAGACGCTCGCCTGCGTCGAGCGCCTCTTGCGAGGAGCGGCGACACTCGTCGAGGAGCTGCGTGGCGCTGCCGTAGACGGCGGCGAAGTCGCGACTGAGCAGGCGCGGGACCGTGCCGCGGAACCCGTAAATCGATTGGTCCGGGTCGCCGACCACGACGAGGCGCGGATGCGCCGCCGGCGGCGCGACGAGCTGGAGCAGCTCGAACTGCGCGGGGTCGACGTCCTGGAACTCGTCCACGAGGATGAGGCGAAACCGCTGCCTCAGGCTCTCGCGGAGCGGTGCGTTCGACTGCAGCAGCTCGATCGCTCCCGAGATGAGGTCGCGAAAGTCGAACATGCGGGCGCCCTGGAGGCGCAGCTGGTAAGCCTGGTAGACCGAGGCCAGCACGCGAAGCCGCTCGCCTGCGCTCGCCTCGGCTGCAAGCAGGAGGGTCGAGGGGTGGACGAGGTTCTGCTTCATCAACGCGACAAAGGTCAAGAGGTCGCGCGCGAAGGCATCCGACCTGCGCACTCCTTCGAGAGGGCCGAGCAGCGCCGGGTCGAGCTCGACCAGGACCTGTCGCATGACAAGCCATTCCTGGAATCCGTTGAGCAGGAGGCGGTTGCGATCCGGTGCGTGCTCGCGCAGCAGGCGGTCGCAGAAGCTGTGAAAGGTGGAGATCCACGCCTCGCCGTATTCATCCTGCAGGCGCTCATCGATGCGTCGCGAGATCTCACCCGCAGCGCTTTTGGAGAAGGTCAGGACGAGGATGTCACCGCGGCCGGCCAGGCGCTCGCGGATCGCCTGCTCGTAAAGGTCGACCAATGCATGCGTCTTGCCAGTGCCCGGTCCGGCGAGCACCCGCATTGGTCCGTTGATTGCGTGGATGTCGAGTGGCAAATGATTCCCCTGGAGTGGCGCGGGCGACCTGATTATGCGGGCGCCCGTGTCCTCAAGTCAGCCGCGCCCGTTAAGGCGCCCCTTTGCCTCCAGGCAAACACGAGGAGGGCGACGAGCAGCGCGTACTCCATCAGGGGAAACTGATTCAAGTTCGGACCGAGCCCGACCAGAAGGGGGTAGGGGCTGGCGAGGAGCCATCCGATGGCAAGTGGGATGCGCCAGGCCAGCGCAGTGCGCTCCTCCCAGATGAACCAGGCTGCCGCGGACAAAAGGCACAGGTCGGAGCCGTGAAGGTAAGGGGCAACGATGAGCGTGCCCACGATGCCGGCGGCAAGGACCAGGCCGGAGGAGGCGCGCAGCTTGAAAGCCGCCACGAGGGCGATCGCCACGAAGATCACGCGCAAGACGGTTGCCGCGACGCCGGTCACCCCCAGCGCGCCTTTGAAAGTTAGCGAGTCGGCGCCGGTCGGCAATGGCGCGAGCAGCTGGCTGACGTAGGACGACATGCCGTCGATGCCCATGGTTAGAAGGGCGATGAGGCCGATCAATCCTCCCGCGGCGAGCCAGGCGCCGAACGCGCGGTAGCGGCCGGCGACGAGCAGCGCGAAGGGCGCGAGGAACGCGGTGTTCGGCTTCAGGAAGATGACCGAAAGGACGATGCCGGCGGCGATGTCCTTCTTCTCACGCAGCAGGCGCCACGCGACCACCACGCCGGCGGCGACCAGCGGAACCACCTGCCCGACGCTCACCGCGTGCAGCACCCACCACGGCGAGAGAGCCGCGAGGACCGCGATCCAGCGGCTGATCCCAGTGCTCATGCCGGCCCATGCCAGCCCGGCCGCAAAGGCCGAGAAGGTGAGCACCGCCCATACCGAGAACGCATCCCAATACGGCAACAGCGTCAGGGGTGCGACCAGCCACGCCACGTCGGGCGGGCTGAGGAATGGTTGGGACCAGAGCTCGGGCAGAAGGTTGTGCTGCTCGATCGAGACCAGCGCCTGGTCGTAGAGATGCGCCCACCCTGCCTTCAGGCCGACTCGCGCCGCCGCCAGGTAAGTGTGGAAGTCGATGCTGAAACCTCCGCCGATATGCATCGGGTGTTTCCACGCGCTGAGCACAAGCGCGACGGCGGTCACGGCAAGAGCGGCACGCAACCAGGTGCGGCGTGAGATGGTCACCTTTTGACGTTACCGCACCGACACTTATAGTCACACAGGCCGATGACCCGCCGGATGCAGCTCGGATTGTGGGCGGCGCTCATCGCCGTCACGGTGTTCGTCGCGCACCTGCCTTCGTTGCTTCACGGCCTTCTCGACGGTGACGAAGCCATCTATGGCTCGATCGCCGCGCTCATGAACACCGGGGCCCCGCTTTACGGGTCGGGTGGAGTCGACAACAAGCCGCCGGGGATCTTGTGGGTCTATGCGGCGACGTTCCAGGTTGCGGGCACGTACCAGATGACAGCGATCCATTTCCTCGGGCTGATCGTGATGGCGGCGACGTGCGTGCTGGTGTTGGTCATCGGTCGAGACCTGTGTGGAGTCCGGTCCGGGCTTTTGGCGGCGCTCTTTTACGGCGTCCTGACGGCGGCGGGCAACCCGCGCCTTCTTGCCTCGAACACCGAGCTCTTCATGATGCTGCCGCTAACGGCCTCCGTCCTTTTAATGCTGCGGCGGCGGTGGGTGTGGTCGGGAGTCCTTCTCGTCGCCGCGGGCGCGTTCCGGCAAGTGGCCGCGGTCAACGTGGTGCTGGCGCTGGCGGGGATCTTCTGGCTGGAGCCGGCGGGGAATCGATGGCGGGCTGCTTTGAGGTTTGCCGGGGGCGTGGGGGCCGCGCTCGTCGCGGGCTCGCTGGTGCTGCTGGGGACGGGATCGCTCCCGGGTTTCTGGCGCTGGACGGTGGGGAGCCTGTATGGCTACGCCTCAACCAGCTGGATACCGGCGTTCGTGTGGATGCGCGCGCGAGACAGCCTGCTGCCGTTCCTCGCCACCATGGCGGTTCTGTGGATCGCCGCGATCGCATTCGCCACTCGCTGGCGCGATCTCGAGCGGAAGGACCGGATCGTTGTCGTGTGGCTGGCGGTGGCGATGGTCGGATCGGTGGCCGCAGGCCACCTCTCGTGGCACTACTTCATCCAGGCGATGGGGCCGCTCGCCCTCGCGGCGGCGAGGTTTTTCGACACCTTCACCGTACGCAGGTTGTCCAAGGTCGCTGCCGCGTTGGGCATCGCCGTGCCCGCTGCGGCTTGGTGGGCATTCGACGTCGGCGCCGATCCCCTGACGTACGACTTCAGTCCGCCAGTGCCGCAACACCAGGCGGTGGCCGCGTACATCCACGACCACACGTCGGCGAGCGAGCGAGTTTTCGTGTGGGGCAACTGGCCGGCGCTCTACATCGAGTCAGACCGTTTGATGGCGAGTCGGTTTCCCGGATTTCTTCGAGGCTTTGCCCGCGGCTCGGGGCTCCCGCCCAACAACTGGGACACGACGGCGGACGTGTGGCCGGAGCTGCAGGCGGACCTGGATGCCCACCCTCCTGCACTCATCGTCGACACCGCGGCGGCCGGATGGAGTGATTTCTCGATGTACCCGCTGGCCAATTACCCTGTCCTCGCTGACCTGGTGGCGAGCCGGTACCACGTGGTCGCGACAGTCGACGACGTTGTGATCTACGCGCCGAACAGCTAAACGCGACATGTGGTCCGAATTCGGGGTATCACGAGCGTGGGATACACCCATTTCTGCACACATGTGGATTGCCGAACCCGCGAGTCAGTCCGGGGTCGGCTTCCTCGGGCGCTTGAGCTCCAGGATCGTGGGCTCGCCGGCGGCGATCGAAACAAGGCGCTCGAACACCCGGCTCGATTCGTTCGGGTCAGGCGCCAGCGCCAGCCTTATGTAGGCAGCGGCCCCGTCGGGAAAGACAAACGTCGGCGTGCCGAAGACTCCATGCACGCTGACCGCCTGCGTGTGATCGCGCTCGAGGGACTCGAGGATGCGCGGGTCGACGAGGTCCTTGCGAAACCTCTCGATGTCCAGACCGCAATCCACGGCCACGCGCTCCACTACCTCGATCTGATCGACGTCAAGCCTGTCCCGATGCCGCGCTTCGAGGAGCGGCATATGAAAGTCGTCAAAACGGTCCTGGCGGCGAGCAGCCTCGGCGGCCTTGAAGGCAAGCCGTCCCCTCACCGTCTCGCTTGCGGGCGCATCCCACACGGCCCACCCTTCATCCTTGGAGTTGACCTGCGTCAGCGAGAAGTACCGCCAGGTGACGTTTAGCGGCGGGTTGGGAGACCGGCCCAGGTTCTGGAGCAGCACTGATGCCCGGTAAACGAACGGACATGTGTAGTCATAGAAGACTTCGAACCGGATGACGCCTGCCTCGACCACTGTCACGAGTTCAACGCGTGTGGTCCACACCTATATTCCCGACAGCTGGGCGTGGATGCGCACCGACCTCCTGGCGCGGATCGCTCCATTCGTGATTGCGTACGCCGCCGCGTATTCGGTTCTGTCGCGGCCGGCCGCTTTCGGCCTGAACTTTGGACGGCCGGGCGTGCAGCTCCTGTTCGCCGCCGTGGCCGCTCCTTTTCTATTCTTTGCGTCGGCTGTGGTGCAGCTGTGGCTGACCCGCCGGCGCCGCGCTTTGAGCGTCCCGGCAAATGGCCGGGACGCATGGTTTCAAGCGGGCTTCTACGCGATCAACGGACCGGTTGAAGAAGCGTTCTTCCGCGGCCTGCTGCAGGGCGGGCTGGGAGTGTTGTGGGGACCGCCGGCCGGATTTGCGATCGCCACGACTGTCTACGTTTTGTATCACCGCTTGGGCCGCTGGACGTGGCCCGACACTTTCGCCACCGCGCTCGCCGGCGTGCCGCTTGGACTCGCCTTCTGGCTGCTGCCGGGCCCGCCGTCGCTGCTGGGCGTGTCGATCGCGCATATCGCGGCCACCTGCGGGTTCCTTGGCCCAGGTCCTTACCTTTTGAACAAGCTGCGCCTGCTCTAGATCGGTTTTGTGATGGAGCTCGATCCTCAGCAGCGGCGGACTCTTCTGTGGGCTGGACTCGCGGTGGTGCTCACCGCGTTCGACGGCTCCGTCTTGGTGCTTGCGCTGCCTGCGATCGCGGCAGACTTCCACGCGCAGACGCCGGCGCTGTCGAACCTTGGGTCGGTGCTTGCATTGGGTGCTTTGGGGGCGCTCCCACTGGCCACGCTGGCCGACCGGTTTGGCCGGCGGCGGCTGATCGCGGTGGGCGTCGCTGGGTTCTCGATCGCGAATTTCCTGAGTGGGTTGGCGTCCTCGCTCGAGGCGCTCGCGTTGTTGAGGCTCGTCGCCGTGTGCTTCGAGGCGCTGGTGGGTGGGGTGGCAACCGCGCTGGTCGTGGAAGAGGCGCCGCCTTCGCGGCGGGGCCAGGCGGTGAGCGTGCTGGCGATTCTCTCTGGTCTCGGCACCGGCATCACCGTGATCGCCTACCCGCTCCTCGCACCGCACTGGCGATGGCTGTTCTTGGTGGGGGGCATTGGGGTGCTGGCAGCTCCTTTCATGTGGTTCCGGCTGCCCGAGGGCAGGGCGTGGCTCGGCGCCGTCGGTGTACGAGCTAGCGGCTCGGCCTTGCGGCTTCTGATGCAACCGGCGTGGCGGCGGAGAGTCCTGGTGATCGCCCTGGCGACCGCCCTGCTCGCGGTGCTGCTCGAGCCGGCCGGTCTGTTTTTCACGGTCTATGCGAGCGAGGTGCTGCTGCTGTCGCCAGTTGCGATCAGCACGTTGATCTTTGTCTCCGGGGTCGCGGGTGGCTTGTCTTACCTGGCGGGCGGTTATCTGAGCGACAGGTTCGGGCGGCGGGGGCCGGCGATTTTGCTGACGGTCGCGACGGCGTTCGCGGCGAGTCTTAGCTTCGCGACCGCGAGGGTGGGGTTTTACGCCGGCAACGTGCTGTGGAGCGTGTTTGCCAGCGCTTCGTCTCCCGTCTTCGGGGCGTGGACGGCGGAGCTGTTTCCGACGCGAGCGCGTGCGACGGCCGAGGCGACCACGGCGGTCGCGGCGGCTGTGGGGAGCGTGGTCGGGCTGCAGGCGGTTGGGTTGTTGGCGCCCGCGATCGGCCTCGGGCGCGCGATCGAGCTGGGAGGGGTGGCGGCGATTGCGGGGGCGGCGTTGCTTCTTTTGCTGCCGGAGACGAAACAGGCACCTCTTCCGGACTAGCGCTGGTCACATGAGTTTGCTGATGCCAGGGCCGCGCGCGAATCGCCGGTAGATATCCAACGGCGGCGGGATCGCCAGGATCAGTCCCTCGTTGGTTTTGACCACCTGCCACTTTCCTTCATGCGCCATCAAGTGATGCCGATGGCAGAGGAGGATGAGGTTGGGCAGGTCGCCCGGCCCGCCTCTGATCCAGTGGTCGATGTGATGGCCCTCGGTCCAGGTGGCGGGCCTGTCGCAGCCCGGCCAGCGGCATCCTTTGTCGCGGACACTCAGCGCGCGTCGTTGCGACGGCGAGATGACTCGTCTCGAGCGGCCGACGTCGATCACTGTGGAATCGGCGCCGAGCAGGATGCGGGTGACGCTGCAATCGCAGGCCAGGCGTTCGACCGCCTCGGCGGAAATCGGGAGGGAGAACTCGAGGTCGGCGGCGGGCGCGCCAGCTTGCTTGAGCAAGGTCTCGAGCGTGGTGTTGACATTCAGGTGGGGCCGCACACTGCCGTGCTGGGGTACAAGGGCATTGTCGAGCGAGTGCGCGGCGAGCTCGATGGCAGCGTCGGCGAAGCGGCGGTCGTGCGTGCGGTCGTCGTCCTTTCCTTTGCGATGGGCTAGAGCTTCGATTGCCGTCCGGAACACGGCGCCGCCTTCGGGGTCCAGGACCCCACGCACCCAGACCATGCCGCCCTCGCCCTTCCTTAATGAGAGGGAGCGGTCTTCGACCTTCCGCGCCTCATCCTCCGCGTAACCGGACGGGTCCCCGACGTGCCGCATGTGATAGCAGAAGTCGATGAAGCGACCCACGGGAAGGACGCGAGCCTTCTCCAGCAAAGGTGTCTCGTCGAACTGCTTGTTGGTGCCTGACTCCTCGATCGCAGCCGCTGTGCGCGCGATGTGCGCGAGGTGGGCGAAGCCGATCTCCCCAGCAAGCAGACTCTGGTGGCTTTCGGGAAGACTCGACAGCTGCTCGCCGACGGCGATCCGGTCTCCGGCCGCGCCGCTCGTCATGTGGCAATGCACCCGAATCCAGTGGATGGGGGACACCGAGCCCGCCTCGTCGTAATGGTCGGTCTCGGCGTAAGCCGCCGCCGCCTCCGAGTTCTTCAGGGCGATGCGGTCGTACACCCGCTGAACGCGCTCGATGAAGCAAGCAAGACCGGGCCCATCCTTGGGCAGCGGCTGTTGTTCGAATCGATCCACTGCCCCTTCGAGCAGCGCGATACCGTCCATGTCATCCATCGTACGAACGCATGTTTGGAAGTCAACGTCCTTAACGGGCGAAAGATTTCCTTATCCAGGCGACTCTTCTTAACGGGCTGGGTTGACGTGAACGGGAACTCAAATCAAGCTCAGCAGCGGTTAGGTGCGTCGGCTTGGGGGAGGGAGCCAATCGGTAGGGAGGGCCCCGCCAGGGGTGTGCCGATTTGGCGATGGGGGCGCGATGGCTAGAAGGGGGAGGGGAGAAGGAGGATCGCGTTGCGGTCCTCGGGAGCGCCCTCCCGCCACGAGTCGATGCCGTTGAACGGGACGTTGGCGGCGAGCTCACGGTGGAGTGCAGCGAGGTCCGTGCCCCGGTGGTCGACCATCGTGCACCTGATTTCGAGCAGGCCGGCGCCTGCGTCAAACAGTTCCACCAGCCGGGCCTGGCAAGGCCAGTCGACCAGCGAGCTGGTTGTGACCTCCCAGAAACCGTGACCGCCCTTGGGGTCTAAGCGCGGGGTGATCCGGTTGGCGTGGATGTGTCCGTTGAGCCACAGCACCACGTTCTGAAACCGCAGAAGCAGCTTCAGCAGCGCGTCCGACAGCTGGTCGGCCCGAGGGTTGGAGAGAGTGTCGAGACCGTGGTGCGAGAGCATCACGACCAGCCGGTCTTGATGCCGGGTTCGCACTGTAGATCCGTCGCGAGATCTGAACGACGAGTGCACCTCCTCGAGCCTTCGCTCGAGCCAGTGGAGCTGAGGTGCGTCGATGGATCCGAGCGCGTCGCCGGCGGCGCACACAGTGTCCAGCGTGATGAACCGGATCTCGGGCGTGTCGTGCACGTAATACGGACCGGGCATGTGCGCTGCTTCGATGAACTCCGCGCGTGAGATGGGGCGGCGCTTCCTGTCAGGCGTCACGTCCATGGTCTCGCCGGTCAGGAAAAATTCCGGGCGTTCGATAAAGGTTTCGACCGCCTTGTCGCGATCGAGACCCAGCGGAAGGTCCATCGGCTTGCGCGTCCCGACCATCGCCTTCGCCAGGGCCGGCGTCACGATGCCCATCCCCTGGCACACCTCTTCGTGGTTGCCGTGGCAGCCGAGCCACGGCTTGCTCAGGCCGGTCGCTTCGAACACTTGCATCGCACGGTCCAGCAGACCGGGCGCCGCCGGAAAGCCGAGGTCGCGGCGGAACACGTCCCCGTCCTGCGGGCCGTCCGGCTTCCAGAAGATGTCATCCGGCCAGTCAACCAGCTGCACGCCCTCATAACCAGGCTCGCCTGAATCCGGATGGACAACGCCTCCGTTGAGAAGCGCGAGAACGTTGTCCAGCTCGTTGCGCTGCACGTTGTCGATCGTGTCGCCTGTAACCGCTACTAGCTCGAGTGCGTCGATGCCGTTGAGCGTCTGCACCATCGCATCGATCGCGTGCATGTTCAGCGCCTCCTGCGGCCGCTGCATCGTCAGCAGGTTCTGAAAACGGGGGTCCTCCCAATCCCGGTTGACGAACTCGAAGCGGGCGGGCGACTGGACGTCGGTCACGTGCAGGTCAGTGAGGTGCGCGATCACTGCAATCGCGCGCTTGGGCTCAATCGGGCTTCGATTTTCGCTGTCGACGAGATCGCGCCTGATGACGTGCGGCTCACCTTCGAGCTCGGCGAGCTCGTGGTACTTGCCCCGCGAACCCTCACCTCGCACCGCTCCCGCGCCCAGGCGGCGCTGCGAGGTCAGCACGAAACGACCGTCACGCGATGGCCTGGGACCAGTGCGACAAGGCGTAGGTGGCCGCGGCGGCCTGCTGCTCGCCGGTAGGGAACGACACCGTTCCTTTCACCCTCGGCAGGGCCGCGGTGGCATTTGCGTCGATCTGTCCCGACTTTTCCATCGCCGCCTGGCGGACCGGGTGCGCGCCGCCTTTGAGCCACAGGCTCTGGCCGAGGTCGGAGAAGAGGTACTCCTCCCACAGCCGTGCCGCCGCCGGGTGCGGCGCGGCCTTGTTGACCGCCTGCGTGTAATACCCGCCGATGATCGCGTTCGACGGCACGAAGATGCTCCAGCCCGACACGTCCTTGACATGTGGGGCGGAGACGTAGTCCCACTCGAACAGGACACTTGCCTTGCCGGACTTCACGGTGGCGATGGTTGCGGCCCCGGGCACGAAGTTGCCGGCCACCTTCAGCCGGTGGAAGAAGTCGACGCCCTTGCTCACGTCGTCGATGGAACCACCGTTGGCCACCGACGCCATGATGAGCGCGTTCAGCGCCTGGTTGGACTTTGTGGGATCCCCCGGCAGGGCGACCCTTCCTTTGTACCCTGGTCCGAGCAGGTCCGACACCGACGTGATGGTCCCGCCGGGGACCCTGGCCGAGTCGTAGCCGATCCCCATGTAGCCGCCGTAGCTCGAGAACCACGCGCCGGTCGGTGCCTTCAGGCTCGCCGGGATGTCGTCCCACGAGGCGACCTTGTACGGAGCGAAGAGCGAATCGTTCGCCAGCGCGACCTTCAGTCCGAGGTCGACGACATCTGGCGCGCCACTGCCCCGCACCTTGACGGCGTCGATCTCCTCCTGGCTGAAAGCGTTCGGGTTGGCGGAGTTGACCTGGATCCCGGGGAAGGCCACCTTGAAGTTCTCGATGATGGCGCCGTAGTTCACCCAGTCGGGCGCCAGGCCGATGACGTTGACCTGGCCTTCGGCTTTGGCTGCCGCGTACAGGCCGGCGATGCTGCCGCAGGCGGTCGCGGAGGTCGCCGCCTTGGCACACGAAACCTTCTCGTTGGCCGATCCGCCACAGGCACCCACCAGCACGCATGTCACGACCGCCATGCCAAGCCGGCCCGCGGAACCTCTAGACCTCATAGCAAGCGAGCAGTATGCAGGCGGTCGCGTTTCATTGAGCCGGGATAGGGGAATCAAGTCGTCGCCGATTCATCTCAGCGCCAGGCGCGGCCTGTGCTAACGTAGTCGGTGCCCATTGGGGTGCTTGGTCCCGCCTGGGGACCCCTTTTTGAACTCACTTGATCCCCATTTCACGCTTAACCCGCGTATCGACACTCAGGTCTGCCTGACGTGAGCACGCCCAACCCCGGGGACGTCCTCCCGCTCTGGAATCCTGACATTCCCGGTGAGGAAATCCAGACCGGCCGCCTAGGCATCCGCGTGCGCCCAGGTACCCCCGCCGCCGCCAAGGTGCTCGCGCTCGAAGCCGCCGGCGGTGCCGAGCTGCTCCGCCAGGTGCTCGAGGAGCAGCGGATCATCGACGGCATCTACACCGTGGTCAAGCCCGAGAAGCCCCTCGAGTTCACCGGCCAGGTGAGCACCACGCTCCTCACCGGCAAGCTCGGCCGCACGCCGATGGGGCTGGCGCTCGAGATCACCGACTGGCAGGACCTCGACGGCGACTACGAGATGGAGAAGAACCGTCTCCGGCTGCGCTACCAGGAGCTGCATGTCGTCAAGGAATGGGACGGCGACCTCGAAGGGTTCACCGCCCTCGTCCTGCGCGAGCAGGCCAAGACGCTGCCCATCCTCGACTCGACCATGCGCTTCATCGAGCACCTGCGCGACTACCGCGAGAAGCTCGCCGAGGCCGCGGTCCGCCGCTACGAGGCGACCGAGCAGTGGATGGAGTGCCCCAAGTGCGAGGCCGAGGTGCCGACCTCCAACGGCATCCACTGCCCGGAGTGCGGCGAGGACATGCGCGGCGGCGAGTACGTGCGTGCGGTCCTCCACCTGGTCGACGACGCCGACGGGCGCATCTACCGCGGCATCGACTCCCTGACTGTCCGCTCGGCAGGCTTTCCTGAATATCGGGGCATGTCGCTGGACCGCATCCAGGGCTCGAACCTGTGGGTGAGCTTCCGGCGCTACGACCCGCTGCCGGACGAGGGGATCGTGCTGCCGACCGCGAGCGTGGAGATGTTCGAAGCGCAGCGCTCGGTCATCCGCCAGCTCCAGATCGGCAGCCCGCGCACCGGAGCGCTTGCCGCCGAGCTGGCCGACACCGGGTGGCTGGGCAGCCCGCCCCGAGTGCCTCTCGACGGCAAGAAGGCCCACCACCTGCCCGACCCGAACGAGGAACAGGCCGAGGCGGTCGCCCGCGTGATGGGCATGCGACCGGGCCAGATGTACCTCATCCAGGGCCCGCCCGGAACCGGCAAGACGACGGCCATCGTCGAGTCGATCCGCCGCATCCTGGGCCGCAACCCGAACGCGTCGATTCTCATGTCCTCGCACTCGAACGACGCAGTCGACACCGGACAGGAGCGGCTGCTCGGCTTCTCGCACGTACGGCAGGCGCGCATCGCAGAGCCTGGCAAGGTCCCCCGCCGGCTTCGCCCGACGCTCGTCGAGAGCGACGACCTAGAGCCCTACAACCTGGTCGCCGGCACCTGCAACAGGCTCGCCATCGACTCACGTCTGCGGTTCAAAGTGTTCGACTGGCTGATCCTCGACGAGGCGAACAAGGTGCGCGCCAACGAGGTGCTCGCCCTCATGCCGCTGGCCAAGCGCTGGGTGATGATCGGCGACCTGAAGCAGCTTCCGCCGGTGATGGAAGAGGCCGCTTCGACCTTCAAGATCGAGCAGCCGCTGGACGAGGTGGTGCGCGACGACAGCTTCTACGGCTGGATCTGGGACAAGGTCCCCGCCACCTCGAAGATCATGCTGCCGCGCCAGTACCGCATGCGCGAGCCGATCGGACGTGTAGTGTCCGACCTCTTCTACGACGGCAAGCTGGTCCACGAGGCGCCGCACCCGCGCATGCCGCTGCCCTGGCCGTTCGACCGCGAGCTGGTGTGGGTCGATACGGGAGCGCAGGACGAGTACCGCGACGCGCAGCGCTCGGTCGCGAACGAGTTCGAGGTCGCGCTGTGCAAGGACATCACGTCGATCGTCCGGCGCCGCGTGCGCAAGGCGAAGCTCGCCGTGATCGCGATGTATGCCTCGCAGGTCAACAGGCTCTCGTCGGCTTTGAAAGGCATCGTGCCGCCGGACGACATCGAGTCGGTGGACGCTTTCGAAGGACGCGAGTCGGACGCCGTCATCCTGTCGCTGGTCCGGTCGAACGACCGCGCCGCGATCGGCTTCCTCAACGACCCGAACCGGGTCAACGTGGCCATCTCGCGGGCGAAGAAGCTGCTGGTCATCGTCGGCGACTCCAAGACGGTGATCGGGGGCGCGCCCGAGCTGTTCGGGCCGCTGTTCGAGCACTGCAAGCAGGAGGGCCTGGTGGCCGGGGTTGGCGCGGTGGTCACGGCCTGCCAGCGGGTCGGGATCCGCTCGCAGGTGCAGCGCCTGTCACGGCCGCACCGCAGCGGCGATCGCTTGCGGCGGCGCCGGCGGCGCGGCCAGCGGCCGGGCGAGGTGGGCGCCAACGGGGACGCCGCCGCCATCGGGGCGAACGGGTCCGAGCCGGTCGGTGAGGGCGCCCAGGCGGAGATACCGCCGACTTCCAACGGAGCGGGCCAGCCGGAACCAGCGCCGATCGATTCCGCTACGAAGGTCGAATAGCCGGCGCGCCTCCCTTAAGCTTCGCGCTTGTCAGTGAGCGATTGCATCTTCTGCGAGATCCTGAAAGGGAACTCGCCCGCCAGCTACACCTACCAGGACGACACAGTGGTCGCGTTCATGGACGTCCAGCCGATCACGCAGGGCCACATGCTGGTGGTGCCGCGCGCGCACGCGGTGTTGATGTCGGAGGTCGAGGATTCCGTCGCCATGCGGAGCTTCCGCGTCGCGCGCCGGCTGGGGTCGGTCGTGCGCAAGACGCTGGGCGCGGCGGGCGTGAACCTGTTCGTGGCGGACGGTGAGGCGGCGTTTCAGGACGTACCGCATTTCCACGTGCATGTCATCCCGCGATATCCGAACGACGGCTTCGGGTTGACCTTTCCTGCCAAGTACAGCCAGCCGCCGAGCCGTGCCGAGCTGGAGACCATCGCGGAGGCGATCCGGGCGGCCGCGGTCTGATCAAGCCCGATTCGACATGTGTGGCACCAGACGTGCCTTCGAAAACTGGCGATTTGACACGTCTGGCTCCGGGCGCGTCCAAAAGGGCTTTCCCTGAACGATCAGGCGGTGATAGTGACCTTGATCGAGACCACTTGCACGTACGTCGGGCAGGCCGTGCCGGGCGCGCAATGCGGACTGGAGTAGGCGTTGATTTCCGCCTGGCCTGGGGCGATGGCCTTGAACGCCGCGAGAGTGACGCCGCGCATTGCGGTGGCGGCGGGGTTGACGATGGGGACGAGAACGGACTCGTTGGTCGACCGCACCTGGGTCCAGTTGTCCATGTTGCTTGCGGCGTGAAACACGACCTCGACCTTCTGGCCCACGCGCATCGTGGCGGTCCTGTCCTTCTCCGTGACCACCAGGTCATAGCCGAGGCCCGTACCCTCGCTAGGGGTCGGCGACGGGTTAGAACCTGAACCTGTCCGGTAGGCGCCGCAGCCGGAAATGACCAGCGCCGCGGCCACCGCGATCAAGAGATATCTCACTTCACCTACGTAACGAACCGGAGCCTTGACACGTAACATCTGCGGCTTACGTGCGAAATTCTGAGCTTCGGGGCCTGGGCCTCGTGTTTGTACTGACGTTCCTGCTCGCCTGCTGCAGCGGCGGTGGGCCGGCTGCCGTGAAGTCGCCGACCCCGCTGACAGGGGGGCTCGCCCAGGGGTTGATCGGCTACATCGGAGACCAGGGCGTGGGCGTGGTCGATCCCGCGACGGGCAAGTCGACCATCCTGGCGCCGCTGCCACCAGGCGCGCCGTTCCGGGTCGCCGGCCCCGTGTGGGGCCCCGCCCCCGGTCTCGCGTACCCGGTGCTGTACTTCACTGTGCACGACGACCGGCCGGCCGAGCGGCTCCGCAGCGCGGGCGTCGTGCCCTACGACTGGCTGTTTCGCGTCGACCCGTTCACCGGCGCGATCGATCCGCTCGCGGCCTCGATGGACTCGCAGAGCGAGGGTCCTCTCGGGCTCGTCGCCAACGCGCATTACGTGGCGCTCACCGTCGGATGCTGCTCGAGCTACGAGGTCGACGCGCTCGACCTTACGAAGCCGCTCGGTCCGTTGAAGGTGCTGTCCAAGCCGCCAGCGCAGGCGGCGTTCTTCACCGAGGGCGTGGCGCCAGGCCAGTCGGGATTGTTCGCGGTGCGCGCGTTCGGCACGGGCGCGTGGTACTGGCTGAATGCCGAGGCCGGCGTAGTGAACCCGTTCCCGCTGAAACTCGGGCCGGACGATGGTCCGATCGCCATCTCCAGGGACGGCACTATGGCCGCGGTTTCCCTGCCAGATCACGGGGCGACGATCACGCCGATCAACACGGCGCTTCCCGTGGCGTCGCCGAGCCCTGGCTCCAGCCCGAGCAGCAGCCCGACCGCTGTTGTTTCGCCGCGCGCGTCTCCCTCGCCATCGCGAGCTCCGGCGCGGGGACCGTGGAGCCTCAACTCCAGGCTGCCCCACGTCGACGGACTTGCGTGGAGCCCGGACGCCAAGCAGATCGTGGTGGCGGTGAATGGCGGGCTCGAGGTGTACGCAGCCTCGGGTTCCGACGGCACGGCGCCAGCCAAGAAGTACCCGGGGGGCAACATCGTCGGCGCGGACTGGTCGGATCCGATCCCGGCGAAGACCGCGGAGACGCTGAAGCCAGGGCCAGGGCCTCAGGCAGCGGTCGACGCGCTCCTCACCGCGACCGCGCTGCCGGCAGCGGCCGACACGGCGACGGCTCGGCCTGGGACCAAGGTCTATCTCTGGCAGTTCGACTCGAGCAAGGCGTCACCGCTGGCAACGATGGCGGACCCGACGGCGGCGCAGCTGACTCAATATCCCCCGCTGCCCGCCGCAGTCGTGTTCCATCATTGGGCGCCGTCGGGCAACTGGCAGCTGCTGGGCGGGTGCTTCCGCTATCGCGTCGTGATCACCGGCAGCGTCCCTGCGACCGCGTCGACGTTCGGCCTCGGGTCGAACACGTTGTGCAACGAACCGGCCAGTCCAATTCCGAGTGGGAGTCCCAAGGCGACCGCGTCACCGTAGTCTCGCCGCGCGTATCGGACGTGGAGCGTTGATCAGCAGCGCCGCGGCCACCGCACCTAGCAACAAGATCGCCACGCCCCAGGCGGTCGCGACCGAAAAGCCGTATACCAGTGCCGCGCTTCGAGGAGCAAGCGTGTGCAGCGTGAGGTAACCCCCCGTTGCGCTGATCGCGGCGGTGTTCAAGAGAGCGGTCCCAAGTGAGCCGCCAATCTGGTTGGCCGTGTTGACCATTGCCGACGCGACGCCGGCCTCGCGCTGGTCAACTTTCTGCGTCGCGGTGCTGAACGCCGGGACCATGACACAGGAGATGCCGAGACCAAGCAATATCTCGGCCGGTAAAACCACCGTCAGGTATCCGCTGTCGACCTGAAGCTGCGTGAGCAGCGCCATGCCCGCGGCAGCGACCATGGCGCCCGGCGCCATCAGGGCTCGTGGCGGCACGTGAGGCATCAGCCGGCTCGCAATCAGCCACGATCCTGCCTGAGAGGCCACAGTCATCGGAAGAAAGGCCAGTCCCGCCTGCAGGGGTGTGTAGTGAAGGACGACCTGCAGGTAATAGGTGAGAAACAAGAACGCGCCGAACATGCCCGCGATGGCCAGCCCGACAGTGACATACGCACCACCGCGATTGCGATCGAGGACTATGCGCAGCGGCAGCAGTGGATTCGGCGTTCGGGCCTCACGCGTGACGAACAGCGCCAGAAGCACAACACTCGCCACGAGCAGGCCAATCACTGTGGTCGAGGTCCAGCCCACCGTGACGGCCTGGGTGCACGCATAAACGAGTGCGACGAGCCCGCTAGTAGCCAGGATCGCGCCTGGGATGTCGAATTGAGGGCGAGCGCGAGCGGCTGACCTTGGCAATACCTTCCAGCCTGCCGCCGCCGCGAGCAGAGCTATCGGGACATTGACGTACAGGCACCAGCGCCAGGCAAGGTACTGCGTCAGCGCGCCGCCCAGGAGAAGGCCGACGGCCGCCCCGCTTCCGGCGATCGATCCGTAGACGGCGAACGCGGTCGCGCGCTCGCGCGTCTCGGTGAAGGTCACGGCAACAAGCGAGAGCGCTGTCGGCGCCAGCACCGCGGCGAACGCGCCCTGCAGCGCCCTGGCTGCGACCAGCACCTCGAATGTCGGCGCGGCGCCCCCGATCACCGAAGCCACGGCGAACCCGCCGAGGCCGAGGAGAAACGTGTGCTTCCGGCCCATGTAATCCGCGATCCGGCCACCCAGGAGGAGCAGTCCCCCGAAGGCGAGCGTGTACGCCGTGATGACCCACTGCCGGTTCGCATCAGAAGCACCGAGGGCCGCCTGAGCTGACGGCAGTGCGATGCTCACGATCGTGGCATCGAGCGCGATCATCAGCTGGGCGACCGCGATGACGGCTAGCGCTGACCAGCGGCGTGGGTCGGGCTCGATAGCCTCCTGGCGGTCCTGGTTGATGACAGCTTGGGCGCTCACGTCGACCGCAGGTGCCTCATGCTCGCGAACGCCCCGGCACCACCAAGCGCTGCTCCGGCCGCCACGGCGGTGACTGCGAGGAGCAGGTCCGGCTTCACGGTCATGATGAAGACCACCCCGAGCGCGATCCCAACGCGAATCGACCACGAGGCCGCGGCGGCTCGGGTGGTCAAGCGGCCCGCCAGAAGACCGATACCTGTGGCCGCGCCGCCAACAGCTATGAGAAGCCATGCCGTGATGCCGACGACGACCCAGCCCTTCGCCACTTGGGACGCGGACATGTAGAGGCCCGGAACGAGGATGGCCAGCGCCGAGATCGGCCCCAATACCCTGTTCAAGCGAGCGGCCATGAAGCCCTGGCGCAGCCCGACGCCCTCGATGGTGAGCAGGACGAAGAGCAGCAACGCTCCGACGATGTGCAGAAAAAGAGCGATCGAATAGAGACTCATTGGGTTTCCTCCTTGATCCAGCCTTTGCGGCTAGGTTACCACAAACTTATGGTGACCTAAAGTTTATGGCAACCAAGCTTATTCCGGTAGAATGCAGCTGTGCCCGCTGAGCTGGGTCTGAGAGAGCGCAAGAAGCAGCAGACGCGACAGCGGATCTTCGACGCTGCCCAAAGGTTGTTCGCCAAGAGCGGCTTCGATACGGTCACCGTGGCCGAGGTCGCGCGCGCGGCCGACGTATCCGAAGTCACGGTCTTCAACTACTTCCCGACCAAGGAAGACCTCTTCTACGGCGGAATGCAGTTTTTTGAAGAGCAGCTGATCGAGGCGGTGCGCAGCCGCGCGCGGGGGGAGTCGGCGCTGGGCGCGTTCCGCCGCCGGCTGCTCGAGGGAGCCGACAATCTGGCGGCCAAAGAGAGAGTCGACGCGATCAGGAAGGCGGCGAAGGCCGTCTCCGCCAGCCCAGCTCTCGTGGCGCGCGAGCGCGACATCGTCGACCGCTATACCCGCCAGCTCGCGGCGGTGTTAGCCGAGGAGACCGGCGCTAAACCGGACGATGCCGAGCCGCTCGGTGCAGCCGGGGCATTGATGGTGATCCACAGGATGCTGGTCGACCACATCCGCCAGCAGGTGCTCGCGGGGCGACGCGGTTCCCAGCTTGCGGAGGACTACAGGTCCCAGGCAAGGCGGGCGTTCCGGCGGCTGGAGAACGGCCTGGGCGACTATGCGGTTAAAGCCGGCCCGCCGCCCAAGAAGGGGTCTTCGAGAACTGCCTGATACACGCTTCAAAGGCACGTGTGGTGCCAGACGTGTCGAATCACTGAGTTCAAGGCCGCGTATGGCGCCGGACGTGTCGAATTCCGGCTACTCGCTGCATGACGCCCTAGCATTGGCGCGTGGCGGAGTTCGACTTCCTCGCCAACCACGCCGAATCGCTTCCGAACAAGCCCGCGGTGATCCTCGGGGACAGGTCTATCGATTTCGCGTCCCTGCACCGAAGCGCGAATCGGATGGCCAACGTCTTCAAGAGCCTGGGCTGCGCCGATGGGGATCGGGTGGCGTCCATGTCGTTCAACTCGATCGAAGGGTTCATAACCGCGAACGCGGCGCGACGGGCCCGCATGGTCACCGTCCCCATCAACTACCGGCTGCGCGGCGCGGAGGTTGCTTACCTCCTCAACGATTCGGGGGCCAACGTCGTCATCGCGAGCCCCGACCACGTCGACGTGATGATGGCGGCGCTGCCTGAGGTGACGGGCGATCGCCGGTTCATCGCGATCGGCGACCACGTCCCCGACGGCTGGCTTTCCTACCGCGAATTGATGGACGGCGCCAGTGAAGCGCCGCCCGGGGCGCCTGCCGATGCCCTCGCGGCTTCGATGATCTACACGTCCGGGACGACCGGTCACCCCAAGGGCGCCTGGCGACCCCACGGGGTCGACATTGCATTGGTGCTGCAAACGATCGCGGTCTTCGAGCTGAGTCAGTCCGGCGTCCACTTGATGTGCGGGCCGGGCTATCACAGCGCGGTTGGGTACTTCGCCGCACTGCACCAGATCATGGGCGCGACAGTAGTCGCGCAGAAGAAGTTCGAAGCCGACGAGGCGCTCGATCTGATCGCGCGTCACGGCGTGACGAACGCTTTCATGGCGCCGACTCTCCTGCAGCGCCTGGTCGACGCTCAGCAGCGAAGACCGCGTGATATCTCGTCGCTGCGCGCGCTGATCCTGGGCGCTGCACCGTGCCCCTATGGGTTGAAGGTGCGAGCCGAGGCTGTTTTCGGAAAGGTGCTGTGGGAGTTCTACGGCGCCACCGAGACCGGGATCAACACGGTGCTGCGACCCGAGGACCAGCTGCGCAAGCCCGGATCGTGCGGCACTGCGATGCCAGGCCAGGAGATCCGCCTCGTGGACGCCAATGGCAACGAGGTCCCGGACGGCGAGCCTGGCGAGTTCATGGTCCGCAACACCGCTCTGGCCGAGTACTACAACCGCCCCGACGCCACCGGCAAGAGCCTGCATGACGGGTTCTTCTCGGTCGGCGACGTTGCCTACAAGGACGACGAGGGCTTCTACTACATCTGCGACCGCAAGATCGACATGATCATCTCGGGCGGCGTCAACATCTATCCCGCCGAGGTCGAGGCGGTGCTTCACGCGCACCCGGCGGTGATGGACGCCGCGGTGATCGGAGTGCCCGACGCGCAGTGGGGCGAATCGGTGAAGGCGGTGGTGCAGCTGCGGGCGGGCGCGAGCGCGACCGAACAAGAGCTGATGGCGTTCTGCACCAATCGCCTGGCGAGCTACAAAAAGCCGCGGTCGATCGACTTCGTGGATGAATTGCCGCGCGACCCGGCGGGCAAACTGCTGAAGCGAAAGATCCGCGAGCCCTACTGGGCCTCCGCCGGCCGGCGGATCTAAGAGAGCAGAGGCAGCAGATACTCGAGGGAGCGGCTGATTCCGCCGAGCGGGCGGACATCCGCGGTGGGAAGCCTGGTCTCCTGGCGGAGCGTGTACCAGCCGCGATACTTCGAGCGCCGCAGCTCTTCGACGACGCGGTCGACGTTGGCGATGCCTTCGCCCAGTGGCTTGAAAAGACCCATGCCGACCGCTTCGACGTAATCCTCGCCCTGGTCGCGCACCTGCTCGGCCAGCTCCTTGTCGACGTCGTTCAGCTGGACGTGCTGGATGCGCCCCACCCCGAGCTCGAGCACCTCGAGAGGATCCGCGCCGGCGAGGATGAGGTGTCCGAGGTCGAGGCAGATCCCGGCGTCGGAGCCGACCAGCAGGCGCTCGATGTCCTCGGGTCCCTGGATCGTGCTCCCAAACATTGGCTGGAAGGCCAGCTTCAGCTTGTGGCGCGCGCAAACGTGCTGGACGGATCCGATCGAGTGGAGCAGGTGCGCCCACTCGGAGTTGTCCAGCACGATTCCGTGCTTCGCCCCGTCCATGCGCTGCGGGATGGCGGAGAGGACCAGCGTCTCGGCGCCGATCGCGGGCAGCCAGTTCGCGTGGCCGTCGATGTGGGCCAGCTCGCCGCCGCGGATGTCGTGATGGTGGAGGATCGCGTGCACCTCGCCGGCCACCACGCGGAGCCGG
>DATGVE010000062.1:0-50892 GCA_035300725.1 Candidatus Eiseniibacteriota bacterium | reverse complement strand
CGGACGCTCTTGGCGCGCGGGCCCTTGGGGCTCGCCTCGACCTCGAACGAGACCTTCTCGCCACCCTGGAGGCTGTCGAAGTCACCTTCGGTGCCACTCCGGTGGAAGAAGAATTCCTTACCGTCTTCGGCTGCGATAAAGCCGAAGCCACGGTCCGCGACCAGTTTCTTGATGGTGCCTGTAGGCATTTCCATCTCCTATATCTCTCGAACTTAGGCTACTCAACTCGGCGAGGCCTGTTCGAGAAAACAAGAGACCTGCGGTGAGCGTCCGTACTGTACGGACTGAGGACAGTATACCCCAGACGGTCAGGTCCTAACCGCGGGGGCCTCCGTGAGCCTCCTGGCCCGGGATTGGTCGACCTCGGTCAGGTGCCGCTTGCGAAGCCGGAGATGCTTCGGCGTCACCTCCAGAAGCTCGTCGTCCCCAAGGAAATCCAGGGATTGCTCGAGGCTCAATCTGGAGGCCGGCGTCAGCCTCACCGAGATGTCCGACGTGGAGGATCGAATGTTGGACTGCTTCTTCTCGCGGCAGACGTTTACCCGGATGTCGCCAGGCCGCTTCTGGATGCCGACGATCATGCCCTCGTAAACCTCTTCGCCAGGCTCGATGAAGGTGGTGCCGCGCTCCTGCGCGCCGGCAAGTCCGAAGGCCAGCGTCTTGCCGGGGGAGGATGCGGTCAGAGCCCCGTTGCGCTGCTCGCGGAAATCGCCCAGCCACTGCCGGTAGCCCATGCCGATCGACCCCATCAATCCAGTGCCGGCCGTCAGCGTGAGAAAGGTGTTGCGAAAGCCGATCAGCCCGCGCGTCGGGATCAGGTACTCGAGCCGGACCCCACCCTTGCGGTCGTACTTGATCTCGAGCATCTCGCCCCGACGCCTGCCGAGCGCTTCGGTGACCGCGCCGAGATTCTCCTCACGAACGTCGACAGTCAGGTGCTCGACCGGTTCCATTCGCTGGCCGTTGATCTTCTTGACGATGGCTTCGGGGCGTGAGACTTCGAACTCGAAGCCCTCGCGACGCATGGTCTCGATGAGCACCGCGAGGTGAAGCTCGCCACGCCCGCTGACCAGAAACCTCTCCGCGTTCTCCGTGTCCTCGACGTGAAGGCCGAGGTTGGTGTCGAGCTCCTTGTACAGGCGCGCCCTGAGCTGGCGTGTGGTCGAGAACTTGCCCTCGAGACCGGTGAAGGGCGAGGTGTTGACGCCAAAGGTCATTTTGACGGTCGGCTCATCGATCGCAATCCTGGGCAGCGCATCGGGTGACTCGGGATCAGCCAGCGTGTCGCCGATCGCCACGGCGTCGAGGCCGGTCAGCATCACGATGTCGCCCGCGCTCGCGCTCGGCACGGGGACGCGGTCCAGCCCGCGATACATGAGCACCTGCACCACCTTGACGCGCCGCGCATCGCCCGCAGCATTCAGCACCGCGATCGAGTCGCCAGGCGCCACGTTGCCTCGGGTGATGCGGCCGATGGAGATCGGCCCGGTGTAGTCGTCGTAGCCGCGGTTGGCGACCAGCATCTGAAAGCCACCCTGCTCGGCAACCGGGGCGGGGATGTTGTCGATGATTGCCTTGAACAGCGGCTCGAGATCGGGCGCGAGATCGTCGGCCTTGAGTCCGGCTCGACCTTCCTTAGCGATGGAGTACACGACCGGCGCCTCCAGCTGGTCGGCGTCCTCCGCCAGCTCGAGGAACAGGTCGTGCACCTTGTGCAGGGCCTGCTGGGGGTCGGCGTTCTTGCGATCGACCTTGTTGATGACGACGATGATGCGCAGACCGACCTCGAATGCCTTGCGCAGCACGAAACGCGTCTGCGGCATTGGTCCCTCAGCGGCGTCGACGAGCAAAAGGCAGCCATCGGCCATGTTGAGCACCCGCTCGACCTCTCCGCCGAAATCAGCGTGACCGGGGGTGTCGATGATGTTGATCGTCACATCGCTGTGGCGGACGGACGTGTTCTTGGCGAGGATGGTGATGCCCTTCTCGCGCTCGAGGTCGTTCGAATCCATGATCAGAGTGCCGACTTCCTGGTTGTCGCGGAAGGTGTGGCTCTGCTTCAGCAAGGCGTCTACCAGCGTGGTCTTGCCGTGATCGACGTGCGCGATGATCGCCACGTTGCGTATGTCATTCCGAAGGTTCGTTGGGCTCATTCGATGGCAGCAGGCACTATACGGAGCGCACCGCTCACTACGTACCGAAAGCGGTTAAAGGCTAAACCCTGGCTCGCTCGGCGCGAAGCGGTGCGCCGATCTCGTTCAAAAAGCCGAGCAGCTCGCGGTAAGACCTGAAGAACGACGTCTCGTAGTAGTCGATCCCTCTTTCCTGGCAGAACTGCCTGACGATCGGCTGCGCGCGCCGCATGTTGAGCCTCGGCATGCCTGGGAACAGGTGGTGCTCGATCTGGTAGTTGAGAGAGCCGTACCACAAATCCGTAATGGGATGGCCGCGAACGTTGCGCGCCGTCAATACCTGGGTGCGTACGAAGTCGAGGCGGCTTTCGCTGTCGGTCTGCGGCATGCCTTTGTGATTGGGAGCGAATACCGATGCCATATACGCACCGCCGACGCCTTTGTGAATCAGGACCACCATCAGGGCCGACCACGGACCCAGGAGCAACACCATCGCCCCCAGGTACACCACGGCGTGAACCGCGAGCAAGCCGAACTCCAGGCGGCGATAGCGCGAAGGCTCTTTGATCAGGTAGGACAGCCCGGTGACGTGCATGCTCCAGGCCAGCAGCGTCGTCAGTGGGAAGAAGAGGTAGGCCTGGTACATGGCGGCGAGCCTGCCGGCGCCGCGACGTGCCTGCGCTTGCTCTTCCGTGTACGCGATGGCACCAACTTTGATGTCCGGATCGAGGTCGACGTCGTTTGGGTTGCCGTGGTGGCGATTGTGCTTCTGTACCCACCAGCCATAGCTCATGCCGAGCATCAGGTCCGCTGTGACCAGCCCGACCAGTGCGTTCTTCCACGGCGCGTTGAACATCTGGCGATGTCCCGAGTCGTGGAGCTGGAAGCCGAGCTGCCCGGAGATGATGCCGAGCACCGCCGCGGCGAGTGCTTGCGCCCACACGGATCCGACGGTGAACAGCACGACCAGGCAAAAGGTCCACAGCACAAGGTTGGTCGTGATGCTGAGCGCGTAATACGCCGGCCGCTTCTCGAGCAGACCGGCATCCTGAATACGGCGCTTGAGAACTCTGTAATCGAGCTCGTTAGCCGTGTCGATATGCGCAGTGGGGTCTGTTGTGGTCGCGAGCAAGGTTGCCAAAGATAGACGTTCCGGGACACAGCGTGCCGACGGCGGCGTAACAGAAGCCATAACATCGGGCGCGAATCTGGGTTATACAGGCCCGGTGAAGATCTGCGCGTCTCGAATGGCGATCGCAGCTCTCGGAATCGCCTTGGGGATCGCCGGTTCGGCCTGCACCTCGAACGAGGGCTGGGTCATCACCTCGTTCCAATCCGACATCACGATCTCCAAGGACTCCACGCTGACGGTCGTAGAGGACATCAAGGTCGACTTCGGCTCGCAGGTGAAGCACGGGATCTTCCGGACCATCCCACTTCGCTACCACTTCGACGACTCTCGCGACCGCCTCTTGGACCTCAACGTGCAGTCTGTGACGGACGGCAGCCGGGCGCTGATTTACAGCACCTACGTCGACAACGACAACGTGGTCATCAAGATCGGGGATTCGCAGGTCCAGGTCACGGGTGCGCAGCGCTACGTCATCACTTACAAGGTCGTGGGTGCAATGAACTCGTTCGCTGACCACGACGAGCTCTTCTGGAACGTCGACGGAGCGCTCTGGCCCGCCGCCAAGTCGAAAGTTGAAGCCGCCGTCCACCTGCCGTCCTCGGCATTTCAGAAGGGTGCCTGCTTCCAGGGCGCGCCAGGCTCGCACCAAGCTTGCAACTACTCCGGGGCCGGAACCACGGCGAACTTCTCCTCGACACGCAGCCTTCCTCCCGGGGAGGAGATGTCCGTCGTGACGGCCCTGACCAAGGGGGCCGTCAGCGTCCCGCCGCCCATGCTGACGGCACGAGTCAGGAATTTTCCCGACGACTTCTTCGACATCAATCCGTTGACGGGCGCCCTCTTCCTGGTGTTCCTCGCGGGAGGCATGGGCCTCGTGGTGTGGAACTGGTGGGCGCACGGCCGCGACCGCGCTTACCTGACCCAGTACTACCTGACCAACGATCCGCGAGAAGGCCTCGAACCCCCGTTTCACCACGATCCGGTGGTCGTGGAGTTCGAGCCGCCGCAGAAAATGCGCCCGGCTCAGCTCGGACTCATCCTCGACGAGAGCGCAGACACCAAGGACGTGACCGCCACGATCGTCGACCTGGCGGTGCGCGGATTCCTGACCATCGCCGAAGTGCCCGGAATGCTGATTCCCGACTGGACCTTCATGCGGAAGGCCGGCGGGGACGCATCGACGCTGCTGCCCTACGAGCAGACCATCCTCGACGCGCTCTTCGCCGGCCGCGAGAAGATGACGCTCTACGAGCTCAAAGGCAACTTTGGGCCTACCAGGAGAGCGGCCGAGAGCCAGATCTATGACGACGCGGTGTCCCGCCGCCTCTTCGTGAGCAACCCGCATCAAGCCCAGGTCGCCTGGGGCTGCTTCGGGCTCTCCCTCATCCTCGTCGGCGGCGCGGTGACCTTCGTGCTCGGCCAGACGCTGGGTTGGGGCCTGATCGGAGTGGCCGTGGTGATCACAGGCGTCGTGATGACGGTGAGCGGACGGTTCATGCCGCAGCGATCCGCCGCCGGCCGCGACCTCATGCAGCACACGCTGGGGTTTCGGCTCTACATGACCAGGGCCGAGAAGTACCGGCAGCAGTTCGCGGCGAAGGCGGACATCTTCACCGCGCTCCTTCCGTACGCGATTGTGTTCGGCTGCGTCACCCTTTGGGCGAAGGCGTTCGAAGGCATCGATACGAGCCAGAGCAGCTCCTGGTACGTGGGAAACCAGCCGTTCCAGGCTGCGCTGCTGGGAAGCAGCCTCCAGTCGATGAACACAAGCGTCTCGAGCGCGATCTCGTTCACGCCCAGCGGCGGCAGCTCGAGCGGATTCGGAGGCGGCGGAGGCTCGGGCGGAGGCTCGGGCGGCGGCGGAGGAGGTGGCGGCGGAGGAAGCTGGTAGCGCGCCGGTTGCAAACGGCGCCCAATTCGGTTTGAATTGACGAACCGCTCGGTCGCCTTTGAGGGAGGGACGATGGGGACACTCTTGGCGTTCCACCAGCAATACCAGCCTGTGCTGGGCAGCATCCTGCTGTCGGCCCTTGTCGCCGGACTTCCGCTCTACGTCCTTTTCGTCATGCTCGCCATCCTTCGCCTGCCCGCCTGGCTGTGCGCCCTTGCGGCGATGCTCACCGCGGCATTGCTCTCCTGGGCCGTCTGGGGCATGCCCTTCGGCATCACGTTTGCCACGGCGACCGAAGGCATGGCGTTCGGCCTGTGGCCGATCAGCTGGATCGTCTTGAATGCCGTCTTCTTCCATAACCTGACCGTCGCCAGCGGCGACTTCGACGTCATCAAGCGCTCGCTCACCCGCCTCACCACCGATCGCCGCCTGCAAACGCTGCTCATCGCGTTCAGCTTCGGCGCTCTCCTCGAAGGCATCGCAGGTTTCGGTGCTCCGGTGGCGATCACCGCTTCGATCCTGGCCAGCCTCGGCTTCGAGCCGGTCACCGCCGCCGTCCTGGCCCTGCTTGCCAACACGGCCCCTGTGGCGTACGGCTCGATCGGAATCCCGATCGTCACCCTGGGAGGCCTGATCGCGCCGATCCTGCACAAAGACGTGACGGCGACTACTCTTGCGCTGTCGGCGATGGTCGGCCGGCAGCTACCGCTTTTCTCGATCCTCATCCCGGCCTACCTGATCGTCGTGCTGGCCGGCTGGAAGCGGATGCGCGAGATCCTGCCGGCCGTCCTCGTCACCGGCATCTCTTTCGCCATAGTTCAGTTCCTCGTCTCGAACTTCGTCGGTCCGGAGCTCACCGACATCCTGGCCGCCCTCGTCTCGATGGGCTGCCTCGCGGTGCTTCTCCGCTTCTGGCGGCCGGCGCAGGTATGGCAGTTTGCGCACGAGACAGCAGCTCCCGTGCGACCCCGTTCAGCGTCCGGCGCATCGGGGTTGCCAGGTATTGCCGCGGCCTCGAGCTCTTCGCCCTTCGACAAAATCGATTCGCCCGGACGGATCCTGGCCGCGTACTCGATGTACGTGGTGCTGGTGGTCGTCATCCTGGTCGGCCAGATGGGCAACCTGCCCTTTTTCTCGGGCCACCCTGTCAATGACCCGAAGACCGCGCTTCACACGCCGTACAACGTCACGGCTGACCTGAAGTGCGGCACGCCGCTCTTCGCGCTTTGTCCGAAGCCGTGGCTCGGCCCTGACCCGGCCAAGGACCGCCAGGCCTTCAAGTTCCCCGACTGGAACTTCTTCTGGCCGGGCACGTACGAGGTGGTGAAGGGCCAGCCCCAATCGCTGATCTACCGTGAGAAGCCCATCGCCGCGGCACCGACCCGATACCCGTTGACTTTCGACTGGAACTTTCTGGCCGCGGCCGGATCGCTTGTCCTCTACGCGGGCTTGATCGCGTTCCTTTTCATGCGAGCCCGGCGGGCCGGTGTCAACTTCATCACCGTCTACGTCAAGACCCTTCGCCAGCTTGGGCTGCCAATCGTGACGATCGCGATGATCCTCGCCATCGCGCAGCTCATGAACTACTCGGGCATGACGTCCAGCATGGCGATCGCTCTGTCCAAAACCGGTTTCATCTTCCCGTTCGTGTCGGCAGTTCTCGGCTGGCTTGGTGTCTTCCTCACCGGCAGCGACACTTCATCGAACACGCTATTCGGCCCACTCCAGGCTCAGACGGCGCAGCAGCTCGGCAACGTCAGCCCGATCCTCACCGCCGGCACCAACTCGTCCGGGGGTGTCATGGGCAAGATGATCAGCCCGCAGAACCTGTCGGTCGGCGCTGCCGGAGTGAACAAGGTTGGATCGGAGGGCGAGATCTTCCGGCGCGTGATCGGCTACAGCCTCATCCTGACGAGCGCAGTCGGCGTGGTGGCGATGATCGAGGCCTACGTGATCCCGGGAATCATCCCCTCGCCGTAACCCGCGGCGCGGTAGTGTCCTCGAAATGGCATCCTGCCCATCAAGGGCGAGGAGTGGTTCGAAAAGAGGGAATCGAATCCCCTCGAAAGCCGATTGGCCGCACACTCAATGTCTGGGGCGAAGGTGGAGCGGGAGACGGGGTCCTACGCCCCAACACACGTGTAATTTGGAGTGAGGTTGGTTGGCGGAGGGCTGGCGAGTTTGGCGACCCTGGTCCACCACCAGACGGTGACGCACAGGCTGCGCAGCAGCTTCATCAGCGCAAGCAAGTCCGTGTCCACCGAGAAAATGCCTGCGTCAACGCAGGGCAGCGCGCTCAGATCCCACTCGAGCGGCCCTGAGCAAACCGACTCGAAGTCGATCATCAGGCACCCAGACCGGCTGATCAGCAGGTTGCCGCGATGAGGATCTCCGTGCAGCGTGCGACAGTGAAGCTTCTTGTCTAGAAGCACCGACCTGATGCTCAAGTACTCGCTGCACAGAAATGCACGCTCAGAGGCCGGGATTGCGGAGGGCGCTGTCTCGTCGAACAGGATTCTCGCGGCGCGCCTCACCTGGCGGTCCAGGAAGGACGGAAAAGTTTCGGGGTAGCTGTCGAGCGCTTCGTGAACTTGCGCCAGCGCCTGCCCGGCGGCCCAACCAGTTGCAAGCGCGGCCGGGTCATGGTCTTGATGTCGCCAAAACGTCAGCGCGTAGCCACCAAGAAGATATGGTCCCGGCGGCAGCTCAGGGCTGGGGCCAACCACGGGGGCGCCGGCGCGTTCAAGGTGGTTCGCGATTTCAAGCTCGGTGGCCAACTTGCGCCACCCGCGGTCTCCGGCGGAAGCGGGGCAGAGCTTCGCCACGACGGGCGAAGGGGCAAGGTGAACTACGACATTGTTGGCGTCGTGCAACACCCTCGTGTGCTCGGTCGCAAGGCCATAACGCCGGGCAATCTCTTGGGCCGCGTGCACGGCATCGGCCTGCAGGCTCGGTTGGGCAAGCGTGAGCGCCATCGGTGATGCTCACGGTGCCTCTCGTCACCCCGGCCCGAATCGGGGACACCCCCAAATCGCACCCCCAAAAAGGCGAGGAACCTTCGCGGCTCGATGGCGGAATTAGCTGGATCGCGGTTTCGGCGCTGCCGGCGCCCTGAGCAGTAGGCAACTTAGGGCCGCGAGCATCAGGAAGAGCACAGGTACGACGAGTGTCGCGCGAAACGCGCCGACAAAGGTATTGACGTAATCGATGCTGTGCGCGGCCACTTGGGCGGGCCCGACTAAAGAGAGCCGGCTCTGCAGTAGCGCGACTGCAATCGCGCCACCCATCGCGCCGCCGACCTGGCGGAATGTGTTGAGTACACCCGATGCGGCGCCCGCGAGTTGCGGCGCGATTCCCCGCATGCCTACCGTCATCACCACTGCGAAGCCACAGCCGAGGCCCAGGCCCGTGACCACCAGCGGGAGTATGAAAGTAGCCGACGACGCGGTCGTCGAGGCCGATGCAATAAGCCACCCGACTCCCGCCGCCGCGATCAGCATCGCGCCCATGAGCACGAACTTCGTGTCCACGCGGTCGGCGAGCCGGCCCGCCAGCGGACCGACGAGCATGAGGGCGAGGGGCATCGGCGCCAGTGCAAGGCCCGCCTCCAGCGCTGTCATGCGAAGCGCCGACTGAAAGAAGAGCCCGGCCACCACTATGAAGGCCACCATTACGGTCTGAACGACAAAGATGACCCACGCGGAAACCGCGAAGCTGCGAGCGGCGAATAGCGCCGGCGGCATCAGTGGTTCCGGTTGGCGCTTCTCCCATAGGACGAAGGCGGCCAGTAGTGCGACGCCGGCGGCCATGACCGCGGGGATGGTGATCGGCCCCGTGATCGTGCTCCATCCAAAGCGCTGCCCCTCGACCAGACCAAATACGATCGCCAGCAGGCCCGAGCTGGCCAGAACGATCCCGCCGATGTCCAAGCGGTGCCGGCGCCCGGGGACAACGCTGGGTAGCAGAAGGTATGCGCCCGCGATCGCGACGATTCCTAAAGGCAGGTTGACGAGAAACACCCAGCGCCAGCCCGCCGTCGTGACCAGCACGCCGCCGAGAGACGGACCCACCGCCGCGGCCAGGCCGGCCGAGCCGGACCACAAGCCAATGGCAGGCCCACGCAGGTTGGCGGGCATTATCACGGGGACCATGGCGAGCGTCTGCGGGGTCAGCAGAGCCCCGCCGACTCCTTGCAGCACACGCGCTCCGATCAAAGCTTCGGTTGATGGCGCCAGTGCGCACGCGACCGACGCCACGCCGAACACCACGATGCCCAGAACCAACAGCCGCCTCGGACCGTACAGGTCTCCGAGCCGCCCACCAGTGATCAATAGAGCCGCGTAGACGAGGGTGTACGCGTTGAGCACCCAAAGGACCTGGTCGAGGCTCGAGCGGAGCCCGGTGATGATGCTGGGGATGGCGATATTGACGATGGTGGTGTCGAGCACCACAACAAATGCGCCCAAGCACAGGATGGCCAGCGCGCCCCAGGTACGCATTGGAACCTGTTGCGCCGGTGGCGCGACGCGCGCCTCGCGAGGGGGCACCTCTTGCGCTACCGCCTCAGCGGAACGTGTTGCTAGCTCAGCCATGAAAATCCCTCCCAAAAAGCGTGCCGGCGGATTCCGGTGGAGCGAACTGTGCGGGTCCGCTGCGCCCGGAACATCGGGGTGTCACCTATCGCAATCCCCTATTTCGCTCGGCGCCAGACGAACGCCGGGTGAGCGCGTACGCTAGCCGCCGACCATGACCCGACCTGCAGCACTCGCATTGAAGGAGGAGCCGGCTGCTTCCGCAGGCCTCCGGGCCTCTCTGAGCGCGCCCAACCTGCAGCAGCGGCGGCGCGAGCTCTTAGATCGGTTTGAGGACGAGGGGGACCCGAACGTACAGCTCGAGGCAGCTCAGGTCGAATACATGATGCACGACTTCACCTCTGCCATCGCGACCGCCCAAGCCGCATATCGGGCTCTCCGGCGTGAAGGGCGAAACCGCCGCGCCGCGCTGGCCGCAGCCACGGTCGGACGTATCTATTTCGAGGGGCTGAACAACAACGCCGCGGCCCGAGGCTGGTTCGCCCGCGGGCGCACCATGCTGGCGGAAGAAGGAGATTGCATTGAGCGCGGTTGGATCGAGCTGGGACTCGTCGGCTGCTCGGTCACCGACGTGGGCGCCCTCGCCACAAAGGCCGCCGAAGCCGTCAAGCTGGCACGCAGGTTCGACGACCTCGACCTCGAATGCAAGGCGCTCGCCGATCAGGGGCTTGCCTTGGTAACGCTGGGACGTGGCAAGGAAGGCATGGAGCTGATCGATGAGGCGATGGCGATCCTCAGCGGCGGCGAGGTCCATTCATTCGCGGCCGGCCAGGTTTCCTGCTGCACGCTGACCGCCTGCGAACGCGCCGGTGACCTGGCCCGCGCGGACGCATGGCTCCGTGTGCTGGAAGAGGCGGGGATAGCAGCGAACGACAAGCAGACAACCCCATTGTTTGCGCATTGCCAGGCGACCTACGGCAGCCTCCTCTGCCAGGTCGGCCGTTGGACTGACGCCGAGACGGCGCTCACACTGAGCCTGACTGCTGGTCGGGACGGCTTCTTCCTTCACCGCGCAACCGCCCGGGCCCTGCTGGCGGACCTGCGCATCAGACAGGGCCGGCTGCAGGAGGCCGAGCAGCTGCTGGCCGCCTGCGGTGATCGGTGGGAGGCGATTCCGACGCGGGCAAAGCTGCACTACGTCCGGCGTGAGTTCGAGCACGCGGTCTCGTCGGTGAAGCAGGCGCTGCGGCAAATCGGCGAAGACCATGTGAGAGCGGTGCCGCTGCTGACCCTGCTTGCGGACGCGGAGATCGCGCGCAATGACCCAGAGGCTGCGGCACGCGCCGCGGAGCAGGCCGATCGCCTGGCACGCGAAACCGGCTCGCCCGTATTGGTTGGCGAAGCAGCCCTGGCGATGGGCAACGTGCTTGCGGCAGTCGGAAACCTTAGTGGTGCGGTCGCCGCACTCGAGGCGGGCCTACAGGCCGTAATTCCGACCGAGCACCGTCTGATCAAGGGCGCACTACACCTCGCTTTGGCCCGGCTGTTGGCCGAAACCGACAAAACAGTCGCGATCACCGAAGCTCGGACGGCGCTTGAGATATATGAAAAGCTGGACGCGCCCGAGGCCGAGGTTTGCGCGACCCTTCTTAGGCGCCTCGGGGCGGCGGTTTCATACAGCCCCCGGCCACTGGCGGACCCACTGGCCTCGCTCAGCCGGCGGGAGCGTGAGGTGGCGCTGCTCCTAGGCCCGGGATTGACCAACGCTCAGATCGGCGAGAAGCTCTTCATCTCCCCAAAGACCGTCGAGCATCACGTAAGCACCATCCTCAGCAAGCTTGCCCTTCGGAGCCGGTTCGAGGTCGCGGCCATCAACACTGCTATGCCTCGGTAGGCTGCCGCCGTCAAGGGCGAGAGTTCAATAGGGGGTGTGCCAACGAGTGTGCGAAAAGAAGGGAATCGACCGCCTTCGAAAGCCGATTGGCTGCTCACCCGAGAACCGCCCGACTCGGATGAGCGGCAGGGAGCTGCGGCTGCCCTGGCCTACAATCGCCTGACCATCCTTTGCATCCGGGACGTGGGATGAGGAGGCGTATTGATGGGTGGGCGAACCCAAGGGGAGCGAGGCGGATCCAAGGAGCAAGGTAACAAGGATCTGGTCAGGCGCTATCACGATGCCTTGGACCGGGGAGCGTCAGACGAGGCGGCACAGATGTGGGCTCCCGATGCTGTTAATCACGCGTCGGGACGATACGGATCGCAGCAGCCGCGTGGCAGGGATGCTGTCAGGAGGGTCTTCGAGGCCCTACGGACTGCGTTTCCCGACCGCCGCTGGCAGATTGATGACCTCATAGCGAAAGACGACTTCGTCGTCTGCCGAGTAACTGTCAGCGGCACGTTTGGGGTCAGACCGCACCGTCCGCCGGATCCTTTGCCAAACGGTTGGGTCGGTGTTGAGAGCACGGCATTGATCCCGCCGTCGGCCGCGGGAAAGCCTTACTCCGTGAAGCACATCCACATCTTTCGGATCGCCGATGGCTTGATCGCGGAACACTGGGCGGCCCGAGACGACCTCGCTCTGCTCCTGCAACTCGGCGCGATCTCCGCGCCCGAGTCCTGAAGATCCAGTGGCCCGTCGCCCATCTGCTTCGAGCGACTCGGACCTCTCGACCGAAGACTCGCAGGGTGAGTCTGACGAGGGAGCGGGAGAAGGGGGTTGTCCTCCCGAGTACCAATCATCGGGTCGAGTTCGTTTACCGCCTCCGCGACTGAGTGGAAGTTTGCTTCCCACTGGGAACCGGAACTAGCTTTCAGGCCCTGCCACCACCCTGTACTTGAGGTGGGTGACGCCGGGCGCCTCGACGGCCCGGACCTGCTGGAGCTGCACCTTCGCGTCCCCGAGGTTGTCGAAGAGACGAGCACCCTCGCCGAGCGCACTGGAACAACGTGGAGCTCAAGTTCGTCCAGCAGTCCTGCTGCCAGGTACTGCTGAACGACGTGGGCGCCGCCCCAAAGCATGACGTCTTTGCCGCCGGCGGCCTTCCTTGCCTGTTCGAGCGCGGACTCGATTCCGTCGGTGACGAAGTGGAACGTGGTCCCTCCCTCCATCTCCACAGGATCACGCGGGTAATGGGTGAGGATGAACACGGGGTAGTGGTAGGGCGGGTTGTCGCCCCACCAGCCCGTCCATTGCTCGTCGCCCCAGGCACCACCGTGGACCGGGCCGAACATGTTCCGGCCCATCACGGCGGCCCCGATGTTCTCGCGCGATTCCTCGACTATCCGTGCGCTCTCGTTGACCTCGCCCCTCTGCTCGCCGTGGGATTGGCGCCAGGCGGCCAGCGGAACCACCCAGTCGTGGAGCCGCTCGCCGCCCTCGCCGAGCGGGTTCTCCTCGCTCTGGTTCAGGCCGGCGACGAAACCGTCCAGCGAGATCGAGATGTGACACCTAAGTTTGCTCATCGGGCCTCCTTAGTAAGCGGCCACTGCGGCCGCGGGTTCTCTATGCCTATGACCGGTCCGCGCCGGGAAACTAATCGCGGCTGCGCTGCCAGCGCCTGGTCGAGCCTCGTGTCATCTTCCCGGCTCATATGATCTCGGCCCCGCTACCAGCGACTTCACCGTCCCCCGCTTGACCATCGCCTCCATCACGCTCGGTGCTGTCACCCGTGTTTGGCCCTGAGTCTCCATCGGGGTCATCCTGCAGCTTCCTCAACACCATCGGCGGAGAGGGAAATGGGAAAGCGGGAGACGGGCTTCGAACCCGCTACCTCGACGTGGGCTTGCAGTGGTGCCGAGAGCGGGAGTCGAACCCGCACGTCCTTGCGGACATCGGTTTTTGAGACAGGGCTTGGCGTTTTGAATTCGGATCCGGCCCTTTTTTGGCCCAAGCGCAGCGGTCTAAAAACTTCCGCACGGTCTGTTTCCGCTCTTTTTCGGACCCTGCGTCGGTTTTTCTTCCGATGCGTTTAGGAACCTTCGTTTTTCGGTTCCGAGCATCGGTTTTTCGGCCTATGCGCTCAGGCTGGACCTTCCCTACATCAGTCCGAAGACCGAAGGACTTCACCCGGACGGCGAAGTCGACGTCAGGTTATCACCTGGTAAGCCACTGGAGATCCATCCCCTCGCCGGCGGGCCGCGCGCTTACCCCGGCCACATTAAGTAAGGGTCGTGTGCACAGAGTCGTGGCCGAGACGTCGGCTCACCGTCAGAGCGTCCACACGATCCTCCAGGAGCAGAGTTGCGTGGCCAGGGCACGTCAGCCGGCCCCATCCCCTCCCTCGTGGGTCTCCGCTGCCTTCCCGTTTACCCGAAGGCGTATCGCTGGTCTGGGGTTGCGACCGCTCGTATAGTCCGTGCTCATCTTATGGCTGAGCAGGGAATCGGCAAGGAGCATCGCTGTGATGAGTGCGGCGACGACGTTGAGGCTCCCCTTCCCGAACGTTTAGTTGAGGATACCCACGCCGGCAAGGTGGTGCTCTTCGTTGGTTCGGGGGCGAGTACTGAGGCGCACAACGTAATAGGGCACACCTTCTATGACTCGATCCGATCGGAGCTTGGCGAGAAGAATGCAGGAATAGCGTTCCCAGACCTGATGTCAGCATTCGTCTCCCGCTTTTCGCGCGGTAAGCTGCTGGCAGCCTTTGTGGATCGACTGCGGTATATCGACAGTCATCCCTTTTTTCATCGTCGCGCGACCCGGTTTCATCGCGCCGTGGGTCAGATCCCCTACTTCCAAGAAATAGTCACGACGAATTGGGACGATTACTTCGAGACGCAAACGGGAGCGATCCCACTCGTTCAGGGTTCCGATTTCGACTACTGGGATCTCAACCAACGCAAAGTTCTCAAGGTCCATGGCTCAGTCCTGAATCCCGGGTCGGTTGTGGCCACCCGCGAGGAATACGAGGGATCGCTAGAAGCTCTCCGCTCAGGTGCTGTAGGGGCGGCAGCAAAGCATCTGATGGCTACCCACTCGGTTGTCTTCGTCGGCTACTCGTTACGAGACGATGACATCAGGCAGGTGATCGAAGCGCTGCGTCACGACCTGAACTCGGCAGCACGACCGACGTACTTTGTCCATCCCAATCCGGCCTTCAAGGCACCGCTTGCGGGCGCCGAAGTGATTAATACGTCGGCGGGCTTTTTCGTAGAACTTCTTGACAGGGCGCTTGTCGAAGCCGAGTACCTTCTGCCACTCAAGCTTTACGACCGAGCTGCAACTATGGACCAGCGCTTGCGAGAAGCCCGGTCACGAGTGGACGACAATCTGTTTCCCTGGCAACTTCCTTTAGTGATTTTTAATCATGCGTACCAGGATGGTCTCGGAGACGCGATAGATCACACCGTGGCCGCTCGGCGGACTGGCGTAGATCGCCAACACCACAAGTTGGTTCAGACCGCAACGGGCTATGACAAGGCGCGCCAGCTTGCGACAAGAGCCCGGAAGTACTGGGACGCTGCTTACATTGAGGGATACGGAACGGGCCTACTGGCACTCGGTGCGTCCTCCTTGCCACTACACATAGTGCCCCTCTACTACTGCCCTGGTGTCGGACAGATAAGTTCCTTTAAGAGACTCGCTGCGGCCGTTCGCGGCGGTCCTGACACCCATCGAGGAGCGTTCGCATGGGCGGCTCGGCAGACGAAGGATCTGCCAGTGAACATGTACCCCTTCCACCAACCCAGCCTGCCGGAATATAAATAGGTCGCCCAGCCGCGCGGTCTACCAACAGACGACCAAACAGGCGGGTCCCCCGGGAGGTCGCCAGGAAGTCTCGGACTGACCTCTCCACGGGGGACGGAGTGATCGGGGGCCCGGGATTTGAAGCCGGGGCCTCACGATCCCGAGCCGCATGCAAAACAACCCTCCCCACCTCGACCCACTCGTAGCGATCCTCACTGAATACGCCGCGTAGCGCGGCCGCGCCCGCGTGACCCTGCTCGACCCGAATCATCCCTCGACGTTTGTGACCATTCCTGTGACCATTGACGAAACCCATGACTGCCGTCTTGTCCGTCACGTTTCTGGTCCTCCAAGCGGCGTCGTCGCCGTCACCGCAGCCGGCTCAAGGCGGAGGCACCGACGTCGCCTCGAACTTGGCGTCGGGCTTGATCGGAGCAGTGATCGGGGCGGTCCTCGCGTCGGCAACCTCGCTCTTGCTGCAGCGGAATGACCGGCTCCACGAACAGCACTCCGCAGCCCGACTTATTGTCATCGAACTCATTCATAGCCAGAACATCCTCGTCGCTTGCCAACGCACCAAGCTATGGATACAGAACCAACTATCGAGGAGCTTCTGGGAGAGTGAAGGCGCGAAGGTTTCCGCCGCACTCAAGCCGGAAGAGCTCGTGATCGTCGGAAAGCCATACCTCTACGTTCAATCGCTGGAGTCGGTGGCGGCGACCTATGTGTTGATGCGCAACCCGAGAGGGATGTTTCATGGCCCTCAGACGAACCCTCAAGACGACATCGCCCTCCTCGACGACGCCGTCATTGCGTGCAGCGAAGCTATCGACTTTCTACGAAAGTACGCAGGGTTCAGCGACGAGGAGTTCGAAAGGCTCCAGAAGGCGGCAAGCAAATAAGCCAGGCGGACCGCATCTGTGCGGCGTGCTGCGGCGTCGAGGTCAGAAACGTGGCAGCGATTCGGCGGCTGGAGGGTCATCTCAACTGATGGGCAACGCCTGCCTCTCCAACATCGAGCCGAGGAGAGCGCCAAATTTGCGTGCACCTCGGTTAGCTGTCGGGGACGCGAGGTGGAGACGCTGACATCAACAAAGTAGCTGTCGCACTGCGGCGCATTTTGTCTACGGCGATCGCTGCGCCGCTGAGCATGTTGGCTGCAGGTGCGGCGGTTTACGGCCTTATCTCTGCCCAATCACTCGTGATATGCGCCGATCATGGATGTCAGGCAGCAGCTGGCCCCGGTCTCACGATATCTATCGCCGCTCTTGCGGTCGCAATCGTGGTTGCGGCGCAGCAAACACGAGGTGGTCCAACCGAGAACGGCCCGACGCAGGTAGCGCGGCGGGCCGTTGCTCTGCTTTGCGTTGCGCTCGCGCTGGTCGGTGCCCTAATCGCGGTGCTGTGGGCCGGAGCGCTTTTGGGGGCAGCTTTCTACAACTTCGCTAATCCTTGGCACGGTTTCCCTTTCTTAAGCGACGTAGCGAATTTCCTGATTTACGGAGGCGGGTCATCCGGAAAGATCTACTGGCTCGGTTGGCCGGTTGGGGCCTTGATCGAACTTGCCCTTGATGTCATCAGCGCTGCTGGCTTGGCCGTCGGCGCGACTCTCACAGCTCGTGGCGTCCGGCAGTCGTGGGACACCTCCCTGTCCAAGCAGGGTTCCGTTGTGGCGGCCTACGCGCTGATCATCACCGCAATCGCGATAACTCTGGACCTAGTCGTGACTGTGCCCGCTGAGGCACATGACGCCGCAGGCTTACGAGCCGCCCACTACGTTCAGAACCTACGAGTCAATCTGGTGAGTCAGATGAATACAGTCCTGCACGGCGCCGATACCCAAGATGCCGGCGATACCGCTAAGCGAGCGAAGGACGTAGGCCAAGGCGATGTGAGAGCCCTAAGCACCTTCAACGACCAGCTCGCAACGATCGCGTTTCCAAGCTGGGTCTCAGCTGACCTGGCTGTTGAAAGGAGTGCACTCGCTGATGCAATCGTCGCGGCGAGCGATCTAGCGACCGCAGCCAACGGCTCCGACCTCGCGATCAACGATGCCTACAAGCGGCTTGACGACGCTCTGCAACGCGAGAATCTGGCTGACCGTGCGCTGTACCTAGCGCTCTTTCCACAGGCAGACCTCAAGATTTTCTTGCAACATTGATTGCGGCGCACGGGCGAGCGGTGGCGACGGTCCTCGTTGAGCGAGTAATGGCCGTGGCCGTGCGCAGCATCGCACTGCTCGCATTCTTGGTTGGGCTGGCAATGAACAAGGGAGGAGCGGGCGGGACTTGATCGCACAAGGTGGCATAGACCTCTCGGAGTTCAAGGACCGAATCGCGGAACGCGACTTCGATGTCCGCGCGGTGGTCATGCGCGAAGGCGACACTCTGCGCCTGAAATTGTTTGTAGCAGACGCGTTGCCGAGCACGCGGATAAGACCGAGCGTCCACGACTACAGCGATGTTCTCTTCATCGGCGACCGCGTCGAGGGCTCCGTTCTTGGGTCTTGGTTCGACACGCACGTAGGGGCTCTTGCTGGTACACGATTCGCGGTCCCAGAGCTGCAGCCTCAGGTGAACTGGACTATCGAGGAGGGCCGCGGTCGGAATGGGCCACGAGAGCTTCTCTGGCCGCATTTGAGATACACGCTATACCCGCCGGGCGGCAATCAGGCTGTGAACCGACACGGCTTCGTGATCGGTCGCGACGGGTCGCCCGCGTTTCCAGATTTCGAGAGAGCTGCGCTGTACTACCTCTACGGGGCAGTCGGCGACCATTGGCTCAACACTCTCCCGACGGACCTCGGGACAATTCGCATTGCTGATACGCGTGCGTGGTTCCGCCGTGTTCATCTTGGGTTGGCTGCGCTTACCGCGACGATCGCGGGCGAGGAAGCGGTGGGGTCGCGCGTTGAACTCTCGGCACCTCCAACTTTAGTTAGCCGAACGGTAGGTAAGTCCGGCCAAGTGAGGCTACGTTTGCCGAACGGGATTCCCAACCAAGGCGTTCTGATTCTCTCGCGCGAAGGGGAGTGCCGTGACTTTCGCTACGTAGGCACTGGTTATGGCATTCAAGCGGACCAATCCGTCGAACGCGGGACCCCTGAGCCCGAGGAACAATTCAAATCCTCTGTGCTGCAGGGAGAAGGCCCGACCATCGAGTTCAAGGAACGGCTGCCCCATGGTGGGAAACAGGGGCTCAGCCTGCCGCTGCTAAAGACGGTGGCGGCGTTCGCCAGCGCTTCGGGAGGAGTGGTGTTGTTCGGAGTCGGAGAGAAGGGGCGGGAGAAAGAAGGCGAGGTGATTGGCCTCGACGACTACATCGGTGCCGAAGAGGCACTTCAGAACCTGGTGCGCAACCAGATCGATCCAGGTCCGGATGTCGAAATCGTGAAGGCGACGGTAGACGGAAAGGCGGTCGTGGCGATGTTTGTTAAGGCGGACGGTCGAGTTCACGGCGTGTTTCCCGACCGACCTCAGTATTTCATTCGACGAGGATCCACCACATTTCCAGCGCGAGTTGCCGAAATGAAAGACTTGGTGCGGAAGGAAGTGGCACCACCGGTGATCAGTAGCCCATTCGGATCGAGATTTCAGTAGCCACCCGCATTCTGTCTCTGCGAGAGCGACGCGCTATTTTGCTCCCGGCAGGTGCCTTCCGTAGCATCAAGCCGTGCCATCAAACCGCCCGCTGCCAGAATTCGACCAGCCCGCCGATTGGATCGCTGAGGCTCTGATCATCGCGCCCGCACTACCTACCGTTGCGACGGCAGTGGGTGACTGCGAGATCCGCTCACACGAGGTGATGTGGAGCGAGCGGCAGGAACCGATGCAGATGCAGGGCTCGGGTCCTGGAATCTATTCAACCCTCATCCCGGAGCCGGCGCATATGAGATTCTCGGCTTCGCACAGGATTACGACGAAAGTCCGCAACGCAATGTTCGAAGACGCGAGGAATATCGCCATGCAGAGGTTCGCGAGGGTGGCCAGCCTGACATCTCTCATCACCGGCCACCTCGGCTTTCCTCCGGAAGCTGCAGTTCGTTTCGCCACGATGGCGCCAGCCGACGACGCCTCGAATCGAGTCGGGGATCTGGTCGAAGTCAGGGGACACGCCATGCCGATCATGCCAATGGATGGCCCGCTCCTCACCTTGGTAACAGCTGCGTACCGATCTGCGAGTTCGGACCAAAGGCTCGGTCAGCTGATCGACATATGGTACGAAGCGGACTCCAGAGCAGGTCTAGCGTTCACGGTCGACGATCGGCAAGACGTGGTCATCCGCTTCACGAAGGTCCTAGAAGGTGTTGGCGATGCTATGCGCCCAGGCAAACCAGCACTTGGCGCGGAAGCTCAAACCGAGCGAAAGTCGGCAATCGACGACCTCGCCACCGTGCTCAATCGAAAGCCCGAGTTGGACGAGGCCATGCAAGCCGTAAGAAATGCCAATTCAATTATTCGAAGCACCGGCCTTGAGAGTGAATGGGCCAAGATCGCGTCAGCCGGAGTGGCCCTCGGCCTCCCGGCAGGCGATATTGAGTTGGCTAGTCGCGCCTACAAACAGCGAAGCGCAGAAGGACTAGCACACTTCGGCTTCGGCGACGTGAAGCAATCCGATGTCGACTCCGCACGGAGGGCCGCACATTCCTACCTGACCGTCTACCTACGGAAAACGTCATAGCGAAGCCCAATCCGTCGTCTGGGCTCGCGAGGGGGCCGAAAATATTAAAGGCCGCTACGCGTCACGATCGACCGTGATTTTGCGTTCGATGATTCTCGTGATCTCGCCCTGGCCAAGGTGACACTCGCGTTCCTCGATCTCGATCCGGCGAATCTTGTCACGCTTCGGATGAAGCCTCGAATAAATCCAAGCGCCAATGGCAGCAGCTGACGTGACGCCACCGGAAAGCTCGATAACAAAGTGGTAAGACCAGGGCAAATCAAGGCCCTTGGTCTCTTCAGCAGTGGAGTAGACGATCGCAGAGCCGGGCGCCACTTCGACTCGGTCCCCCGGTCCGGCCGAATCGCTGTCCAGCAAATCCCACAGGAAGGTGGCATCCCGCTCCGTGACGATCGTGAGTGCAACTTGCATCATGCGCATTGTGATCGCTCGAATCGACCCGGGATCGTTTTACTAATAACGTCCCCACGAATGGGCTATCCCTGGCCGACTTGCCCCGGCCTGCATCAATCGTATCGGCCCTCAACTTCGCAGTTGATACCGTGATCGCGGAGAACTTCAGCGAAGGCTGATGCCCACGCGATCGACCGGTCGTAGGACTGCCCGGTACGCAGCGCAAAAACGTAAGTTCCTGACTTGTAACCGTCAGTACCTTTGCCTGTCACCTTCAGCCAACGAGCGAGTCCCTTGCGAGCATCGAGGATGCGAACCCAAGCCGACCCAACGCCTCCTTCCGCATACCAGGCGTCATCAACTACAAGCGGCGTAGGAATCACGCGTTCTGCGGCGGCGCGTGCAGCCGACACCGCACGTTCCCAAATCTCATTCCAGTCAATAGGCAGTGCCGAGGTATCAACCAGCGACGGTCGCTCGATCGGTGCTTGGGAGACAATGGTTCGTGGCTCTGCTGGATAGCAAGTGACTAGTCTTGGGTGCCCACCCGGCCGAATCTCCCAAGCGGTGCGCACAGGCACGGCGCGACCGTTGGTGCCCTTGATTGGTATCACTGCGCAGTACTTGACACCGAACGGGGTAAATTCGACCCGGTCGATTTCGGCTCCAGCTAGACCCGCACGCAGTTGAGCTGCCAGGTGCTTGGCATCACCCAGTCGGAGACCGAGAAGCCTGTCAAAGAGGACAGCTTTGCTCTTTCCCTTTTCGTGCTTAGGGTTGAGTGCATAGCTGGTGAGCTTGCGGTCTTCGACTTCAGGGATATTCGCGCCTGGTAGGCGCGACGCTTCGAATTTCACCGGCATTGTTATCTGACTGGACGGTCCCAACTGTTGTCCCAGAGCTTCTGCGACCTTCTCTTGGAGGCTTGGCCGGGCCCGCGTCTCGAGCAGCGCGCGTGAGAAGCTGCCTCTGAGCGAATCCGACCCGGATACCAATGTCGGAATATCGACCGATCGCTCAGTTGGAGACGTCCAAGCGACGGACGAGAAGCCCAAGCGATTCCACCACCGGTTCCCTGTCAGATCCCACCGCTCATCAGGCTCCAAGAAGTTCTGCCAGTGCATCAGGGAGCCGTTGACATAGTCGAAATTGTGAATAAGGGCGCGCCACAGGACGTGCGACATGATGGGGTTGCCAGGATCGACGAGAACGGCACCGATGTACCCTGGAATGGCACGTTCGGCAGCATCGACTGCCTCCGCCATTGTGCGTTCGAGCGCAGAGACTGACAGCACGTGGATATTCTCTCGAGCGATAACAAAAGGAAACCGGGCGGCCGGCAGGACTTCGGTATGCCAGCCCCACCGGCAGGCATCACAGAAGTCGTAGATCAGCGTCAGGTATAGGTCCTTATCTCCTTTTCGAGTCGTGGAGGCGCCCTTTCTAAATCGCGCACCGGGTAGCGACGGTTCGGCGGTGACAGATGTCGTTCGATACGCAAAGTTGTAGAGCAAGAGGCCGCCACGCCGAAACTCGAAGTTGGTCGCCCGAGCTTTGTCGAATTCGACGACAGTCCTAAAGAGCGTCTCTTCCGCCTCCTCGGACGCTCCGAGTGCATCCTCGACGAAGAGGAAGGCATATGCGTGCAAGGCAGTCACACGATACCTAACGAGCCAGACGAGCTTGTCAGGAGCACAGGCGCCGCGAGACGTTTGCCATGACCGGGGTGGCTTCTGCCGGCCCACTTGGGGTCGCTGCGGGGCTCTGAACGAGTCGGCAGGCCATCCATGTAAGGCATTTCCCTACATATGTGAGGGATTCCCTTACGTGTGAGGGATTCCCTTACGTGGCCAACTCGGTCGGGGTCAGACTCTGACCCCCCACCACCGAAGGTGACTTGACGTCCACATGCTCGCCACCAACGGCCAACAGCTGAGACAGCTGGGTTGAAGGCTTTTGGTCGAGTGCGTAGGCGAGCTTATAGGCGGTCCGCGCTCGGACAGGCTGGCCCCGCAACGCGGCTGCGAGTGTCGGACGTGATATCCGAGCCCGCTGGGCCAGCTCGGACAGTCTCCATCCCCGCTTAGCGCAGGCGACTCGGACCGCATCAGCCGAGAGGACGACGACCAAACCTGCACGCCCACTCGTGACCCCGACCGGATTACTCATGGCGACCTCCTTCGCCGAGTGCACATGGGTTAAGCGCTTGACCTCCGTTGTGGAATCGCAGGGGTCCGAGTCCGGCCCCCATCAGCTCGCCATTTCGCGCTGCGGACGTTGAGCGATTGTCGGAAGGCGGCCAGGCCGCAGCTTCAGCTGGAAGAAGGGCGGTAGGAGCCGATCAGCGAATACTGCCGCGTCCTCATTCCAGGCTGAGACTGCGAGCAACATCGGCTCAAGGTATTGCAGGCGATCCTTGGCGAGATGCTGCGCTTCGACGTCGCGACCCCACGGTCCGAACCAGCGCATGCCTCCAACCACCGGAATTGATCCGTTCTCGTCTACCATGTAGCTCCACACCGCAGTTCCAACCGCCTTCGAATGGCCCGCGCTCCTCTGCTCTTCCATCAATGACGCCACCACCCACCATCGGGCGAGGCGCTTCGCTTCCGCGCCCCGCAGTACGAACTCATCCGGCTGAGGTCCCTCCAGCTTGATGAGCGGAACCATCTGCTCGTCGCTCCAAATCTCAGCTGTTAGCGCCGCTTCGAAGAAGACACCCCAGCGCCTCGGACTTGATCGCGGCCAAGGCTGCTGGCCGAAAGCCCCTGCTCGGAACTTCTTCGGCGCAGCCGCGACCAAGAACATCCTTGGAAGGCGTGGAGTCAGGTCAGGAAAGTCGGTCGAGGCATCCCAAAAGTCCCTCTGATGCCGGGCCCATAGGTCCACGAAGTCTTGTACGACCATCGTCGTCGTCGCTTCAGGCAAGACAACTTGCTTGTACCACTGCCAGCTCATACGCCTTCACCTCCACCAGGTCGTCGTTCCCACCAACGAGGTTTGCCGATACAGTCGGCCAGGGGCCGGCTGCTAGCAGGGCGCGAAGGCATGTCTGGGATGCCAATCCGCCCCGTCGATCCGCCGATGCCGGCCCAGACCCGGCTCAGCGGTCCGTTCAACGTTCTTCGCGCCGATAAGGTCGATCCGACCGCCCTTGATGTCAGACGTGCCGATGCAAGCGAATCCAGTGAGTGATGATGGTGCGGTCTTGTGCTCGCAGTCCACGATGTCGCTACACAGCACGGACAGCGGCATCTTCACAGGCGAGCCAGCATATCTCGCACGTTTTTAGCCAAACGATCCGACTCGTCAAGCTGCGATTGCAATGTGTTTCGGAGCGTGTTCACCCTCGACTCGAGGTCTCCAGACTCGCTATTTGGTGCGGCGCCGACGTAGCGGCCGGGCGCCAGCACATGATCGTTGATGCGGATCTCATCGATGCGCACCGACCGGCAGAACCCGGGCACATCTGCGTACTCGCCGGCCTCAGGCTGGCCCCGCCACGAGTGATACGTCCGCGTGATCAGGTTGCGGTCGGCGTCACTCAACTCACGGTGCGTTCGATCGACGAGGGAGCCGAGATCCCGCGCATTAATGAACAAGGTCTCGCCGCGCCGGTCGCGCAACTGCGCACCTCCGCGCGTCGACCGGCCGCTCTTTTCCTTCACAAGGAACCAGAGGCTGGCCGGGATGGCTGTGCCGTAGAAGAGCTGGCCGGGCAGCGCCACCATGCAATCCACCAGGTCCGCCTCGACGATTTTCTTCCGCATGTCGCCCTCGCCCGACTGCGCCGACGACATGCTCCCGTTCGATAGCACGAAGCCGGCAATACCGTGCGGCGCTAGGTGATGAATGAAGTGCTGCACCCACGCGAAGTTGGCATTTCGCGGCGGGGGCACACCATAGCGCCACCGCACATCCTCACGTAGCGCCTCGCCCCCACTTGTCGTCGTTGAATGGCGGGTTTGCCAAGATGAAGTCGGCACGCAGGTCGGGATGCAGGTCGTGATGGAACGAGTCGGCGTGCTCTCCGCCTAGATCGGCGTCGATCCCCCTGATGGCGAGGTTCATCTGGGCGAGGCGCCAGGTCGTGTGGTTCGATTCCTGGCCGAAGATCGCGATGTCGTCGCGCTTACCGCCGTGCGCCTCGATGAATGCCTCCGATTGGACGAACATTCCAGCCGATCCGCAGCACGGGTCGAATACCCGGCCCGTATATGGCTCGATCATCTCGACCAGCAGGCGGACCCCCCCGCGCGACGTGTAGAACTCGCCGGCCTTAATGCCCTCAGCGCCGGCGAACTGGCCTAGAAAGTACTCGTATGCGCGCCCGAGCACGTCGCGCGAATGGTTTTCCGCGCCCCCCCATGCCGACGTTGCCGAGGAGGTCGATCAACTCGCCAAGCCGACGCTTATCGAGGCCGGGCCGTGAGTAATCCTTGGGGAGCACGCCTTTGAGCCGTGGGTTATCACGTTCGATCGCCTCCATCGCTCCGTCAACGAGACTGCCTATTTCGGGCCGCCTGGCAGCGTCCCTAAGTCGGGTCCAGCGAGCGTCGGGCGGCACCCAGAACACGTTCTCGGAACGGTACTCATCGGGTTCCTCCGGATCCGCACCAGTGGCGGCCTGCGCCAAAAGCTCGGTGTGGCGAGCCTCGAACGAATCGGAGATGTACTTGAGAAAGATGAGACCAAGCACGACGTGTTTGTATTCGGCCGCGTCCATGCTGCCGCGCAGGGTGTCAGCGGCGGCCCAGAGGGTCGCTTCGAACCCCAGTGGCGCCGAGCCGCTCGACCCGTTAGACCTCGTCTTTGACGATCGCTTCGGCACCTGCCGCATGGTAATAGCTCTGTCGACCACCGGCTAAGTTGGCGGCGACCTAAAACTGATTGTGGAGGGGCAAGTGAGGATCACGATCGAGATCGATGACGAGGAGGTCCGTCGAGTTCTCGCGCCGTTAGTCCAGCAGGCGCCGGCTGCCCAAATGCAGCCGCCATCAAGGCTGCTGAAGGTGAACGAGGTTGCCGATCGCCTCGGCGTCAGCCGTAACAAGGTGTACGAGTTGCTCTACCGGGGAGACATCCAATCGTTGGCTATCGGCCGGACGAGGCGGATTTCACCTGTCGCTCTCGCCGAATTCATCGCCCGACCAAAAGATGTCGGCTTACACGCCGACCCAGAACCACGTCAGGTGCTAGCGAGGCTGGCAAACACCCTGAAGACCACAGTTCCGTCCCCCAAACCCGCACCGCCCAAGACGCGGTGGCGCAAGTCAGCTGAGACGATCGACCTGTCCCCCAAGCCGCTACCTTCCGAGCCCACTCACGCAAGGATGAGTGAAGAAGAGCTTGAGGGCGCGCTTGCCTCGATGCTCGAGAAGGGCTGGCCAGAAGACGTGGTCGAGCAGATCCGCACCGACCGAAAGGAAGGAGTGCATCGCGTCAATGCGCTGACGATCAACGACGCCGCCAGGTACCTGGGGCTGAGCCGCTCCGGAGTCGAGAAACTGATCAAGGTCGGCAAACTCCGTTTGTTCACGATCGCCCCGACCTACCGCGACGACAAACCAGCAAAGCGCATACCAGCCAACGATGTTGCGGGCCTCAGATAACGCTAGGGCTGGCCTGTCGCTGCTAGCATGTACGAACAGATGTACTCTCTAAGTATCCAGGCTGGTGTGAGCCCTTCCAGATATGAGCAAGAGTTGGACGACATGGCTATCGGAGTTCCTCTTCGGACCGCTGCCTCAGCCAGTGACGAAATCGAGCACCCCGACAAAGCCCCACCGCTCACATCACACGGCCCTCCAACGAAAGGCCGCAGCGAGGGCCAAGGTCGCCAGGGTCAGGAGCAGGACAGGGATGGCTGATCCGCGCGCCTACATCAGTTTCGATTTCGACCACGATGAGAAGTGGCGCAATCTATTTGCCGGGCAGGCCAAGACTGACTCGCCCACCCCTTTTGCTGTTGATGACTGGTCATCTAAGGAACCGCTCGGCCAATCAGAATGGGAGCGAATCACCGAGCAGAAGATCGGGCGTTGCAACATGGTGATCGTGCTAGTTGGTCGTTATATGGGCTCCGCGACCGGCGTAAATAAGGAAATCGCCATGGCAGCGCGACAATACACACCGGTCTTTGGCGTCTACGTTGACGGCGCCAATACGATGTCAACACTGCCGACAGGGCTGGCGCGAAATCGAGTGATCGAATGGAAGTGGCCTAATATCGCGGCCGCTATCAAACAGATGATGTCTGAAGGTAAGAATCGAACTTAGCCGGCTCGTTAGAAGTCGCCAACTTCGTCAATGCCAACAAGCGGACGGCGCGATGATGAAACAGAAATCTAAAGGTGCCACCATCCAAGGGAAATGACGACGCTGATCAGCATGACCAGGATGTAGATGATCCCGAGCACCTGCGGGATCATGACTTCTCGGGAGGTGAAAGTTCGGTACACCCTCTTGTTCTTTGCGTGCTGGAGCGCCTCCCACTCAGCTGAATAGATCCCGGCCACCAACCTCTTCTCCATCTCGTTGATGACTGCGAACTTCCCTGTGTTCAGCTGACCAAACGAGATCAACAGCGTTCGCCATACCCACGCAGTCAAGGCTCCAGTGATCCCCAAGACGAGAGTGCCAACCGCTTGTAAGCGCGCTTGACCGCTGAGACTGATGAAGACTCCAATCGCCGTAAGCAGGAAGCCGTTAATGCTCAGGAAGAACGTATTGGCGCCCTGCCGGCGTCCGACTAACGTTTCGGAGCTTGCAACCATCATCTTGTATAAGTCAAGGAATTGGCTCGCGGTGGCATCCGTCGGCTCACCATTGGGCAGAAGCGTTGCTATGAACTTCGACTGATCCGTCGTGCTCACGGCCTTTCCCGTCGATGTCCCGGCAAGGCCAGTTGCTCTGCCACTGCACGTATCGCCTTCACGAAAACGGCATCCTCCGCTGCAGTCTGAGCATCGAGCTGTTCATAAGGAATGAGGGCCGGATGACTTGGATCAAAGTCCAGCATCCACGCCACCCAAGCGTCGTGCACATCTTGACCCGTAATTCGGGTCCCGAGAGCAAGGGCCAGAACGGCATAGCTTCGAAACAGGGCCGCGGTGTTTCCCTCTTTAGGCAACCTATCGGGATCAATGCGCTCCTGGATTTCGTGAGCAATGTCATCGAGATAGTTCTGTCGAGCCACTGTCAGGACCAGCTCCCCAGCCGCCGGGAAATAAGATCGAAGTCCCACGGAATCACGTCTGCCCGGGAAAGACCCTGGGGTATCGGGTACGTAGCTTCTCTCCGCGTCTGAACTCCGAACATGAGATGCCCCTGTCGCACGGTCTCGGCAACCTCCCAGAGCACGGCCTCCGAACGATGCGTCGTCGGTCCGATCAGAACGATCGTGCCGGTAGTCTGTCGGATCCTCTCCTTGGCTTTGGTCTTCCATCCAGAGTCGAAGGGATCTTGGACCGAGAAGTCCACAAAATCGATGTCGTTTCGATTGTCATGGGCATGTCGGACCAGGAAATCTCTGGCCCAACGGTCTTCCATTTCAAAGCTGATAAATGCTCTCGGCGCCATCAGAACAAAGGTCTTAGCCGCCGCACAGAGGCTCGGTCATTCATTCGGCGAGAAGCGGGGCGGGCGCAAGGCTTAGACGGCGACCATTGTGCGCTCAGCTTTGCGAGAAGAAGCCTCCGTCCTCTCGAAGCCGATCACCAGCCGCTCCCCGGCGGCCTCAGCCAACCGACTTAGGGTTGTCAAGCTGGGGACATGGGTTCCACTCTCGATTCGCGAGATGGCTGGCGCCGACGTGCCCATCAGCTGGGCGAGCTGCTCCTGGGTGAGGTTGTGCTTCGTCCGGAATTGAATGAGGAGACGGGCAACCGCCTCCGCTCGGGCGAACCGAGCCCGGACCTTCCGGAACTCCGCATCCGCCTTCTCGTGGCGGCGGATGTCATCGGCAACACTGGCTCCAACCGGGCTCATACGACCTCGAGGCATGACCAGCATGTTACCACTTTTGGTAACACCACTCAAGGACCTAAGCATATCTTGGCCGCGGAGCGTCGACGCCAGCAGCCCGCGGAAATGGGTCCTCATGACCTGCACGAGGATAGGGGGCTAACCGGCGCCGACTCGGGGGAATTTCGGTTGCCACAACTACGCCAAATGCCCCCTCGATGTTGCGGTTGCCGCGTAATCCATCGGATGAGGAGTAATTCGCAAAAGCCCGATTAGCCCGCGACTAGGCGATCCTTGACGACGTTAGTCGGGCGCCGGCTTCCGCGATTTGCCGTCGAATCGTTAGGACAGTCGACTCCTCCCCCGCCTTCTCGACTTCGGGGCCCGAGGCTATAGGCGACTGAGTAGCTCTGTTTTCTTGCTCTGGAATTCAGCGTCGGTAAGGATGCCGCTATCGTGCAGCGCCGCGAGCTGCTTCAGCTTGGCTGGGATATCCTCCGGGGCAGGAGCGGGAGCCACCGGTGCCTGCACGACTGTCGTCGGCGCCTGTGCTCTCTGCCTCGCAAAATGAACCATGGCCATGATGTCGTTACGCAGCTTCGAGGCGTTCATAACGGCCGGTAGGCCTTCAAGACTCGAAACGCCCGCCGCGTTTTCGATGGCTATCTTTCCGAGTCCGAATGTGGGCTTGATGTACTTGACGTCGCGTACGTCCTGCAAGTACATCGACTCAGCTACCTTACTCATTCTTCCCCGGGTATAGATCAGACGATGCGTCGTGATGGTTAGACGTTGCGAGCTGAAGCCATAGTCCTTCGCGACACTTACGAGAAATTCGTCTGGAAAGAGTTGAATGCCACCCGGGAGAGGGCGGATTGACGGCTCCAACGAAAGGGGGCAACTGGCCTGTACCGCTGCAAATAGACCTTGCCTCGCGCTGTTACGCGCCTCGTGCTGCGATTCCAAAGCTTGGAGCGAACCCTTATCCGCGATGGCTTTCTTGACCTCCGCCAATGTGGAGATCATCTGCATTGTTTGCCCGAACCCGAGTTTGGGACCCTTCGCAACCGGTTTCGATTCATTCGGTTTCTTGACTAGGTCATGCCACTGCTTGCCGTTCCACCACCATTGGCCGCCGGGGGACACAACAAGGCCAGTGGGGCTTAATCGATAGCCCGCATCGGGCGGCGCCGCTATCTCAACGTCAGGCTCATTCTCGTCGCCAGCGTCCAGCGCCAGCGCCTCGTGGTCATCAGCCTCTTGCCCGTCGCTCGCTTGCACCTGTGCTTGCGACGGGTCGGTAACGGACTGCAGGGCAAGACCGGAAACGGGTTGCCATGCGGTGCCGTCCCACCACCACTGCCGATCATCTGAAACGAGGTGCCACGCAGTGCCGTCCCAAATCTGCTTCCCGTCGTCCGAAACGACACCCCGGTCCACGTCAGCGAGGTTATCACTCCTTCGCTAGCTGGAAGATCGCTTGCATTTCTTCGAACGGATCTCCTGCCTCATGGCTTGGCCACCTTTCGCCGTACCGGGACCCGCCGCTTCTTGAGCCCGAACACTTCCCGCGTCTCGGCGGGGCTCATCACCTTGAGAGACACAGCCTTGAGCACGTCCGCCGCAGTGGTCAGGCTGATGGTCACCTTCCCGCGCGCCTTGCGGCGTCGGACAACCTCGAGAAGGGCTGGCCAGAAGACGTGGTCGAGCAGATCCACACCGACCGCAAGGAAGGAGTGCATCGCGTCAATGTGCTGACGATCAACGACGCCGCCACGTACCTGGGGCTGAGCCGCTCTGGGGTCGAGAAACTGATTACGGCCGGCAAGCTCCGCTTGTTCACGATCGCTCCGACGTACCGCGACGAGAAACCAGCAAAGCGCATACCAGCCAAGATGTTGTTGGCCTCAAATGACACCGCTCCTGCCCAGGCCCGCTCAAGTCGCTCTTAGGTGGTTCGGCGCGAAGGCAAAGTCCGCCAATCCCAGGGTTACCGGCCGTGCGCCGAAACCATCACGCCGATTACCGGGGAGCAGCCGTTGGTTGTCGTCTCACTAATTCGTCATCGTGATCGTCGTAATGCTCCTGCCGATGACGATGATGATGCTGCTGCCGCTAGTGATGGTGACGGTAATGATGATGGTGATCGTGAAGATGGTGGTCGTCGACGATGACGACGAGCCTCGCCGCGAGAATCGTCACCCTCCGGCAGGTTCCGCCAGCCCACGGTACCGAAGCGTAATGGTCTGACGGCGAAGGCTGGGAGCCGCACACACCTCGCGCGCGCGCATCACGCGCGCGCGAATGAGGCGTGATGACACGCGCACGTCCGCGACCAAGTTCTGGTCTTGGAACGATTCCACTGGGCCATTTACTGGATCGTCTCCAACGCAGCAGTCGTCAAGCTCGCAGACGCCCAAACTGTTCGGCAACCGTCGTCATCAGATCATTGGGCCTAAGTTCGCGTCGCAGTTCCCTGTAGACCACGTCAAATCGAGGCAGCACCGCCATCTGCTGTTCCAGTCGCGTTGCCCACAATCGCTCGAAGCGTTCTCGCTTCGAGTCATACGCATCGATTAACGGAGCAGGATCCACATTACGGAAGCGGTACTTCCGTGCCAGGCAATCAGCCAATTCGGGCCAGTGAATCCCTTGGTTGGTCGACAAGTACCAGAGGTCGTAGAGATCGCGGGGCTCATTCCGAGCACGGTCGACCAGCGCCATCAACTTCTCCGCCGCAACCTCATCGATTCCGTACACCGCTACCTGTGCTTCCTCGAGGTCCTCGTACTCCTCGTATTCACGAAGTAGTGGCCGGCGCTCAATCTGTTGGCACATCAACTCGCGGATGGTGATATCGACCTTCAACCTGTCGGGATTTGCACGTTGTACTGGTCCGCGGAGGCCTATGTAGAAGGTATGTGTGTTTGCATGCGAGTTTGGATCTCGCTCCAGAAAGTCCGCCCCAATACCAACATGCTCTCGGACCCAACGAGCGAGATTGCCCCACTCCCTCTCGATCGCCTCCCACGGCACCTCCTGCCGGAGAGTGAAATCGAGATCCTCGGAGAACCGATAGCCGGGAAGATAGACCTTCTTGAGTGCAGTACCGCCCTTGAAGGCGAGCCATTCAGAGAGCTGCGTCTTCGAAAGTCCAATCAAGACCCACGAGAGACAGTAGTCCCGCTCAAGAACGCTTTCAGGAATCCTCCGGCCACGCTGCTCGCGAAGTAGCCGATTGGATAAGGCGGACAGATTGCGCTGAGGGATCACGTCGCCGCAACCGCGAGCAGCTCCTCCGGCGAAACGTTGAGGCGAAGCCCCCAGCGCCGCACGCGCCTGCCCTCTCTTGGAAGGGTGGGGTCCAGAAGCTCGGTCGACGTTGCGAGATCGCTCCGCAGTTGCTCGATGAGCTCCGCTGGCGCAAGCGAGTAAAGCTCCAGTAAGTAGCCAAGCCGCCTAGCGACTGCTTTGCTCTTGAGGCGCTTGGCGTATTCGATGAGGCGATTGATGTCGAGAGTGCTCCGAGAAATCTGAATCGCCCTCGCGACCTCTGGAATGCCGCCTGCGTAATGGGGTTCGGCCAGGCCGTCGATGACGGTTCGCTCTGGATCGCTGACGTCGACAGATATGCCGCCGGCGACCCAATGCTTCATGGTCCCGAAGATTGCCGCAGGACGGCGAAGAACGAAGCGGTACTCGGTACCGAACAGAGTCTCCTTGGGTTTCCATCGGGTGCAGCAAATAAAGACGCCGAGCTGCGGCTGGGTGCTCATACGGTGGATTTCCATGGCGGTCCGATGAGATAGGTAGTAAGGGTTCGGTTCGGCGAGGGCGCGCGCGACGAGATAGGCGTTGGGAGCAAAGTCCGAAACCTTCCGGTACTCAAACGGGACGATGGCGTAGAGGCTGGACTTGAGGCGCACAGCCAGACTGCGCGTGACGAGGTCTCGAGCCAAGCTCCGGGCGAGGGAGGTGCTCAAGCCTGTATATCGCTCAACATCGCGGGTCGAAAAGACGAGCTTTCCGTCTGCCATGAGTTGAGAGAGCAATCCAGCACTTTTGGGGCCTAGGGATCTGGCATCTTGCAGCGTCAAAACGTGGGCCACCATACCACGTTGTGCAGTTATAAGATGCCAATGGCATTCTGGAACAGAGGAATGAGGGCTGACAGCCCTCATTCCGTAGCACTGAGATGCCACTGAAATTGATTGGCCGCGAAATCGAGCGAATGGCGAACTTCACTTCCATCCTCAGAACGGGGCGCAGCTCTCAAAGTCCCGGTAGAGGTCACCCTTGTCCAGGTGGACGTAGCGCATCACCATCACGTAGGTCGTGTGGCCGAGGATCCGCCTCAATCGCTCGATCTCCCCGCCCCGACGCAGGTACTCGGTGGCGAAGGTGTGGCGGAATTTGTGGGCGTAGATGCGAAAGCCGAGTCGATGGTGAAGGCGACCGAAGAGGTGGGAGACGCAGCCGACGGTGACCGGCGTGCCGTCCGTTAGGACGAGCAGCCGGTCCGACTGGCACTCCGGTCGAAGGCGATTGACGTAGCGGACCAGCTCTCGCCGGAGCTGGCGGCTGACGGGCACCCGGCGGAACTTGGCTCCCTTGCCTCGCTTGATCTTCAGGAAGGCGGCGTCGCCGTCATCCTCGACGTCCTCTAGGGTCAGCGCGCACAGTTCGCCGACTCGCATCCCGGTCCCGAGCAATATCCCAACCGCAATCGGTGACCACCCCTCGGTGGTCTCATCCAGTACGGCCTTGATCTGCTGTGGGGTGAAGCTCTCCATCTCCTTCTGCGCCACCTTGGGCGCCCGGACCCGAAGGAACGAAGCGTCGACCGGGTAGCCCTCACGGCAGGCCCAGTTGCCGAACGCCTTCAAGACCTGGAAGTGGCCGTGCAGGCTGTTGTCCGAGATGCCCCGCGACTGCTCCTGGCCCAGGTAGCGCTTGAATTCAAAGCCGGTCAGCTCGGCCAGGGTGTCGGCCTGACCATAGCGGCCAAACCACTCCATCTTGTGGGCGTACCAGGCGATGGTGCGCTGGCTGCAGCCCCGGACCTGGAGCTCGAGCAACCATTCCCGGATCAGCGGCTCCAGGCGGTAGCGGCGGGCCAGGTCGGCCTCGGGGTGCGGCTGGGCGACCGGCTGCTCCAGTTCGGCGGCCGCCGAAGGCACGCGGAAGAGGCGCTCGGGCAGCGCCCGCGGCCGGCCGCTCAGGCCGCGCGGGACACCAAACCCAGGCGCATCGGTTTTTGAAAAGCGCGTCGGTTTTTGGCTTCTGACGGTCGACATTGAGACCTCCTTGAATGGCGTCCTGACACCTCTTTTCAGAGGCTCCGAAGACGCCGAAACCCGGCCCAAGGACCGGGTTCCGAATTCAAGTTAGCCTGGTAGGCCTTGCTCAAAAAGTTTCGAGTGGTGCCGAGAGCGGGAGTCGAACCCGCACGTCCTTGCGGACATCGGTTTTTGAGACCGACGCGTCTGCCTGTTCCGCCACCTCGGCTTCCTGCGATGAGCCTCGACCATACTAGTTGGCTCCATGCGAGCCACCCTGGTCCTGTGCCTGACCGTCCTGATCGCCGCCTGCGGGTCCCCGTTGCCACCTGCCACCGCGATCGCCCCCGGCGTTGCGCAAGGCCCGGCGTCCGGTCCCAGGATCGAGCAGCCTCCGGTGACCCCTCCCACGCCGCCGGGCACCAACCTGCCCGCCTTCGCGTGCTCCGACGCGAGCGGAGGCAAGACCGGGGTCGCGAGCCTCGCCGCCGCCCGGGTGGGAACCCAGCCAGGCTATGAGCGGTTCGTGCTCCAGTTCGACTCGGCCGTGCCCAGCTACACGGCGAAGCGTCAGGCGTCGCCAGTCTTTCCTGTCGGGGCCACCGGGCAGCCCATAACACTGAACGGCAGTGCGGGAGTCATGGTGCGGGTGCACTCCGCCACAGGCGCCAACACCTTCAGCGGCTCGATCGACATCGTCCATTCCGAGTACCAGGTTCTGAAAGAGGCCCGCCAGACCGAAGATTTCGAGGGCTACGTCGGTTGGGCGCTCGGACTGAGCAAGCTGGCCTGCATGCGCGTGTTCACTCTTACGGATCCCGCACGCTTGGTCGTGGATTTCACCACCGCTACCAGTTAATCTCCACCGCCAATGGCCATCCAGCCACCGCCGGCCCCAAGCACGCTTCAGCAAGCTGCGCCTCCTGCGGTGCCGAAGAGACGCGGCTGCTTCGGTTGCGGTTGTGGCGGCTGCCTGGTTGTGGTGCTCCTGCTGGTCTTGCTGACCGTCGGAGGTGGCTACTACTTTTTCGTCGTCCAGGCTCAAGCCGCGGTTGAGGCGCCGGCGTCGTTGCTGGTGATCCAACAGCCAGTCGACGTCGGCCAGCGTCCCGGAATTGCCGGCGAGGCGCTCAACGCGGGCGACACGGTCCATACCGGGACAGGCGGGCGGGCGGGCATTCATTTTGCGGATGGCTCGTTTACGCGGATGTCACCCGACACCACCGTGACAGTCAAAACTACTCAGCTGCAGAAGGACGGCACCTTGAAATCGGCCAGCCTTGATCAAAGAGTCGGACGCACGTTCAGCTCGGTCCAGCACCTCTTCGGTGGCGCAAGCTTCACCGTTGGCGGCCACTCGGTGAGCGCGCAGGTGCGGGGCACCGACTTCGAGGTCCTGGTTCGCAGTAACGGCACAAACCTCATCAAGGTGTTCGTTGGGGCTGTCGACGTCAATGGCGCCACCCACGCCAGCGTCCGGGCCGGCGAGCAGATCGACGCGGACGCGAACGGCCGGCTCTCCAACCAGCGTGCGATCCAACCCGACGTCCAGGACCCGTACCCGCTTACTTCGCAGTGCGCAACGGCCGCGGCGAACGGCAACAACGCGGGCACTGTGCAGTCGACGAGCGGTGAAAGCCTGACCAACGGCCAGACCGCAGAGAGCTCATACAACTCGGCAGGCGGCAACCTCACGTTGGCCTTTTGTTACCCGGGAAGCCTGATGCGCGTGACCGTGACGGACCCGGCCGGGCGCACCTACCCGAGGCAGGGCGCCCCGCCGCTCATCGTCAGGATCGCCAACGGGCCGGCCGGCGTCTACAAAGCAGTCGCGACCGCGCTCGACGTGCCGTCCGCGGGCGAGGCATACGCGCTCTCGTTCGCGACCGACGCCGCCTGCGCGTCCGGCAACGTCGACAACGGCACCGTGGTGCGCCAGACCCTGAGCAATTCGCAGATCCAGAAAGCTCTTACCGATTCGGGCTCGACGGGGATCACGCTCCAGGTGCGAGGAACATCCCCCACGTCGGCGCGCATCTTCTACTACTCCAACGTCGGCGGGGTGCCGCTTTCGTGGACCATCGACTTCTATGCCGCGACGCCCAACCTCGGAGCGGTCATCACCCAGGTGACGGTCCGGGGGATCAACGTGACCACCCAGGTGATCTCCAGGCTGGGCTCGTTCGGCGGCTCGATCACTTCCATGCCCACCGGGTTCAGCGTCGACCGGGTGTATTCGTGCAGCGGGCCTGGAGGCGACGGAATGATGGTGATCGAGGGCCACCGCTAGAGGCCTGGCAAGGGACCTGAAGCGTCGCCGTTAAACAATCGTTGAGCTATCTTTCCCGGGCAACATGTCAGCAGTAGCCGCCCGCACCCCCCCTCGCCGCCGGGGTTGGCGACGACTGCTCGTCGTGCTGTTGATCCTGGCCGTGCTCGTGGGCGGCGGGATCTACTGGCTCAACCTGTCCGCCCAGGCGGCGGTCAACGTCTCCGCGACTCTGACGGTCTACCAGCCAACCGTGTCGGTGGCCACCGGCGGAGGTACCTACGCGGCAGCCTTGAACGGGGCCAAGGTGCACGCCGGCGACTCCGTCAAGACCGACACCAAAGGTCGGGCCTCGATCCAGCTGCCGGATGGAACGCTGACCCGGCTGGCGAGCGAGACCGAAATCACTCTCGACGCGGCCCACTTCACCAAGAGGGGAGACCTGCACGACGCAAAGATCACGCAGAAGGTCGGCCGCACGCTCACCAGCGTCCAGCACCTCGTCTCGGGAGCAACCTTCGACGTCGCCGGGCAATCCGCCGTGGCCTCGGTACGCGGCACGAAGTTCGAGGTCTACACAAAGGCCGACGGCACCATGACCGTCAAGCTGTTCGACGGCACGCTGGATATCAAAAGCAAGACCGGCGAAACCGCCCATCTCGTCGCGCCGCCGGGGTTGCAGGTAATCGTTGACCCGCAGGGCAAGATCGGACCGGTCGGTCCCATACAGCCCGACCTCAACGACCCGTTCGGCCCGGCGCTCGCTGCTTCCACCGCAGCGGCAAGCGGCACCACGCCCGGCACGGAGCAGGACTTCATCGGCGCACCGCTTCATAACGGAGAGCAGCAGTCGTACACGTACAGCTACGCGGGCGGCAGCCTGGTCAAGGCGTCGCTTGGCTATCCCGGCAGCGTCATGAAGCTCAACGTTCAAGCGCCGGACGGACACGTCACCACCAAGAGCGGTCCCTCGCCGATCACCGTGGAGGTCACCAACGCGCCTCCGGGCATCTATCAGGTGACTGTGATCGGGGTCAGCGGTCTGGGCACGATTGGTGAAGAACCGTTCCTTGCCGTGGCGTCGGTCGAGCCGTGCATCAGCTCTGACATCGACCTGAACCGCGCAGTACGGCGCGGCTACTCAGCGAAGGATCTTGCCGCGGCTGTGCAGGTGTCCGGTCTCTCCATTCAGAGCCTGACTGTCGCTCCCACCTCACCTGCCGGTGCGATCGTCACCGCCACAGGGACGTACACCGGACTGGGCTGGACGGGTTCGGTCTTGCTGGTGGCGCACGGCGGCGCGATCGAGATCATCCCGGTGGGCGCCACTGTGCTCGGCGTCAACGTGCCGGCACAGCAGCTCGTGAACCAGATCGGGGCCGCCATCGGCCAGGACCCGACAAACCTGAGCCCCGGCTACACGGTCGACCGACTGTTCGCCTGCGACAGCGTGGTGATGATCGACGGGCGGCACGCCTAATACAGGCATCTGCTTCCCTTGGCCCTCTCCCCAACCCTCTCCCCTGCGGGGAGAGGGAGACCCCCCTGAGGGAGAGGGAGACCGTTAGTGCAGGCCGAAGACCCTCTGCGCGAAGCGTAAGAGCAGGGTCAACCCAGGTCCTTGCATCAGCCATGCGACCTCGGCCACTCCCACCAGCAGGACGAGCACGCCGCTCAATCCGATGGTTCCGCGATGCATCGCGGGCTGCAGCCAGTGGCCGCCGTCTGCGCCGCCCTTAGGTCGTGAGGTCAGCGACGACTCCAATCGGTCGAGCAGCTCGCCCGCGGTGGCCGGCCGGCGGTTGGGGTCGCGATCCATGGCTTCCTGCAGGACTGACGCAAATGAAGCCGGCAGGTCGGGCACGATATCGCGCACGCTTGGCGGCGTCTCATAAAGACGGCGGCTCAGCGTTTCAATCCAGCTCTTAGAGAAGAAGGGCCGGCGTCCAGTCACGGCCTCGAACATGACCGCCGCCAGCGAGTACACGTCGGCGCGCCCGTCGACCTCGCGCCCGACCAGTCGCTCCGGCGCGACGTAGTCAGGCGCAATCGGCCCGCCGGCTCCCGGACCGCTGTTGAAGGATGCGACAGTGCCAAGTCCGAAACCCGTCAGCAGCGTGCGCCCGTCGTCGGCCAGGAGAATGTTCGCGGGCTTGACGTCGCGGTGGATGGTCGCGCGTGAATGCGCATAATCCAGTGCGCTCGCGATCGGTCGCAGCAGCGCGATGACGCCAAGCGGTTCATACCGCTCGCCCGCCTCGAACACGTCGTCCAGGGTCTTGCCGGCGACCATCTCGGTGACCAGGTAGGGAGACTCCCCCTCATACGCCAGCTCGTACAGGCGCGGGATCGCCTCGTGTTCGAGCGCGACGTAGGAGCGGAGCTCGAGCAGGAACCGCCGCGAGAAGCTGACGTCACGTGCAACGTTCGCGCCGATGGTCCGCACCGCAACGCGTCGCTGCAGGCGCGGATGCTCTGCTTCATAAACCGATCCGAGGCTGTCGGTCTCGAGCTCACGCACCACGCGGTACCCGCCCACGTGGTGATGGCCGTTGCTCGCAGCCTCAGGTCGGGAGCCGTTCCCGTGCGGGCTTTCTTCTCCCACGAAACCTGAACTTTAGGCCACGGGGCCGAAATAGGTGCGAACAGGTGTCCTACGACCACGGACCGCTGGTGTCGGCGAGAGGAGTTGAACCTCCACGCCCTTTCGGGCACCAGCTCCTAAGGCTGGCGCGTCTGCCATTCCGCCACGCCGACTTACCGATCGAAACGATAGGCGAGCGAAGCCGGGAAGTTCTCGATCTTCACCGGCTCGACAGGGTCGGAGATGGCGAAGCCGAAGATCTGCGAGACGAAGTACAGCTCTCCATCGATCGAGCGCCGGATGTTCTTTTCCTGGCGGAATCCGTGCTGCTCGCCCTCAAACGCGACGTAGGCGTACGGCAGCTTTTTCTTCTTGCACACCGCGACGAATTCCTCTGCCTGGCTCGGTGGCACGATCTTGTCCTCGAGACCCTGGAAGAGGATCACCGGGCACCTGAGGTTGTCCGCGAACCGGATAGCAGAACGATCCCTGTACACGTCCGCGCGCTCCGGATAGAGACCGACCAGGGTGTCCATGTAATGGGATTCGAACTTGTGCGTCTCTTTGACGAACAGCTCGAGATCCCCGATGCCGTAGTGACTGGCACCCGCGTTGTAGAAATCTCGCTTGGTCAGCGAAAGCAGTGACGTGAACCCGCCCGCTGATCCACCCGTGATCCAAACCCGATTCTTGTCGGCCAGCCCTTGCGCGACCAGGAACCGCGCGGCGTTGATGCAGTCGTCCACGTCGACGACGCCCCAGTTGCCGTTCAAACGCATCCGATACGCACGGCCGTAACCGGCCGAGCCGCCGTAGTCAACGTCGACGACGCCGAATCCGCGGCTGGTCCAGTACTGATACTCGAAGGGGTACCCCGGACCCGCGGAACCAGTTGGTCCGCCGTGGCAGCGCACCATGAGCGGCGGCCTTTCGTTCTGCGGCCCCTCGCTGTCCCGGCTCTTGGGCGGGTAGTAGGCGGCATGCGCGGTCAGACCGCCCTCGGTGGGAAACTCGATCGAATGCGGAAGGCTCAGGCAGCCCGGGTCGATGTGCGCCGGGTTGGACACCTTGACAACCTCTTGAGCGCCGGTCTCCAGGTCGATGGTCAGGACCCTCTCAGCCAGCGCCGATGAGCCGGCGAACAGCGCCACCTTCCGGCCGTTCGTCTGCACGCTGTTGAGGCCGGTGTAGAGGAGCTCGACAGGCTGCATGGTGGCGGCTTTCAGGTCGATGCGCCCGAGTCTGGTGCTGCCATGCTCGGAGTAAAGACAGACGATCTCGTCCGGCCCCGCAAAGGCGTAAAAACGCATTCCGAAATACCACTGCGGGGCACCAAACTCCGCGGCCCGCGGGCACACCGGCTCGTCGCCGTCGCCCCAGGCGCGATACAGGTTCCACCAGTCGCTTCGATCAGAGACGAAATACAGCTCGCCGGAGGGAGACCATTCCGGCTGAAGGATGGATTCGTTCTCACCACCCGCCACCTTTCGCGACGATGCGACGCCGCCGTCGCGATCCAGCTCGCCCACCCAGAGCTCACTGCCGTCCCACGGCATGTTGGGGTGATTCCAGGTCAGCCACGCGACACGGCCGCCGTCGGGACTGAGCTTCGGTGACGAGTAGAAGTCGTTGCCCGAGGCGATCGTGATGGCATCGCCCTCGCCGTTCCAGTCGATCGACACGATGGAGTTGACCGGCTCGCGCGCTCCGGTCGTGTGATCCTCGCGCACTGCGTACAGGCGACCGCGACTGATGTCGACGGCCATGTCCGCGTGACGCACGTCGGCGGCCTGGGTGATCGGCTGCGGCGTCCCTTGCCGACCCTGCCGATACAGCCGCTGGTCGGCGAAATTCGTGAACCAGACCGTGCCGCCACTCACCACGAAGTGGCCGCCGCCATATTCGTGGACCCGCGTGCGCGCGTTGAAGCCCGCCGGGGTCACATCGGTGATCGCGCCTTTTTCGGAGCGCCGGCAGACGACGATGCGGCCCGCCTCCGAGGGCCGCAGCTCCGACCAGTACAGGTCTTCGCCATCCCAGCGAACCATCTGGTTGCGCATGCGGGCGGTGCCTTTGAGCAAAAGGTCGAAGGTGATGGGTGACGCCCAAGACCCGTAAGGAGCCGACTTGCGCGCGGTCACGACGGCAGGCGTCGATTAATGAGGCCGAATCGTGCGTGCGCGACCGCTACTATCACTGAGGCCACAAAGCCAGTCTAAGGAGGGACTCGTCCGGTCATGAGAAACGCGTTGCTAGCGGTCGATCTCCAGGCCGACTTCGTCGCGGGCGGCAGCCTTCCCGTGCCAAATGGAATGCCCGTCTGCGCGATGATCGCCCGGCACATCCGCCACTTCAAAACCGAGTACCAGTTCGTCGTCGCCTCGCGCGACTACCACGAGGACCCTGCGGACCATTTCTCGGCGACGCCCGACTTTGTGAACACCTGGCCACCGCATTGCGTCATCGGCACTCCAGGCGCGGCTTTCGTGCCTCCCGTCGCCAACCTCGTCCGGGAGAAGCTGATTCAAGCGATCGTCAGCAAGGGCCGTCACGCCGCCGCTTACTCCGCCTTCGAAGGCCTCGACGCGCGCGGACACGACCTGCTCAACGTCTTGAAAGAGGCTCGGATCGACCACATCGACGTTTGCGGCATTGCGACGGACTACTGCGTGCGGCAGACAGCCCTCGACGCGCGCAGGAATGCCTTCCAGGTGCGCGTCCTGGTCAACCTGTGCGCGTCGGTCAACGAGGCCACCGGCCTTCAGGCGCTCGAGGAGATGAAGGCGGCGGGCTGCCAGCTGCAGGCAGCCACGGCGCCCTAAGCCCTACTTCCGAGTCGCTTTCTTCGCGGGCACACCCTCGTACTTGAAGGAGACGTTCAGCCGGATCCGGTAGGTCGTCACCTTGCCGTTCTCGATCGTCACGTCCTGCCTCACGACCTCGCCGACACGGAGGTCGCGCAGCGTCCTCGACGCGGTTTCGATGGCGCCTTTCGCCGCCGCCTCCCAGGACTGGGCGCTGGTCCCCACCAGCTCGGTCACCCGATAGACGCTGTCAGCCATTTGGACCCTCCTCGCAATTTGCAGGTGCCGGCGACTTTCTATTTTGCAACCATGTCGAGCTTGCGCAGGTCGGGAAGCGCCTCGGCGATCTTCTCGGCCAGCGCCTCCGGCCGGCCACCTCGCAGATAGATGACCTGCTCAGTGACGCCCAGCTCGAGGTACTGGGCACACAGCTCGACCAGCTGGCTGCGATCCTCGCCGCTCCAACCAAACTGGATCGACCGGCGGATCTCCGAGGAGTCGCGGCCGACCGCGCCGCACGCCTCTTCGAGCATGGGCGTGAGCTCTTTGACCCGCGCCGCGTCTCCCCCCGCGATGTTCCACACGTCGGCGTAGCGCGCGACCAGCCGCAAGGTGGTCGGGCCCGACGCCCCGATCCATATCGGCGGATAGGGCTTCTGGATCGGCTTTGGATTGCCGATCGCGTCTTTGAATTGGTAGTAGCGGCCCTCGAAATTGGTTCGCTCCTCTGTCCACAGCGACCGGATGATGCGCAGCGACTCGCTGAGCATTCCGACACGATGGTCCAGACCGGCAAACCCGTACATCTCGTGCTCGATCTGCGCCCACGCGGCTCCGATACCAAACTCCAGGCGTCCGCCTGAAAGGTGATCGACAGTAACCGCCGACTTGGCGAGCAGGGCCGGGTTGCGATAGGTGTTGCCGGTGACAAGGCAGCCGATTCGCACGCGCTTGGTCGCCTCGGCCATCGCCGCCTGGAGCGTCCAGCCTTCGTAGATCGGGCGATCCGGCCCGCCGTCACCGATCGAAGCGAGGTGGTCGAAATCCCACACATGGTCGAAACCCGATTCGTCCGCGATGCGCCACACGGCGCGCAAAGCCTCAATGGTCGTGTCCTGGCCGGAGAGCTTCAATCCAAACCGCAAGGGATGAGTCACGTGCTCAATTTACTCGTGGAAGCGCGTCGGGCGGACGATGATGGCGATTCGGTACTGCTCCGAAAAGACTTTTGGAGTCCAGTCGAAGCCTTTGATGAGCTCCCGGTATTTGCGGACATAGGCTGGGACCTTGTAGGCGGGCGCGTGTCGCGCGGCGACCCTGGCTGTGCCGTCAATGCGCACCACATCGTTTCCTTCCGGGTCGGTATTGAGGTGGAGGTTCACCTTCGGGTCGGCCTCGACGTCGCGCACCTTCTGGCCGGGCACCGAGTAGATGAGGAAGGACTTTCCGTCCCACCAGAACCAGACCGGCACCGCGTGCGCCTGCCCGTCCCGGCCGCACGTGGTGAACCAGATGACGTGGTCCCTCTTGAGCCGCGTCTGCGCGTGCTTGCTCGGCACTTCCAAGAGTTTGGCGGATTCGGGATCGTGGCAAAGTAGGACTGTGAAGAAGACCGAATCGACGAAGACCGAGGCGGATTGGAAGCGCGACCTGACCCCCATGCAGTTCCACGTCTTGCGCGAGAAGGGCACCGAGCGACCCTTCACCGGAGAGTACTGGGACACCAAGACACCGGGCGCTTACCTCTGCGCCGGCTGCGGCGCCAAGCTCTTCGAGTCGGAGACGAAGTTCGACGCGCACTGCGGCTGGCCGAGCTTTTACGCGCCGGCGGATGACGCGCCGGTCGAGGAGCACGTCGACCGCAGCCTCTTCATGACTCGGACCGAGGTCACCTGTGCCAACTGCGGCGGCCACCTGGGCCACGTCTTCGATGACGGGCCGCGGCCGACGGGACTCCGCTACTGCATCAACTCAGCTTCCATCAAATTGGATCCCAAGCTCGAACCCAAGCCCGAGTAAGAACGGGCGAGGACCCGCGCCAGGTCCTCTCGTACCGCGGTTGAGGCAAGACCTCGAACAGCGAGCGTGGTTCTGCGCCGGACGATGTCCTCAACCGTGATCGCCCACTCCCTCTCCACCGCGTGAAATACCTGTGCCCACACGTCGGGACCTTTGGGATGGATCCGCTCCAACGCATCCGGGTGATGCATGCGCTGTCGCATCACCGCCGGCGCTTCGCGGCCGTAGGCATCGGTGAGGTGCTCGACAACCGCTGGATCAACTTCCGGCTCGGACGCCGCAAGAACCGCACGCTCGGCATGGAGTAGAGGCATGTCCTCGAGCTCGAGGTTCGACAGCCGCGGATCCGGCAGGCGCCTCAGCACTTCTACGGCTATCCGCCGATGGGTGGTCAGCTTGCCGCCGGCGATCGACACCATGCCGAAACGGCCGGTGCGAACGAGGTGCTCTCGGTGTGCGCTGGCGCTCGTCTCCGCACCCAGCGGCAAGACCCGCAGACCCGCGAACGAGTAACGGACCGCGTCGGCGCGGACCATCTCGTTGGGCAAACCCACCGATGCCTCCGCCAGCACCTGACTGACGTCGGACGGATCGACAGCGCAACTCGAAGGATCACCCTCGAACTCGGTGTCGGTGGTGCCGAGCATGAGCATCCCCTGCCATGGCAGCGCCATCGCGACCCGGCCGCCTTCCATGGGCACGACGACACCCGCCCGCCATTCCGCTTGCGGATCGACGAGGACGTGGACTCCCTTGCTAAGGCGAGCCATCGGCTGGCAGACCGGGTCTTCGAGCTGCCGGATCCTGTCGACCCAGGGACCTGCCGCATTGATGACGAACCTGAACCGGACCTCGACCGCCGGCTCGCCTTCGCGCCCCTGAATAAAAGCCGCGACGAGCCGGCCACCCGGCCGGTCCAATCCGACCACGCGCGCGTGGTTGACCACGGTCGCCCCGAGATCCGCGGCGGCCGCCACCGTGGCCAGAACGAGTCGAGCGTCGTTGGTCTGGCCCTCATCGAAAATCCCGCAGACGCTCAGCCCATCCGTCCGCAGCGACGGGACGAGATGCTCGGCGGCTCGCGGTCCGACGAGACCCACCCCGGTCCCACGGAACCCGCACAGCGCCCCGTACGCGAGAACACCAGCGGCCGCCGTCATCGGGCCTCGGGGCCTTCCGCGATATGCCGCCAGCACGATCGGCATGCGGCGCACCAGGTTCGGCGCGACATGGTCCATCAGCGCGCGCCGCTCGCGCTGCGACTCCCAGACGAGCGAGAGATCGAGCATCGGCAGGTACCTGAAGCCGCCGTGGATGAGCTTGGAAGAGCTGCTGGACGTCGCTCCACCGAAGTCCCCGGCGTCGACCAGGGCGACCGACAGGCCGGCGCGCGCCGCCTCGAAAGCGATGCGGCTGCCGATGATGCCGGCCCCGATGACCAGCAGGTGGAACGGGCCGTTGCCAAGGTGCTCCCACGCCTCCGCCCGCGTTGTCATGCCTGCCTGAGGCGGCGGGATGCGGTCTCCGGACATGTCGACGGCTGCGCGCCCGAGCTCTGGAGCGCCGCCACCAGGCGAGCCAGCGAACGACGTGGGAGCTCGGGATAGGCAGGCAGGAAAACCAGGCCGTCCATCACTCGTCCGGCCGCCCTCGCCTCGGACTCCGCCCGGCCGGACGGTGCAGCCACCACCGACACGCTCGACGCTCCGCGCGCCGCATCGATGCCGGCATGCTGGCACGCGTGGATCAGCTCGTCCGGCTGGGACGTGACGACTGGAAAGAGCCAGTGGGTGTGGGGGTCCATGCAGCGGCCCGGGAGAACTACGTGTTGCGGAAGGTGGGCGGCCAGCCATTTGCCCGCCGCCGCTCGCCGGCGAAGGCGAACGCCGTCGAACATCCGCAGCCGGTACGCGAGCATCGCCACCAGGGGCGCCGAGGGCTTGACCTCAAGCTGGGGGAGCAGCTCGCCGGTGCGAAAGGCCCGGACGGAGCTGTTGACCAGCCGGTCGAAGTCGCGCCGCAACACCCAGTGGCCGCGAGCCAACAGACCGTACGCAAGCGGAAGCGTGACCAGGCGAAAGGCCAGGAACTTGAGGACGACGGTGAGATAGGCGCGCCGGCGCTGTGGTCGCCATGTCGCCTGGGTTCGTCGCATCCGCGTCCGGAGCGTCGTGCTCCTGACCTTGAACAGGGCACCACCGAGCGCCGTGCATGTCTTCAGGGCTCCGAAGCTGTACATGGCCACGTCGGTGCGCGAATCGCCGGCGTCATGTGGGCCGGTGAAAGCCTGGGCGCAGTCCTCCCACACGAACAACCCGTGCTTGCCGGCGAATGCGGCCACAGGTTCCATGTGGACGCGGCCACCGAAGAGATGCGCGACCAGGATTGCCCTGGTGCGGTGAGTCACCAATCGCTCGGCCAGCTCCAACCTCGGCGCCAGCGTGGCGACGTCGAGGTCGACGGGCACCGCCACCAGCCCGTGCGCCTCCAGGATGCGGACCATGTCAGGGTGCGTGACCGCCGAAACAAGGACCTCCGCGCCCGGTGGAAGGTCGAGCGCGGCAAGCAGCAGGTGAAACCCAGAGCGAACCGAACGGCATGCCAGACCCTGGCCGCGAGGCGACCACGCGGCCTCGAGTTCGGAGGTCAGCCGCTCGGCGTTGTGCGCTCCGGCGCAGGCTGCGACCGCATAAGCGAAATCACGTAACCGGATGTCCAGCCGATGTCGAGCTTGAAGGGTGAGCATGGGCCACACCTTCGGCGCATACAGGTATCAGTTTCAGTCCCGATCCGGTCTCAAATTGGTCCGGTGCCCTGCGCCTCCAGAATCTTCCTCACAATCGGGCTTGCCACCTTGGGCTGCCATGCCCGGTAGGCCTCGCGGGGCGGGACCGGCCACACAGTGTCCAGGTCGACGCGGGTCCCGAACCTCGAAGCACCCGCCAGAACGTGCAGCGCCAGCTCGAGCGTTCGCCGCTGCATCGCGCGGTCGTGCGGCATCCCGAACGCGTGGCCGAAAGGGAACTCGACGCCGACGGTGGGCGGCGCCCGCCGATCCTCAGCGACCTCGGGCATCATGGTCACGACCACCGTCGGGATTCCGGCCGCCTCGATCCACCGTGCCAGCACGGGCACGTTTGCGCAGCAGTCGGGTCAAGCGGGGGCGAGGATCAGGCCACTTGCACCCTGTTCGCGAAGGTGAGCGATCAGCTCCGGCGCCGCGGTCTGCCTCCACTCAAATAGCTTGGCTTCCTGGTATCCCATCACCGACAGGTGATCGGCGGTGGCGCCGCCAACCAAGCGTTCCCTCTCGAGCTGACCGAGCAAATGCATCGGCAGGGCGATCTCGGGATCGGCCAGCAGGTCCTCGTCATTTAAATGTAGGTGGGCGACGCCTATCTCTGCGGCGGTCGCGGAGGAAGGGATGGCACGCCAGGTGGGGTCGCCCCACTCAGGGTGCGTCTGCTCATGCTCGAGGTCGAACGATGCCTGCGAGCGCTTGATGTACATGCCGGACGAGGTGAGCAGCGCGATTTTCAAATGGCGCCCAGACAGGTTCCTCCTCGCCTGGGAATGGACCGCGCCCTTCGTAGTAGGGGCGAAAGGCGCGGGAAAGAACTTCAAGCTGTCGACGATCACAGCCGCAAAACTATGGCCTGAAGATGAGGCACGTCGTCGTGCCGTGCGCCAGGAGCTTGCCTGTCTTCTCGGCGATCACCTTCCCTTCGGCCGTGGCGATCCGGCCGCCCCGGTGCAGGATCGAGGCCTCGCAGCGGACAAGGCCGGTTTCGCTCGTGATCGGCCGCACGAAGTTGACGCTCGTCTCGAGTGACGTGTAGCCCTCACCCTGGGCGAGTGTCGTCTGTACGGCACAGCCCAGCGCCGAATCCAGGAGCGTCATCGCGAAGCCGCCATGCACCACGCCGATCGGGTTGTAGTGGAACTCCTTGGGTTCGCCGACGAAGACGACTCGCCCCTCCTCGGCCTCGGCGCCGGTGAAATCCATGGTCGCCGCAATCGGCGGTGGCGGCAGCCTGCCTTCGAAGACAGCCTTGATGAACTCAAGCCCGCTCATCGCTGAACCCGCAGCACGCAGCGCGGTGGGGTCCGACCAACTGTAGGTGCGTGACCGCTGGTCCACACTCATGAAAAGGCAGAGTAGATCGCCAGCATTCCAAGGATCGCGATCGCCAGGCCGCTGGAGGTGCTGATGCCGCGGATCAGGGTCGGCGTCAGGCGTCCACGCAGCGACGACGCGGCAAAGACCAGGAGGCACCACCACGCAGCGGAGCCAAGGAGCACCCCGAGAACAAGCACGCCGGACTTGACGAGGCCCGCGCCGGTGCCGAGTCCCAGGGTTGTGGCCAAAGCCGCGAACGAGATGACGGTGGCCGGGTTGGTGATCGTCAGCCCCAGGGTCGACAGGTAAGCCCAGACCAAGCCCGTGCGAGTGGTGGCGGGCGCCTCCTTCTGCTTCTCGTGTCGATCGAGCAAGATGCGCACGCCGAGCACGATCAGCGCCAGGCCGCCGATCACGGCCAGGGGCCGCCGGCCTCCCGCAATGGCCGTGGTGACAGCGGCGACGCCAAACGCGGCGATGGCCGCGTAAAAGGCATCGGCAGTCGCCACGCCGATGCCCGAGAGGAGGCCGTAGAGCCGGCCCCGGAGAAGAGTCCGCCTAAGGCAGAGAAAGAAGATCGGGCCGGGGGAAGCCGCGACCGCGAACCCGAGCACGAAGCCGCGGAGCAGCAGGCTGGACACCGCGATCTCTCATGAATGTGAATTTTCTGGTATATCGGTGCCCCAATGCTTGGAGCACGGGCAAGCGTGGCGATCGGAATGATCTTCATCGCGGTTGCCGCGCTCACGGCGCATGCCCTCTTCGGCACCATGTGGAGCAACCACTGCGACCCGGGCAACGAACGTTTCAACGTTTTGAAGTCCGACCCGGTCGTCGCATTCCGCGCCAGCGGCGAGCTCTTTGCCATCGAGAACGATGGCGCGGACAACAGCTGGCTGTGCACCGGCCCCGACGTCTCGGTGAGCCACGTCGGCGATCCCGGAGCGCTCTATCCGCAGCTGAGGGCGAAGTTGAGCCAGAGCGGCTGGACTGAGTTGGGTGGAACGTACTACGAGGATCCGGACTGGTCGTTTTACGAAAAGTCCTCGGAGGGAGGCGTTCCGTACACGGACTCGGCGAGAGGTTTTCTGATCACGGCAAGCGTCCGCAAGCAGGGGCTTTGGGTCCAGGTGCACCTCAGCGCAGATGGACTTCACATGGGAGAAATGGGATTTCAGTGATCCTCATCCCTTAATCCGCTTTTAACCAAAGGCATCGTATCCTCAGGCACTCATGGAAATCGTTCGTAACGTCACGCGTCATAAGCTCCGCAGCTTCCTGACCATCGCAGGCATCGTCATTGGCGTTCTGGCACTGACCACGATGGGTGCGATGGCGGAAAACTTCAACGCATTGCTCGACGGCGGGGTCAAGTACTTCAGCTCGAGCATCCAGGTCGGGCCGCCCGACGGCCAGCAGTCAGCCACCCTGCTGCCCATCTCCAAGGTCGATGACATCAAGAAGATCGACGGCGTGGCCGCGGCATTCCCGACTTACGGCTTCCAGGCGAAGCCCGGCGCAGCGCCTTCGTTCAGCTTCGGCGTCCCCGACACAATCGTCGCGACCGACCCGGCCGAGAATGGCTGGGGCAACCTGCAAGTCACACTGGCCCAGGGCCACGCGCTGAATTCGAACATCACAGGTCAGGTTGTGCTCGGACAGACCTTCGCGAAGGAGTTCAACAAGAAGATCGGGGATACGATCGACCTCCCGATCAAGCCGGTTGACGCCAAGCCCGACTTCATCAACCACACGTTCACCGTCGTGGGCATCCTCAACCTGACGCGAACCGCTCCAGACGCCTTTGCCTACATCAACATCGCCGACGGTCAGATGCTGCTGCGGGACAGCTTGCCCGCCGAGCTGCGGAACGCGTTCGACGTCAAAGCGATTGCCGGCGGCATCGACGTCTACGGGAAGCCGGGAACTTCGATTGCCGAGCTGGACAAGACCGCAGACAGGATCAACGCCCAGGTGACGGGGGTCAAAGCCACAAAGCCGAGCCAGATTGTGAACAGCTTCAAGCAAGGCGGCGCGATCTTCACGACCATCACGACCGCGGCGGCGCTGCTGGCCCTGATCATCGGCGGACTGTCGGTGGTCAACACCATGTTCATGGCGGTGGCCGAGCGCGTGCGTGAGATTGGGCTGAAGAAGGCGGTCGGTGCGACCACGCTCAACATCATGGGCGAGTTCCTGACCGAGGCGACTCTGATCGGCGTGGTGGGTGGCCTGGTCGGGTATGGCCTGGGCGCTGCGATCACCATCCTTGTCAACGGGACCACTCCGCCTGGACAATCGACGCTGTTCCTGATCACGCCCGCCCTCACGATCTTCGCCATCGGATTTGCGACAGTGCTGGGCGCGGCAGCCGGCATCCTGCCCGCATGGCGCGCGGCAAGGCTCGATCCAGTCACGGCCCTGAGGAACGAGTAGATGGCGAACGTCCGGCTGGTCGACCTCACGAAGTATTACAAGCGGGGCACCGAGGTCATCCACGCGCTCGACGGCGTCACGCTCGAGATCGAGAAAGGGGAGTTCGTCGCGGTGGTCGGCCGCTCGGGCAGCGGCAAGACGACGATGCTCGACATGATGGGGCTCCTCCTCCGGCCTACCTCTGGGAGCCTGTTCATCGACGACATCGACACGAGCAAGCTCGGCGATCGCGAGCTTGCGCGGATGCGGGCACACAGCGTCGGCTTCGTCTTCCAGGAGTACAACCTCCTGTCCGGGCTCAACGTGCTCGAGAACGTGATGCTTCCGCTGCGGTACGTGAAGAACGGGAAGAGCGGCAAGGCGCGTGCCGTTGAGCTCATCGAACGGGTAGGGCTCAGTGACAGGATCCGCCACCGGCCGACGGAGCTCTCGGGCGGCCAGGCGCAGCGCGTGGCCATCGCGCGGTCGATGGTGAACAACCCTTCGCTCATCCTGCTCGACGAGCCGACCGGCGCGGTCGACACCGAGACGGCGCAGCAGCTCGTGGACCTCCTCAAGCGCCTCAACCAGGAGGACAAGGTCACCATCGTCCTGATCACGCACGACCTCGACATTTCCGCGCAGGCGAGCCGTCAGATCCGGCTCAAAGACGGCAAGGTCCTGACCGATGAAAGGGTCCATTCAAATGGCGCTCTATCTGGAGTTCCAGTAGCCTAGGCACCCTGCAGCCCAAGGCGTGCGCCGTCACCTATCGTGTTCCGAGGATGCGTGACCTGTGATCCGCCGCTTCCTCCTGGTGAGTGCAGTCGTGGCCGGCCTGGGCGTGGCTGCCCTGGTGGGCGCCGCCGCCTACCAGGCCTTACGCACCCCCATGCTGGTGACGAATAACGGCAACCTCACGCCGGAGAACTGCTCCCCCGGCCCGTGCGTGGACCTGAAGGGCTTCACCCTCTGGGTTTCCGACATCAAG
>DATGVE010000061.1:0-22223 GCA_035300725.1 Candidatus Eiseniibacteriota bacterium | reverse complement strand
GGGTTGGCCGCACGCCGCGACGATCGCGTCGGCTCGGGCGAGTGTCTCGAGGCAACCATTGTTTCCGCAGTTGCAGGGGGGACCGTCGGGCAGGATGGTCTGGTGGCCGAACTCCCCTGCCGTCCCGTCATGACCGAGGTAGAGCCGGCCACCGATGACGAGTCCTCCACCGACGCCGGTACCGAGCGTGATGCCCAGCATCGAGGCCGCTCCGCGCCCGGCGCCGAGGCGATGCTCCGCCAGCGTGAAAGCCCGCGCATCGTTGACGAGACGGGCTGGAACTTGAACCGCATTGGTGATCTCGGCAGCCACCGGAACGCCCTGCCAGGTCCCGGGTACGTTGATGATGACGCGGGTAGTGCCCTGCTCGGGGTCGTACAGGCCTGGCACGCCCACGCCGACCGACCTGATGGAGCCTTGATCTCGAGACGCGGTCCGAGCCACTTCGACCAGCTGCGCCAGCACCCCGGTCTCGCCGTTTTTTCTGTCCGTCGGCACGTGGCCGCTCGAGACCAGGCGCGGCTCGCCCCCACCGAGCTCGACCACCGTCCACTTGATGTTCGTCCCGCCCATGTCGATGCCGGCGTGAAGAGTTGTCACCGAATTCACGTGGCGTTCACGGTTGGCGCGAACATGCCGCCTATAGTGCCAAAAGCATGAGTCGGATCCTGCTTCACGGTCGCGTGCTCACACCTCGCGAAGAGTTTCCACTCGCGAGCGTGCTGATCGAGGACGAGCGCATTGCCTGGGTACGTGAGGGAAAGGTCGATGTGGCAGGGGCGACCAGAATCGCGGAGGCCGGCGACGCGGTGGTGCCGGGCTTCATCGACCTCCAGGTCAACGGGTTCGCCGGTCGCGATGCAGCGGCAGGACCTGGGGCCATCGAGAGTATGTCCGCGAGCCTTCCGCGTTTTGGGGTCACCGGATTTGTACCCACACTCATCTCGCGACCGATCGGCGAAGGCGTTGCTTTCGTCCGTGATTGCGCGACGGCGGAATCGCCGGGCGCGAGGGTGTTGGGCGCCCATGTCGAAGGCCCGTTCCTCAATCCCAAGTACCGCGGCGCTCACGACCCGGCCTGCCTGGTGCTACCCACCCCGGAGCACGTGGCGAGATTCGTGGCGTCGCCGCCGCTCTTGATGACGCTTGCGCCAGAGCTGCCGGATGCGCTCGAGGCGATTCGCGCGCTGACCGGCGCGGGCGTGACGGTGTCGGCCGGACACTCGGGCGCTTCCCTGGACGAGGCTCAAGCCGGATTCGACGCCGGCGTTCGATTCGGTACGCATCTGTTCAACGCGATGGCGCCCATGCATCATCGAGATCCAGGGTTGCCCGGCGCTCTTCTGGGCGACGAGCGCATCACCTTGGGCCTGATCGCGGACGGCGTCCACGTCCATCGGTCGATGCTGTCGGTGGCGATCAAAGTGGCGGGCCCCGGCCGGATTGCCCTGACCTCCGATGCGGTAGCAGCCGCGGGGGCGCCTCCTGGAAACTACACCATCGCCGGGAGAGATGTGTTCAGCGACGGCACCTCCGTCAGGCTGGCAGACGGCACTCTCGCCGGAAGCGCGGCGACGTTGGACCACCTCGTGCGCGTCATGGCGGGACTGCCTGGGGTCGACCTTCGCCAAGCCGTAGAGATGGCATCAACGACGCCGGCGCGAGCGATTGGCATCGAGGGCCGCGCGGGGTCCATCCGGCCCGGCGCTCCCGCCGACCTGGTGGTGCTGGATGCAGCTCTGCAGGTGAGGCTGACGCTGGTCGGAGGGCGCATCGCCTACCAGAGATGAGCGAGGTCGTCACGGTGCTGGGGCCGATCAAGGCCGCGCAATTGGGCGTGACGGATGCTCACGACCACCTCTTCCTTCGATCTCCGGCCCTGCCCGGTCAGGAATTCGACGACGTCGACCGCACCACGGAAGAGGTGGCCGGCGGGAAGGGCAGCGGCCTGCGGGCGATCGTCGAAGTAACACCGATCGGGCTGGGGCGCCGGCCGGCGGCGATGCGAGCGGTGGCGGAGGCGACCGGCGTTCACATCGTCGCGGCGACCGGCTACCACCGCGACGCGCATTACCCTGAAGGCCACTGGGTGAGGGAAGCGTCCGTCGAAGTCCTCGCCGAACGAATCCTCACGGACCTCCAGCAGGGCATGCATCCAGGCGACTGGATGGGTTCGGCGCAGCTTGATGCGGCGCGCGCCGGCGTGATCAAGGCAGGGGCTTCCTACCAACGCATCAGCAGCCTCGAAGAGCGCAGGTTGGTCGCAGCCGCGATGGGCAGCCGTCAAACCGGGGCGCCAATCCTGGTCCACACAGAAATTGGAACGTGCGCGCACGCGATCGTCGACCTGCTCATGCGCGAGGGTGTCCGAGCGGACCGCATCATCCTGGCGCACCTGGACCGGAACCCTGACCTGGAGCTGCACGCCTCCGTCGCCGAACGGGGGGTTTACCTCGAATACGACACTCCGGGACGGATCAAGTACCGGCCGGACAGCCAGCTCCTCGACTTGATCGACGGCATGGTCGAAGCCGGCCACTCCGGTTCGATCATGGTGGGCCTTGACCTTGGCCAGCGCGACTACTTTCGCGCTTACGGCGGCGGCCCGGGGCTTCCTTATTTGATGGAGACGTTCGTGCCCCGCCTGGTCAAGCGCGAGGGGGCCACGGTGGTCGAGATCATCCTGGTGAACAACCCACAGAAGGCATTCGCATGGCGCCCATGAATCAGCGATACGACGTCGTCGTCGTCGGTGCAGGTTCTGCCGGCAGCTCCGCCGCGATCAGCGCCGCCCGCAGCGGGGCGCGAACGTTGCTGGTGGATCGCCTGCCTTTCCTGGGTGGCACCTCGACCGCGGTGCTCGATACCTTCTATGCCTTCTACACGCCAGGCCAGGCGATGCGCCGGGTCGTGGGGGGACTTGGCTGGGAGGTGGCCGAGAAGCTGAAGGCGGCCGGGGTCGCGTTCGAGCGTCCTAACACGTACGGAGCCGGCACGGGTATCACTTACGACCCCGAGGCGCTCAAGGTCACGTGGGAGCGGCTTGCGGATGAGGCTGGAGTCGAGATCCTGCTGCACACGTGGGCGACTGGGCTCCGAGTGCACGACGGACGGGCCGAGAGCGTGCGGCTCTGGAACAAGGGCGGCGAGTCGACAGTAGAAGGAGGCGCATTCGTGGACGCATCCGGAGACGCCGACCTGTGCGCGATGGCGGGCGTGCCTTATGAAGACGCGAAGTCAACGCCAAGCCTGCAGTCCCTCTCCACGATCTTCCGGCTTGCCAACGTCGACGTCGAGACTGCCACCAAGCTGCCCAAGACCGAGCTGTGGGCGATGATGCGCGAGGCTGCGGAGCGCGGCGAATACCAGATGCCGCGCCTCGAAGGTTCCTGGCACCGGACTCCATATCCGGGCATGGTGACGATTCACATGACTCGCATCCCGAACGTCGACGCCACCGACCCGCACCAGCTCACCCGCGCTGAGATCGAGGGGCGGCGTCAGGTGCAGGAGTACCACCGGTTCCTGCGCGACCGGGTGCGTGGTTTCGAGCATTCGGTGCTGGTGGCGACGAGCCCAGCGATCGGCGTGCGCGAGAGCCGGCGCGTTTTCGGTGACTACCGGCTCACGCGAGAGGATGTTCTCGAGGCAAGGCGGTTTCCCGACGAGATCGCGTTGTGCGGGGCGCCGATCGAGGACCATCTGGCTTCCACGGACACCAGGTGGAGTTACGTCCCGGCGAGCGGCGTCTACGGCATCCCCTTTCGATGTTTGGTGCCTCGCGGAGTCGAAGGCATGCTCGTGGCGGGGCGGTGCTTCTCGGCGACCCACGACGCCCACGCGTCAGCGCGATCTATGGCGACCTGCATGGCGATGGGTCAAGCGGCGGGTACCGCGGCCGCGTTGGCGGTGCGCTCGGGCGTCGCTCCGCGGTCGCTCGATGTCGCCGAGGTCCGCGCGCTCCTGGCGGACGACGGCGCGCTGCTCGAGCCTCTGCAGGCGGTGGAATCTCAGGGGTGATCACGCCTGATCTGCGTCACGGACCATTTGCCATCGACGTCCGCCGCCACCGCTTGATCGTCGTCCTTCGCCGTGTCGAACCGATGGAGCGTTTGCTCGGGCTTGTGAGCGAGCTGGCCGATGCGGGGGTGCGCATTTTCGAGATCACCATGGACGGGGACAACGCGGCCGATGCCATAACCGCGAGCGCCGAACAGCTCGGCCGGCGAGATGACGGCCCTTACACGGTGGGAGCGGGAACGGTCCGGACCTCCAAGCAGCTGCGGGCCGCGCTTGTCGCGAAGGCCTCATTCGCTGTCGCCCCGACGTTGAATCCCACGCTGATCGGAGAGGCGCTCGACGCCAACCTTCCTTTCATTCCTGGCGTAGCGACCCCCACCGAGGCGGAGCACGCGTGGTCCAGCCACGCGACGTTCGTGAAGCTCTTTCCCGCCTCCTCTCTGGGGCCATCTTTCATTCAGGATCTTGGCGGTCCGATGCCTGAGATCGAGATCATCCCCTCGGGCGGCATCACCCTCGACGACGCTCGATCGTTCCTCGACGCGGGCGCCGCCGCGATCAGCATGGGCTCCGCGATGGTTCAGGCCGACGCCGCTCAGCGGCGGAGCTTTATCGTGGGCCTGGCGGGCGCTCCGCGTCCGAGATAGCGGCAAGCCGGCTGAACTTCTCTTCGTCGATCCTCAAGTCGAATACTTCCTCGATAACCGTGAACCATCCGTGCAGGAAGTAGCGCCAGCCGTCATGTACGTGCAGCCGGCGCTTTTTGCGCTGCGCCAAAGCCTGGCGCAGAAAGCCCAGCTCCCCGCGGTAGTTGAGCTCCCACGCGTAGCTTCCGCTCGGAAAAACTCCCGCGTCCGTGATGGGCGAGCCTGGGGTGTCCTTGCCCATGCCGGTGGCGTTGATCACGAGCGATCCGGGCGGCAGAGCCTTGAGCAGATCGTCATTCACACGTGGATCGGAATTGGCGACATATTCGATCGGCGTCTCGGAATTCAGCTGGGCATGGATGGCGCGCATCGCGTCGAGGCGTGCCTGGGTGCGGTTGACGACTGTGATGCGCGATGGTCGGGCCGAGCGCGGCTCACGCCCCATCAGATACAGCGTGATGGCGATTGCGGATCCGCCCCCGCCCAGGCAAAGAACCTCGCACGGCTCCTTGGGCAGAAACTCCTCGAGGGACTTGCCCGCGGTGATGGGATCGGTCGCCCGCGCCCGAAGCCTGCCACCGTGCTTCGACAGGCAGGAGGTCTCACCACAGAGCTGCGCGTAATCGTCCACCTCCTCGAATAGGTCGCGGCACGCTTCGAAGAGGTCGATCTTGTGGGTTGTGATCAGAGCCCCGCGCTCATGTGCACCGCTCTTGATTCGCTGCACTACGTCGCGATATCGCTGTGGCTCAGCGTGGAGGGGCAAATCGCAGCCCGCGAAGTTGACGCTTCCAAGTCCGAGCTCGGCGGCCCAGCGCGGAAAGAGCCTCGTCGCGGCCGATTGTCCGGTCGTCACGCCGATGAAAGTCAAGGTTTCCGGGTCGATTTGCTCACTCTAATGAGCTTCCACCGCGTCGCGCTTGGAGGCAGCGGTCCGATCCAGGCAGCGACCGAGGCTCTTTGGGCGGGGAGTCGGTGATCGGCTAGAGCAGATAGGCAGCCGCAGAAGTGGTATTGATCACTTGGCCGATTTGTGCTTTAATGCCGCCCGTGACAGTCACGGCAGGACAATACCACTTGAGCTCGGAGCTTCCTGGATGAACAAGCAGGAAGATACCCGAGACCGGATCCTCGACCTGGTCGAAGGTCTCGAGGTGGGTCACTCGATTCCCTCCGAGCGGCAGCTCACGATTGACCTTGGGGTCTCGCGGTTGACGGTGCGGGCGGCTCTGGACGAGCTCGTTCGGGATGGCTATCTGGAGCGCCGTCACGGCAGTGGGACCTACGTCACCGAACCCAAGATCTCCCAACCACTGACCCTCACATCGTTCAGCAACGACATGCGCCGCCGCGGCATGGTTCCCGGGAACCGGACGCTCGAGCTGACCACCATCCTTGCCGGCGCTCGGCTGGCCCACAAGCTGGCCGTCTCTCCCGACGCCCGGATCGTTCGAGTCAAGCGACTGCGTCTCGCCGACTCCAAACCAATGGCGATGGAGATCCTCCACGTTCACGAGGAGCTGATCCCGGGGCTCACACGGTCCGATCTCGAGGAGCACTCCTTTTATGACCTGCTGTCCGAGCGTTACGGAATCGTCATGGCGTCCGGCACACAGAGCATCGAGCCGACAGTGACCAACGAGGAAGAGTCGGAGGTGCTGGGTGTGCCCTTGCACTCGCCGGCATTTCTTTTCGAGCGGACGACCGTCTCCGAGTCAGGGCGGATCGTCGAGTTCGTCCGCTCCATCTATCGCGGCGACCGCTATCGCCTGGTCGCCGACCTCGTACCGCAGAGAGGCCGCAACGGACGCTCGGCCGGCGCCCCGCGTGGTCGGTCGTCTGTGGCCCAGGAAAGAGAGGGCGACCAACTGGATGGCGCACAAACGCCGCATTCAACCTAATAGGGGGAATTCGAACGAATGAAGGTAAGGAAGGTATGGGTGAGCACCCTCGCGCTCGCGACCGCGATAGCCGCGGCGGCTTGTGGCGGTGGTGCGAGCACAACTAACACTGAAAGCGGCACGCTGACCGTCTGGCTCATGGACGGCAGCGCGCCCGCAAGCGTGGTCGACGGGACCAACGCCGATTTCAAGGTCAAATATCCAAATGTGACCGTCAAGGTTGAGCTCCAGAAATGGGGTGAGATCGGGACCAAGCTCGACACTGGCTTTGCCGGCAGCAATCCACCTGACGTGGTTGAGCTCGGCAACACTCTGGTGGCCAAATACGCCGCGGCCGGGGCGCTCGAGGACATCAGCGGAAAGAAGTCCACCTTCGACAACTCCGGTACCTGGCTCCAGTCCCTGACCGACTCCTGCACCGTGAGTGGCAAGCTCTACTGCGTGCCGTATTACGCCGGCAGCCGCGCCATCATCTACCGCAAGGACATGTTCGCGTCCGCGGGCGTCCAGCCGCCCGACAGCATCGACGGCCTGTTGACCGTCGGACAGAAGCTGATGGCGGCAAACAGCTCCGACCCCAACTTTTCCGCCCTGTACTTTCCGGGCAAGTACTGGTATGCGGCGCTTCCCTTCATCTGGGACAGCGGCGGCGACATCGCAACTCAATCGGGAGGCAAGTGGCAGGGATCGCTGAGCAGCTCTGGCTCTCAGCAAGGCTTGACGACACTGAGCAAGCTCGTCAGCTCTCTTTCCAAAGCCGACAAGACCGGTGACGAGGCGAAGCAGGATGCTGCTTTCGCGCAGGGTCACATCGCCATGATCATCGCCAACGGCTGGGAGGTCGGCGTCATCACCGACCCCAAGGCAGGCGATCCGAAGCTGGCCGACAAGTTGGGCGCATTCCCGATCCCCAGCAGCAAGGCCGGTCAGACGGCCCCGGTGTTTCTCGGCGGCTCTGACCTCGGCGTAGCCAAGAAGAGCACTCACCAGAACCTGGCCAACGCGTGGGTTGCTACCTTGACCGGCAACAAGCACATGACCGAGATGGCGACCGTCGGCGGCGTCATCCCGAACACCACCTCGATGCTCAACCTCGGCACCGGCATCAACGCTGTCTTCTACGGAGCGGCGAAGAACAGCCGGTTCGTGCCGAACTCGCAGAACTGGGCGAGCGTCGAAAATGCAAACGTGATTCCCGACATGCTCGTCAAGATATTCACGAAGCAAATGCCGATTCCGGACGCGACGAAGTCCGCCAGCGACAAGATCACAACGCTGCTTAACGGCTCGTAGCAGCTCCGTCAAGAAAACCGATACAAGGGGGCTGGTTCGATGGGAGTGGCAATCGCGGCGCCCGACCTAGAACCGGCCCCCCGCCGTCACTGGCGGCATCGGGTCAACTTCCTCCCGTACGCGCTGATCACGCCAAGCGTCGCGGTCATAGCGGGCATACTCGCCTTCCCGCTCGGCATGCTCGGGTGGCTCTCGCTGCAGAACTATGGGCTGCGCGAGCTGATCGCCCACCAGGGCGAATGGGTGGGGCTCGACAACTACACCACGATCCTCAAAGACCCGCTCTTCCACCAGGTGGTGATTCGATCTCTTTTGTTCACGTTGACGTGCGTGGCCTTGACCATCTTCCTGAGCACGCTCATCTCGCTTCTGCTGCTCAAGGTTCGCTCGGCGATCCGGGTGCTGATCGCGAGCGCGCTCGTCTTTGTTTGGGCGACGCCGGTGGTCGTCACCGTGGACATCTGGCAGTGGATGTTCGACTACGAATTCGGCGTCATCAACTACCTGCTGACGCAATTGCATTTCGGCAACTACATACACCACAACTGGTTCGACAACCCTGTGCAAGGACTGGCTGTGATCGCGCTTATCGTGGTCTGGGGGGCAATCCCGTTCGTGACCATCACGCTCTTTGCCGGCCTGCTGCAAGTTCCCGGCGATATCGTCGACGCGGCAAGGGTGGATGGGGCCAACGCGTGGCAATCCTTCTGGCACGTCACAGTGCCAATCCTCAAGCCCATCTTGTTGATCGTGACCTGCCTCTCCACGATCTGGGACTTCGGCGTCTTCAACCAGATCTACATCATGCTCAACCAACGGCCGAGCTCCGACTACTTCGTCATCGCCATCTACTCGTACCGCGAGTCGTTTGGCGTGACGAAGTACGGCCTGGGCGCGACCATCGCCGTCGTCATGGTGCTGATCCTGCTCGCCGTCACCTTTTTCTATGTCAGAGAGACGCTCGAGGTGGCTGACGTGCAGAAGGAACAGATGGCGTGATTGCTCCTGGCACCGCGCCTCCCGGCACCGCGTATCAAGAAATCCGGCTGGAGCGCGTCGAAACCGGCGCACGCAAAAGGCCACGATTCGAACTGAGACAGCCGGCCGGCCAGCTTGCGTTTGATGCCACGGGGGTTGTCGTGGCGGCGGTGATGCTCTTCCCGATCTACTGGATGGTCGCGACCGCCTTCAAGCCCGGCCGCGACATCCTGAGCTTGACCCCGAAATGGTTTCCGGATCCATTCACGGTGCAGAACTTCCAGGACGCGATTGCTCGTCCCTACTTTCTCGAAGACGTCCGGAACAGCCTCATCGTCGTGGCTGCGATGCTCGCGATCTCGCTCGCGGTCGCGTTCCTGGCCGCGGTCGGCGTCGCACGATTCGGATTCAAGGGCCGGACGGCCTTTCTGATCATGATCATCGGCGTCCAGCTGGTGCCGCTGAACTCGCTGATCATCCCGCTCTACCTCATGCTCGATGGGGTTGGCCAGACCGACGCGCTGCCCGGCGTCATCGCCATCTACCTTGCCGTCGTCCTTCCGTTCATGGTGTGGACCTTGCGCGGATTCGTCGCCAACATCCCGGTCGAGCTGGAGGAGGCGGCGATGATCGACGGCTGCACCCGCGTCGGCGCCTTTTTCCGCATCACGTTTCCGCTCGTCGGCCCAGGTCTGGTCGCGACAGCTGTCTTCGGATTCATTCAGGCCTGGAACGAATACATCATCGCCTACGTCCTTCTATCCAGCCCCGGCAACCAGACGCTGACCGTCTGGCTCGCTTCCTTCACGACCAACCACGGTCCCGAATGGGGCCCGCTGATGGCGGCCGCGACGCTGACCGGGCTGCCGGTGGTCGCTTTCTTTCTCATCGTGCAGCGCTATCTGGCGGGCGGTCTCACGGCGGGAGCGGTCAAGGGATGACCTCGCAATGACATCAATTGAACGGCTCGCTCTGCGCTGCCTTCTGCCTGGCTTCCTCGGCACGGTCCCACCGGATTGGGTGAAGCGGCGTGCCGCGGTTGGACTCGGCGGTGTTGTCCTCTATGCCCGAAACATCTCCGATCTTGACCAGCTGGCCGGCCTGACCGCGGCCCTGCACGCCGAAAGTCCGGATCTACTCATAGCCGTTGACGAGGAAGGCGGCGACGTCACCCGACTGGAGGCGAAGACCGGCAGCTCCTATCCGGGCAACCTGGCGCTCGGCGCCGCGGGCGATCCGCGGCTGACGCGTGACGTTGCGGCCTCGATGGGCGCGGAGCTCTCGGCGGCCGGAGTTGACCTCGACCTGGCGCCCGACGCCGATGTGAACAGCAACCCGTCGAACCCCGTGATCGGCACACGGGCATTTGGCCCCGAGGCGAGCCTGGTAGCCAGGCATACATCGGCCTGGGTCGAGGGGCTGCAGGGCGCGGGCGTCGCTGCGTGCGCCAAGCACTTTCCAGGTCACGGCGACACGTCGGTTGACTCACACCTCGCTTTGCCTGTCGTGAGCGAAGATCCACATCAGCGCGCTCTCGAACCGTTCAAGGCGGCGATCGCGGTAGGCGTGCAGGCGATCATGAGCGCGCACATCCTCGTGCCGGCAATCGATGACGTGCCGGGCACCATCAGCCGCCGGATCATGACCGACCTGCTCCGCGGCGAGCTTCACTTCCAGGGCGTCGCCATCACGGACGGGCTCGAGATGCGAGGCCTGAGCGACGGATATGGTGTCGCCGAGGGTGGAGTCCGGGCCCTGATCGCGGGATGCGACGCGCTGTGTATCGGAGGCGGCCTGGCGGATGAAGACGTGGTCGCAGAGGTCGGCGCCGCGATCGTCGCGGCGGTGGAAGCCGGCCGCCTGAGCGAACAGCGCCTGGCCGAGGCGGCTGGGCGAATCGACACGCTTGCGGTGTGGCGCTCGCACCAGGTACGCGGGGCGATTGCCGATCGCAGGGTCGGTCTTGTAGCTGCGCGCCGCGCCATCAAGGCTGATGGACCTGTGCGCATCGAGGATGATGCGACTGTCGTGCAGGTCAACTGGATGCGATCCATCGCCGCCGGCCAGGTGAACTGGGGAATGGCACAACCTCTGGCACAGCGGGGAGTCCGGGTCACGCCGGTCGAGGTGCAAGAGAGTCAAGAAGAAGGGCAGGTTGATGTTGTTTCGCTGCTGGCTCGCGCGGAAGGACAGAGTCTCGTTCTAGTTGTGCGTGACCTTCACCGGCACGCGTGGCAAGCCAACCTGGCGGACTCACTGCTAGCGCGGCGGCCGGATGCGGTCATCGTCGAGATGGGACTGCCGCAATGCCGCCCCAAAGGCGCAAAGGCCTACATCGCCACCAGTGGAGCAGCCCGGGTGTGCGGTGAGGCCGCGGCCGAAGTCATGAGGCCATGAGCGAAAGCGTTCATCCACGTGCCGATGAGCTCGAATCCTTGACGACGCTCGAGCTCGTCGAGCTGATGCACCTGGAGGAGCTTCGCGCTCATGAAGCGATCCCTCCGCAGATCGCAGAGATCGCCCGCGCCATCGATTTGATCGCGGAGAGCTTGCGCTCAGGCGGCCGACTGCATTACTTCGGCGCCGGCACAAGCGGGAGAATCGCGGCGCTCGACGCCGCGGAGTGCCCTGCGACGTTCGGCATCCCCGCCGACGTCGTGCAGGCGCACGAAGGAGGCGATGACGAGCAAGAGGACGACCAGCATCGCGGTCGCGATCATGCACAGCGCTCGGGGGTCGGCTCGGGTGACGTGGCGCTGGGCATCAGCGCCAGCGGCACCACGGCTTATGTGCTCTCCGCAATCGACGCGGCGAAAGCAGCCGGCGCCGTGGTCGTGGCGCTCACGTGCACGCCTGGGTCACCACTTGGCCAAACGGCGGATGTTGCAATTGAGATTGAGACCGGCCCGGAGGTGATCGCCGGCTCGACGCGATTGAAAGCCGGCACAGTGCAAAAGGTGACGCTGAACATGATCAGCACGGGGACCTTCACACGGCTCGGGCACACATACCGTGGTCGGATGGTGAACGTCATAGTGACGAACGACAAACGGCGCACGCGCGCCGCGCGCCTGGTGGCTGAATTGGGAGGCACATCGATGGAACTGGCGGCGCACGCGCTCACCGACGCGCATGGCAACGCCAAGGCAGCCATCCTCATGCTCCGGCGAGGAGTCAGCGCCCAAGAGGCCGAGGAGCTCCTGTCGGCCGCGGGCGGCAACCTCAACGCGACCCTGACCCAGGCGCGGCGTCCGTGAGAACGCTGCTGCGGGGGGTGGTGCAATTCAGACGTCGGTCCTAGGCATCGACATCGGAGGTTCCCGCAGCCGCGCGCGGCTGTGCGCGGACGGTCGCATCGTCGCCGAGGTCGAGGGACCTGGCGCCAACGTCGCGACGCTTCCACCAGCCGCGGTCAACCGCCGTTTGACCGCGTTGCTCGGCGAATTTGGACCGATCCAGCCCAACTCGTGCTGTGCAGGTTCAGCCGGCGCGGAGGTGCCGGCGGGCCGCCTTCGCCTCGAGAGATTGCTGCAGAACCTGCTGCCGGGCTGCCGCGTCAGCGTCGTCCACGACGCGCGATTGGTCCTGTCAGCGGCGCACACCGACGAAGGTATCGCGCTCATCTCCGGCACCGGATCGGTCGCTTACGGCCGGACATCCGGCGGACTCGAGGCACGCTCTGGCGGATGGGGTTGGCAGGTCGGCGACGACGGAGGCGGTGCCTGGATCACTCGGGAAGCTGCGCGTGAGGTGATGCGTCGCGCTGATTCTGGCCGGCCTCTGGGAGAATTGGGCTCGAGGCTCCTTGCCGCGTGTGGGGCCGGCGACACGATGCAGCTGCTCGGAAAGCTGAGCGGACTTCGCGAGCCGATGGAATGGGCGGCCATGGCGAACGTCGTCTTCGAGACCGCCGACCTGGACCCAGGGGCGCAAAGCGTGGTTCTGCGAGGCGCGTCGTCGCTGAGCGACCTGGTGAAGTCGGTGCGGGTATCCCTGGGGATAGACGGGCCCGTCGTCCTGGCAGGTGGCTTGCTCCTCAACCAGCCGACGCTGGAATGCGCAGTTCGCGAAGAGCTGGGATCGCAGTGCATCCGCCTCGAGGAGCCGCCTGTGGCCGGCGCCGTCCGGCTTGCCGAATTGGGGCTTGCCTCATGAGTCATTTCCGGGACGAGATCGCTGAGCAGCCAGAGGTTGCATCGCGCCTGCTCGAGCAGAGTCGCGACGCGGTCGCTGCAATCGGGGCGCGAATTCACGAGATCCGGCCGCGAGGCTATGTCATCGCGGCTAGAGGCAGCTCGGACCACGCCGCGCTTTATGCCAAGTACCTGTTCGGCGTGCGGAATCGGGCTCTGGTCGCCCTGGCGGCGCCGTCATTGTTCACGCACTACGCAAGCCCTCCGGACATCGAGGGCCAATGCGTCATCGGGATCTCCCAGTCTGGCGCGTCGCCAGATGTGGTCTCGGTTGTCGAGGAGGCCAGGCGGCAGGGCGCGCTCACTGTCGCGATCAGCAACGATGCCGGGTCGCCGCTGGCGAAGGCAGCCGAGCTTGTCTTGACGCTTGGTGCCGGCCAGGAGCGCAGCGTGCCGGCCTCCAAGACCTACACGGCAAGCCTCTTAGCGCTCGCTCTCATCTCGCAGTCGGTGGATCCGGATGCAGCGTTCGGTGCCGCGCTGTCGCGTGTTCCGCAAGCGATGGCGAGAGCGCTCGAGCTGGACTCCGACCTGGAGAGACTCGTCGCCCCGCTGAACGGCACGAGGGCGATAGTTCTTGGGCGGGGTTTCAATTTCTCGACCGCCGAGGAGCTTGCGCTCAAGCTGATGGAAACGAGCTACGTCATGGCGCGCGCGTGGTCGGTCGCGGACTTCGAGCACGGGCCGATCGCCGTCGTTGAGGCTGGCATTCCGGTCATCGTGGTCGATGGGGGTGGCGCGGTGGCAACGGCCATGCGGTCGATACGCGAGCGCATCGGTGTGAAGGGCTGCCCTGTTGTTCAGCTCGTCGACGGCAAAATAGGCGATAAGACGATTGATGTCGATCCTGCGACGACAGTGCTGCTCGACTCAGGATTGCCTGAGGAACTGACCCCGATCAGTCTGGCCGTGCTGGCGCAGCTTCTGGCTCACCGGGTCGCTGTTGTCCGCGGGTTCGATCCGGACCGCCCGCGCGAGATTCGTAAGGTGACGCGCACCTGGTAGCCGCTGGCACTCCTGCGCACCGATGAATTCCGGGCGCCCCGGGAGTCTCTATTCACGGAACCCAACCTCTTCATCACCCAAAAAGGAGCATGACCATGGCCAGCGATCGAACCGCACAGGCGAAAGGCGGCGGCAAGTACGCGGAGGTCAACGGCATCAACCTCTACTTCGAAACTCATGGGAGCGGGCGGCCGCTGATCCTGCTGCATGGCGGACTCGGGTCGGGCGAGATGTTCGGGCCTGTCCTATCTCTGCTCGCGGAGCGCCACCAGGTCGTCGCCGTCGACCTGCAGGGACACGGCCGCACGGCTGACATCGATCGACCAATGGACGTCGGGCTGATGGCCGGCGACATCGCGGCGCTCATCGACCATCTCCACCTGGCCACGCCGGACGTGGTGGGTTACTCGCTCGGCGGCGGGGTCGCGCTCCAGACGGCAGCTCAGTACCCGACCAAGGTCCGGCGGCTCGTCATGGTCTCGGCGAACCTACGGCCCGACGCAATCTATGCGGAGATGCGGGCACAGCAAGGTCAGGTCAACGCCGCCGCCGCCGACTTCATGAAAGACACGCCGATGTATCAGATGTACCAGCGAGTCGCACCACGCCCTGAGGACTTCCCACGATTGCTGGACAAGATCGGCGCAGCGATGTCCAAGGACTTCGACTTCACCGAGGAGGTCCGCGGTCTCCAGATGCCGACGCTCGTGGTCGCCGCCGACGCTGACATGGCCCCGCCAAGCCATTACGTCGAAGTGTTCAAACTGCTCGGTGGCGGCCTCCGCGATGGCGGCTGGATGGGCGAGGGGCGGCCAAAGGGCGGTCACGCGCTCGCGATCCTTCCTGGCCAAACCCACTACAGCATCTTCAACTCGCCGCTGCTCGCCGCGGCCACCCTGGCGTTTCTCGAGGAGCAGCCGATCGCCAGTTCCTGAATTCATCCTTCGGAAGGCTGAAACAGCTTCATGGTCGAGAGCACGACGGCGAAGATCATCGTGTAGAGGCTCACCGTCGCGACCGACTCAGCGATGCTTCTGGTCTGCCAGACGGCACCGGCCGCATCGGCGATCGGCGAATTGCTGCCGCCCACGAGAAATGTCAGAACGGGTGTCAGCCCAATCGCCGCATACATCACGATCGCCTGCACGTAGTGAGACCTCGGCCACGTCCGTGCCGTGTCATTGCCACCCGGGCGAAACCTGATGAAGAGAGCGAAGAGCTGGAGGAACAAGTACACGGTGAAAAACCAGCCGAGGTAGTTCGTGAACGGCACGCCAAAGTAGCCGCCGCCTTGCTCCCAGATCCACTGGTGGTCGATGGTCGAAGCCCTTGGATCAAAGGTCAGGTCCCACATGACCATGACGAAGGACGCAATGAACGGAACAGCAAAAGTCGTGAAAGCGCTGGCTCCACGGCGTACTTCTCCAATCAGCACGTTCCCGATCACCCAGGCGAAGTAGCCGTTGGCAAAGTAGGCCGGGCCGATTAGGAGCGGAACGAGGAAGAGCTTCGGGCCGAGCAGATCCGTGTAGTGGTAGTGACCGAACGGAAAGCCCGTCAGGATGCTCGTGTTTTCCAGGATGTTGCTCACCACCAGACAGACGGCGATGAATACAGCGATGCCACTCCAGCCATAGCGGACCGCTCCGTGAATGAGCGCGAACACAACCGATAGCAAAAGCACCAGCGCAATGGGGATGGAAAGCTGGAACGCGATGTTCGCAACCAGGGCCACCGCATAGGCCGCCGCCAGAACCCAGAGGATCGTCGTAGTCAGCTTCGTGTTTCTCTGATTCATCCTCGACAGCCTCCCAATGAGAAGTTTTTGCTGGCCACTGATCAGCCGGTGATCGCGACGCTGCGGCGGCTGTATTGAACACTGGTTGCTGCCTGCACCATCCACGCGGCCACGTCCGCGCGCGAGATCTTCTGCGACATGCCGAGCTTGACCCCCTCAGGAACCGGTGCTGCAGATCCAGTGGCCGGGCCGTCTGTAAGCATGCTCGCGTAGACGACGGTCCATTCGAGGTCACTTCGGCGGAGCGCCTGCTCGCCGGCGCTCTTGTCCTTGATGACCGGGCCCATGGCGATGCCAGTCAGCAGCCGGGTCACGGCGTCCATGCGATCACGCTCGACGACCCACGATGAGAGCACAACGACCCGGCTGACTCCCGTCTGGCGGCCGGCTGCCACGATCGCCGCGGTTGAATCAGCGATCACCGATCCGCCGCCGCCGAGCGCGCTGATGACGGCGTCGGCGCCCTCCAGCGCGCGTGCCAACGCCGACCTGTCCGTCGCCTCGCCGGCGACGACACGAAGGTTTGGGTTGGCGACGGTCAGCTTCTGTGGCGAGCGGACGAGTGCGGTCACGGTGTGGCCGGCGGCGAGTGCCTGCTCGACCACGAGACGGCCGGTGCGGCCGGTGGCTCCGAGGACTACAAGGTTCATCGATCTGCTCCTTCGCTCAATTTCTCGAAGTTGAAGCTTCAAGTTGCTACCCTTACAAGAACTTGAAGCGTCAACTTATTCCGGCAAAGGATTCGGGCACCAAATCCGTCCAGCCACTCCGGCGGCTGAACCATCACGAGTGGAGTGCCTGGCTTCAGCTGGTCAGCACCTTCACCCTGCTGCCGGCAGCCCTCGATTCGCAGCTGCAGCGAGAGGCCGGCATGAGTCACTTCGAGTTCGGCGTCATGGCGGCCCTGTCCCGGCAGCCGGACCGCCGGCTTCAACTCAAAGAGCTGGCCGTGGTCGCCAACGGCTCCTTGTCTCGCTTGTCGCATGTGATCTCGCGATTGGAGCGGCGGGGTTGGGTGCGCCGGACGAGCGGGCCGAAAGGTCGCGCGACGCACGCCCAATTGACCGACGAGGGCTACCGGAAGCTGATGGCGGCGGGCCCGATTCACTTCCGGGAGGTTCGGCGGCTCGTCTTCGACGTGCTGACGCCGGAAGAGGTGAAAGCCCTGAAGCAAGTCACTGGCCGGATCAATGCCGGTCTGCTTGGCGAAATCAATCTCGGCACGCTGGCGCGGCAAACCCGAGAGCGCTCGATGCGCGAGTCGGGCTAGCTACCGATCTGTTGCGGACGCCCATCTAGGTCCACCACCGCCCGATCCCTCCAAGTGGGCACAAATCGTTGTCTCCCGGGCCTGGGATACAAACAAATTTGGTCCACTTGACCAGGGTTTAGTCTCGAACGACTACCTTTGCCCCGAACCAGTGACACGAAAGTGGACCGCCGAAGAAATCCCTGATCAGCAGGGCCGCACGGCCATCGTCACGGGCGCCAACAGCGGGCTCGGTCGCATCGTCGCGCGCGAGCTCGCCCGGCATGGTGCCAGGGTAATCGTCGCCAGTCGCGACAACGCGAAGGGCGCGGAAGCGGCGGGGGCAATCACAACTGCCTTTCCGTCATCCACCGTTGAGGCTGAACGACTCGACCTCGCGGACCTCAGCTCGGTGCGAGCGTTCGCTGACCGCATCCGAGCCGGCCACGACCACATCGACCTGCTGATCAACAATGCCGGCGTGATGGCTGCGCCGTACCAACGGACGGCCGACGGCTTTGAGCTTCAGTTCGGGACCAATCATCTCGGGCATTTCGCGCTGACTGGCCTATTGCTGCCCCTCCTGAACAATCGCCCCGACGCTCGTGTGGTCACCGTGAGCAGCAACAACCACAAGGCGGGACAGATGAGGTTCGACGATCTGCAGGGCGAACACCGGTACTCGCGCTGGGGAGCCTACGCCCAATCCAAGCTCGCCAACCTGCTCTTCGCTTTCGAACTCGACAGGCGGCTGAAGTCCGCCGGCTGGCAGCTGATCAGCCTTGCCGCTCATCCCGGATACTCGGCCACCAACCTTCAGCTCAGCGGGCCTCCCGCGCACGAGCGCGTCTTGTTGCGCATTGGCAATCGCCTCATCGCCCAGTCCGCAGAAGTTGGCGCCCTACCTCTCCTCTATGCCGCGACCGCCCCCGGCTTGCCGGGCGGCTCTTACGTGGGACCGGACGGTCCGGGAGAGATTCGAGGGCATCCGGTCCTGGTCCAAGCGACAAGGCGGGCCCATGACGCAGAGGAAGCGCGGCGTCTGTGGGACATTTCCGAGCGGCTGACCGGTGTCACGTACGATTTCCGCGCGCCGACCGGACGACTGGTTTAGACGCTAGCCGCTTCGTCCGGGGAGCGCGCCGCCGCGAGGCGGAGCGCACGACTTCCTCACCGCGAGCGAAGTCGACAGCTCGACGTGATTTGACTCGAGCCGCTCGCCGGCGATTAGTCGCAGCAGCATATTGACCGCCATCTTTCCGATTTCGACCAGCGGCTGGTGGATGGTCGTCAGCGGAGGGGACATCTGGGCCGTGTAGGTCACATCGTCGAAGCCGATCACGCTCATCTGATCGGGGACGCGAATGCCGCGCTCATAGAGCACCCGGTAGACGCCGGCGGCTTGAGCGTCGTTGCCGGCAAAGATCGCCGTGGGTGGATCAGGCTGGTCGAGCAGATATCGGGTCTGTTGGACTCCATCGCCCAGCAGGTAGCTGCCTTCGCAGATCAAGGCTGGATCGATCGGGATTCCCGCGCGCTCGAGCGCCTCACGGTATCCGGCAAGGCGCGCGCGCGAGGTGGTGAGGTGCAGAGGGAACGTGATGATTCCGATGCGTCGATGCCCAAGCGAGATCAGGTACTCAGTAGCTGTGTAGCCCCCAAGCCAGATGGTCGATCCGATGGTAGGAAACGCCGAGGTAGGTTCGTTGCGATCGCCGATCGCGACAAAAGGAATGCCCTGCGCCATCAACGTATCGGCAAGACCGATTTGCTCGTAGGGGAGGAGAAGCAGGACGCCGTCGGTGGACTGATCGAGGAGGCGGCGCAACCACAAACGCTGACTGGCCTCATTTTCGTTCGTGGAGAAGACCACGAGGCGGTAGCCGCTCTCTTCCAGCGCGTCCTGGATTCCATGCATGATGCCGACGTCGTAACCGCCCTCCAGGCGCATGATCACCAGGTCGATCAGGTAGCTCTGCCTCTTGCGCAGATGGCGCGCTGCGTGATTCTGCACATAGTCGTTTTGCTCGATCACCTGCCGAACGCGAACCCGCGTCGAGGCGCCTACGCCGGGGAGCTCGTTGAGCACTTTCGAGACCGTCGTGGTCGAGACGCCTGCCTCCTTGGCGATCTGCGCCATCGTCGACCGTCTAGCTGGTTTCTCCCCCAAAGCGGAATGGCCCCCCTTTCCTTTGGGTCAAACGATTCATCAATTTAGGTAAACGATAACCTGGTTTGCCCGCACAAAGTCGAAGTCGAAAACACTGGACACTCTTGACAACAGGGAATTTCTATGTTTACCTCTGGACCAGATCAGAGTAAACGTTACCCCGAAAGTTTGTTCGTCAATGCTGGCTCTTTTTTGGGCGACTCTTTTTTCAGGGAGGTCTGTGATGGGTACGGAGTCAAACTTTGGGTCGTCGGTCAGCCGGAGGAGCTTTTTGAAGGGCTCTGCTGTGCTGGTGGGGGCGAGCGCGCTCAGCTTCGAATCGTTTCTAGCCGCATGCAGCACCGGTTCTACATCGAGCGTAGCGACCGCGACGGTGAACTCGATGCCGCCTTCGAGCAATCCGGGTGCTCTGTACGTGTTCAAGCAGCTGGTCAAGCAATTTGAGTCGACGCATGCGAACGAGAAGATCGTAGGCAAAGACGACCCCTACGATCCCACGACCTTCTTCGCCAGGCTCGCGGCCGGTCAGCAAGAGGATGGCGTACAGAGCTATTTCACCGAGCCGCCCCTTCTGATCTCCAAACACGGTGCGGCGGACATCACGAGCCTGGCGCAGGGCTGGCCGCAGTTCAAGGACTACTCTCCAAGCATTGCCTCGATCGTGACCGATTCGTCTGGGAAGATCTACGGCATCCCCACCAACGGGTACACGTTGGGCATTCTCTACAACCGCAAGATGTTCACGGCGGCTGGACTTGATCCAGACTCGCCCCCGAAGACCTGGGATGACTTCCGCAGATATGCGAAAGCGCTGACCAGCTCTTCGGTATTCGGTTTCGCCGAAACCAGCACCGGCAACCAGGGCGGCTGGCACTTCACCAACTGGATGTACACGGCGGGCGGTGACATGCAGTCCGCCGACGGGACGAAGGCGACTTTCAACAGCCCGAAGGGCGCAAGTGTGCTGCAGCTGCTCAAGGACATGCGCTTCACCGACAACTCCATCACGAAGGCGCAGGGTTTCACCCAGGACAAGACGCTCGAATTGCTGGCCACCAACAAGGTGGCGATGGTGGTGATGGCGCCCGACCAGCTGAACAACCTGCAGTCACAGTTCGGCGCGGACTTGAAGAACTTCGGCCTTGGCCCGATGCCCCAAAACGGGGGCAATTTCACCCTGACCGGCGGCAACGTGTGGATCTTCAATCCCAAGTCATCGCCGGATGTGCTCAAGGCCGCGTTTGACTTCGTCACCTATACGAACTTCGACCTGGGCGTGCTCGAAACCGCCACCGCGCAGAGAGCCGCTAACGGACAGGCAGTCGGAGCACCGACCGCTCAGCTGTTCAAGGGCGACTTCCAGTCGAAGCTCACCGCGCTGGACCGCAAGTACGCCACTGTGCCACTCGACAACTACAAGACGTACATCAACTCGACGTCCGGCTTGCGTCCTGAGCCCCGCAATCAGGCGCAAAAGATGTTCGCCGCGCTTGATCCCTGCATGCAGGCGGTGCTGACCAGTGCCAGCGCTGACCCGCAGGCACTTCTGGACACGGCCGCCAAGAGTTTCCAGCAGGTACTCGACTCCTCGAAAGCGTAAGCGCGGTTCTGACCAGTGGAAGCACGCGATTCCTTCCCCAGGCGCCGGCCGTTCGCGAGGGCAGCAGTTGTCCTCGCGGCGGCTGCGCTCGCGGCCACCGCATCCGGCGTCTCAAGCGTGGGGTTTGCGCAAGCCTCCCCGCGCGAGACCATCGCCGCGATCGACCCGTCGCTCGTCGCAGGCCGCGGCGCTCAGCTAGGTATCGTCGAGCAGGAGGCCGAGAACGCCGCGACGAACGGCACGATCCTCCCGTTCAGCACGTCGGCCTACACGCTGGCGGGCGAGGCGTCGGGCCGGCAAGCCGTCAGGCTGACGCCCGGCCAGTACGTCGCTTTCACGCTCACTCAGCCGGCGAGCGCGATCACGATCCGCTACGCGATCCCGGACGCCCCGACCGGCGGCGGAATCGACGCTCCATTGACTGTTAGCACTGACGAAAGCGGCCAATTCAACGGCAATCGGGACACGCACCCGCAGACGATCACTCTGACGTCGAAATATTCGTATCTCTACAACCAGTACCCGTTCACCAACGACCCGACGGCGGACCTCCTGCACTCGGACTGGTGGATCACCGAGTGCTCGTGCGTACCCGCTTCTACTACACCTCCGCCGACCATTGCGAGGCCGTTCAGGCCTATGCACTTCTATGACGAGCAGCGCGTGCTTCTTCATCACACCTTCAAGGCGGGAGAAGCTGTCCGCCTGACTGTACCTGCCGATTCGAACGCAGCGTGGACCGTGATCGATCTGGTCGACTTCCAGGACGTCGCCCGGCCCGCGCGGCAGCCGGACAACTCCGTCTCCGTCACCGACTTCGGCGCCGATCCGGGTGGCATTCGCGACTCCGCGGATGCGTTCGACCTCGCGATTCGCGAAGCGAAGGACTCAGGCGAGACCGTCTTTATTCCCGCCGGCACGTTCCAGGTCAACAGGCACATCCTCGTCGATGACGTGAAAGTCGAAGGCGCCGGGAGCTGGTGGTCGATCGTCAAGGGCCATCAGGTCACTCTAGGAACGCTAGCGTCCGACGGCTCAGTGCACACCGGTGCCGGCTTCTACGGCAGGTACGCAGCCGACGGTGCGAGTCACAACGTGAAGCTGTCGAACTTCGCCATCGAAGGCGACGTGCGCGAGCGAATCGATACCGACCAGGTCAACGGTGTCGGAGGGGCGCTGAACGACTCAACCATCGACGGCCTCTACATCCATCACACGAAGGTAGGCCTCTGGCTCGACGGGCCCATGAACAACGTGAAGGTCAAGAACACCGTCCTCGCGGACCAGATTGCGGACGGCATCAACTTCCACCAGGGAGTGACGAACTCGAGGGTTCTCAACTCGCTCGTCCGCAACACTGCTGACGACG
>DATGVE010000060.1:0-64657 GCA_035300725.1 Candidatus Eiseniibacteriota bacterium | reverse complement strand
AAGGTTGTCGAGCAGCGCATCGGCAAGCGGGCGATCGGGTTCGGTGCGCCGCATCACAAGATCGAGCGCAAGGCGGTGTCCGAGACCCTCAAGCAGCTGCAGCCGCAGGACCTCTTGAAGTACGGGTTCATCCCCGAGTTCATCGGCCGGCTGCCGATCATTGTCACGCTGCACCACCTGGATCAGCAGGACATCGTGCGCATCCTCACCGAGCCGAAGAACGCGCTGGTCAAGCAGTACCAGCAGTTCTTCTCGCTCGACAACGTCGAGCTGGTGTTCCAGAAAGGAAGCCTCGATGCGATCGCTGAGCTGGCCTTGCTTCGAGGCACTGGTGCGCGCGCTTTGAAGTCGATCATCGAAGAGGCGCTCCTCAACTCGATGTTCGAGATCCCGTCCCGTCCCGACATCAAGCGCTGCCTGATTTCCGAGCGGGCGATTCGCGAGGCGCTCGAGCCGGAGTTCGAGCTGGGCGAGGAAGGCGAGGGGCCGGCGAGACTGGTGGGAGAGTCGGCCTAGGTCGCGTTCGCCCGGGAGACGAACATCTGGGCCAAACTGGGGCTATCAACGGGGCCTGGATGCCCCATCTGTGCACGAATGGCCCAAATCCCGGGGCCAACCGTAAGGGCCCGATAATTAGCCCGTGGAAGACCTTCGCGGAAAGACCGTACTGCTGACTGGGGCGTCGACGGGACTCGGGCCGCACATCGCTCGACGGCTGCGTCGCGCCGGCGCGAAGTTCGTCCTGTCCGCGCGCAACGAGGAAGCGCTGAAGGACCTGGCCGAAGAGCTGGGCGACGCTCGCGTCATAGTGGCCGACCTTGCACGGCTGGGTGAGCCCGAGCGCCTGGCGAGAGAGGCCGGGGACGTGGACGTGCTGGTCTCCAACGCGGGGGTGCCGGCGAGCGGGCGGCTTGCCACCTTCAGAATTACTGAGCTGGACCGCGCCATCGACGTGAACTTCCGTGCCGGTATGGTGCTCGCGCACCAGCTGGTTCCGGCGATGCTGAATAGAAAAGGCGGCCACCTGGTGTTCATGTCATCGGTCGCGGGCATCGTGCCCCAGGCAGGCAACAGCGTTTACAACGCCACCAAGTTCGCCCTGCGCGGATTTGCCCTGGCGCTGCGGGAGGAGCTGCTGGACACGCGCGTCGGTGTCTCGGTGATCTGCCCAACCTTCGTCAGCGAAGCCGGCATGTGGGCGGAGACGGGCCTGAAGGCGAACCCGATGGCGGGGGAAGTCTCGCCGGCCGAGGTGGCCGAGGCTGTCTGGTACGCGATCACCCGGAACCGGGCCGAGATCGACGTGGCGCCACTCCAGCTGAAGGCGAGCCTGAAGTTCCAGGCGCTTGCACCTGGCCTGTTCGCGACGATCGCGCGAGCGGCCGGCGCGACGAAGCCGAGCGAGGAGCTGGGCGAGCGCCAGCGGAATAAACGCTAAGATTCGGAACAACATGAGCCGAGACGAGTGCGTATCCGTACCCTCGCCGGCTCAGTCGCGCTAAAGCGACCTTCGCGCCGGCGCCCTTGATTCCCACCGAGAGATCAAACACGCCTCCATGAACATGAACACGAACGAGATGCCGAAAGCTTTCGACCCAAAGGCCATCGAGGCCGGCTGGTACGCGCGCTGGGAAGAGGCGGGTCTGTTCATCGCCGACGCATCGAGCGACAAACCGAAGTTCACGATGTGTTTCCCGCCGCCGAACATCACGGGTGAACTGCACATGGGCCACGCGCTCCAAACCGCGCTTTACGACTTGCTGGCGCGGTACAAGCGGATGGCCGGGTACGAGGTGCTCTTCCTTCCTGGTTATGACCACGCCGCGATCGCGACGCAGAACGTGATCGAGAAGCAGCTGGCGGCGGAGGGGACGACCAAGGAGCTGCTAGGTCGCGAGGCTTTTGCCGCGCGCGTGGACGCGTGGTACGAGTCGGTCGGCGCGACCATCATCAACCAGCTCCGGCTGCTCGGGGCCTCGATGGACTGGACCCGGCTGCGGTTCACCATGGACGCGCGATACGTCCGCTCGGTCATGACGGCCTTCGTCGCCTTCTACGAACGGGGATGGATCTATCGCGCGCCACGGATCGTGAACTGGTGCCCGCGAGACAAATCAGCCATCTCCGACCTCGAGATCGAGTGGGAGGAGCACCACGACACCCTGTTCTACATCCGCTACCCGGTGGAGGGCGGCGGAGAGGTGGTGATCGCCACAGTGCGGCCCGAAACGATGCTCGCGGACACCGGTGTCGCGGTGAACCCGACAGACGATCGATACAAGAACCTGATCGGCAAGACAGCCATCCTGCCGCTGGTCGGACGCAATCTTCCGATCGTTGCCGACGAGGCTGTGGAGAAGGATTTCGGCACAGGCGCGCTCAAGGTCACGCCGGGACATGACCCGATGGACTACGACATCGGGCAGCGCCATTCGCTCGAGATCATCAACGGGATGCACCCCGACGGGCGCATGAACGTCCCAGGTCTGCCGTACGACGGGATGCCCGCGCTCGAGGCGCGCGAGAAGGTGGTCGCCGACCTGAAGGCCCAGGGATTCCTCGTCAAGGACGAGCCCTACACGCACGACGTCGGCCACTGCGACCGCTGTCACGCGGTCATCGAACCGCTGATCAGCGAGCAGTGGTGGCTGCGCATGGAGGTCATGCGTGACAAGGCTTTGGCAGCCTCCGCCGCGGGCAAGGTGACCTGGCATCCCGACCGCTACGAGCGCACGTACCTCGACTGGCTGCGCGGGCTCAGGGACTGGAACATCGGCCGGCAGCTGTGGCTCGGGCATCGCGTCCCCGTCTACTACTGCGAAAACGGGCATCAGATCGTCGCCGTGGACCGGCCGCGTGAATGCGGCGAGTGTGGCAGCACACAGCTGACGCAGGACCCCGACGTGCTCGATACCTGGTTCTCCTCTGCGCTGTGGCCCTTCGCGACGTTGGGTTGGCCGGAGGAGACCGAAGACCTGATGGCTTTCTACCCCACAGACCTCAACAGCACGGCGCGGGAGATCATCAACCTGTGGGTGAGCCGGATGATCATGACCGGCCTCGAGTTCATGGGCGAGGTCCCGTTTCGCGACGTGGCGATCCACTGCGTCGTGCAGGCCTCTGACGGCCGCCGCATGTCGAAGTCCCTGGGCACCGGCGTCGACCCGCGCGACCTCATGACGAAGTACGGGTCTGATGCGCTGCGGGCGTGGGCCGATTCGGTCGCGATGTCAAGCCAGGACGTCCGGTTTGACGAGAGCCGCGTCGAGGGCTATCGCCGCTTCTGCAACAAGCTGTGGAACGCGGTCCGCCTGGTCTTGAGCTCGCCGGGCACGCCGCCGGCCGGAGCACCGGGTACGCTCGAGATCCACGAGCACCTGGAAGACCGCTGGATTCTTTCGCGGCTGTCCTACGCGGGCTCCACGGTCACGGCCGGAATCGATGCCTTCACGTTCCAGGAGTCGCTGGCGGCCGCTTACGCATTCGCGTGGAATGAGTTCTGCGACTGGTATCTCGAAGCGGCGAAGGAGCGCTTGCGAGCGGGCGACGCAGCTGCCCAGGACGTCGCTTACCTGTGCCTCGACAACGTGTTGCGGCTGCTGCATCCGTTCATGCCTTTCGTGACCGAGGAGCTGTGGTCCCGTTTGCCCGGTCATTCCGACTTCGTGATGCGCGCGCCGTGGCCGCAGCTGCAGGACAAGTTCGTGGACCCGGCGGCCGAGGAGTCGTTTGCCCAGGTGATGCGCATCGTCGAGGAGGTGCGCGCGCACAGGCAGGCAGCCGGCGCACCGCCACGGGGCGGCACGCTGACGCTCGAGGACCCTATCGATCATTCGATCGCCACGCTGGCGGCCCGGCTCGCATGGGTCGAGCTGGTCGATGAGGTGGAAGGCGGTGTTCCACTTGCCGCCACTCCCGGCCGAGTTGCGTTTCCCTCCGGAGGAGAAGGAGACGCCCGCCGCAGAGCGGAGCTCAAACGCCTCAAGGAAGAGCTAGCGAAGACCGAGGCGAAATTGGCGAACCCGGAGTTTCGAGCCAAGGCGCCACCCGAGATCGTCAGGAAGCTGGAGGAGCGGGCCGCCGAGCTTCGCGCCGCAATCGACCGCCTAGAGTAGACCGGCGGTAATGCCCTCCTTCGTGCTGCTGGCGCCGGTGCTCCTGCCGCTCATCGCGGCGGGTATCATCACCGCTTTCGGGCTCAGCGGATTCGATCTCGGGCCACTGCTCGTCGGCGCGGGCGTATGGGGCGCGGTGCTTGCGTTGCTGGTCATCTGGCTCCCGCTGCGCGCGACCCAGGAGCTCAACCTCGGGCCGCTCGGCTACGGTTCCAACTTCCAGCTGCGCATTGACGCGGTGGCGTTCGGCTTCGGCCTGATGGTCCTGCTCCCCGCTGCACTGGTGCTGACGCTGCAGCCGCGAACGTGGCAGGAGTCGACAGTAGGTCTGCTCGGGGTTGCCGCGGCGATGGGAGCGATCGAGGCGGGAGGCGTCGTGCTGACCGCGCTCGCGGGGGGCACCGCCGCGACCCTGGCGGTCGTCCAGCTCGACACCGAGGACATTCGCGCGCCGCGACCGGGCTGGGGCATGCTGCTGGCCGCCTGGCTGGCCCTCAGCTGGGCCGGCGCGATACTGCAAATCCTCGGCGGGACCGCGTCCTACGCCGCCGTGCCCGTGTCCGCTCTGACCGTCCCGGTCTTCTCCTTGATCGCGTTCGCGGGGCTCATGGCATCGGGGCTGGTTCCATGGCGATCGTGGCCCGCTCAAGTGTGGTCGCGGCCTTCGCTCCGGGCGGCCGGGCTCGTCGTCGCAACGCTCTACCCCCTTGGGCTCTACCTCCTCGTCCGAGCGTATGACATGGGTGGCGGCAGGTACCCGCACGCAGCCTTGAACGCAATCCTGGCGTCGCTTGGCGTGGCCGTCGCGCTTGGTGCAGCGGCTCGTGCGCAATCGGCCGCCACGCGGCGTGAGTTTCTCGGTGAGGTGATTCCAGGCATTGGTGGATTTGCCTTGATGTCTGTGGCGCTCGGAACTCCGCTGGGCCTGGTCGTGGGACTGATCACGCTTGCCGCGGCAGCTGCCATGACCGCCTGCTTGTCGCTGCTGCCCGACCGCGCCGGACCGGCGTCGCTGGTGGCCATCGCCGCGGCAATCGGGCTGCCGCCTGGGCTGGTGTTTGGAGCACGCATCCTCGGCATCGAATCCACCTTCGAGGCGGGAGACTTTTACGGCCTGATCGGCATCGCCGGAGCGGTCACCTGGGTGCTGTGGATAGTCGCGGGCGCCCGCGCTATCGGTCTTCCCGGCGGCCGTGGGCGTCCGATCACTGAAAGCTTCCCGCGCGTGGCGATGGTGATCGCCGCGATAACGCTGGCCGCCGGTCCGGCGCTGGCCGCCCTCCAGTACTCGTTCGCTCGCGCGCAATCCGATGTGATGCCCAACGTCGGGGGTTCTTTCAGCGGCGGGTTCACGTCGGTGGTCACGGTGTCGACGGTGCTCCCGGTGGTTGCGCTCTTCGTGCCGCTGCTGATCATCGGAGTGGTTGCCTACGGTGCGGCCAACACGGCGGTGATTCGAACGCAGCCCCGAGCGCCGCTGTTCACCATCCCGGGCGCCGGCGCGCTCGCGAGAGCTCGGAGCGTGGTGGCATCGGCGACCGTCCCCGAGCAGTACCGCTCCATCGTCAATCTGCCTGCCCTCGAAGCAGCGGCCGCAGCCGGGCAGCCGCTCCTGTGGCTCGCCGCTCTCGCTGCCCTCGGCTTCGCAGTGTCCAGATGATGCGTCGATAGTGGTGGCCGTCGAGGCGGCGGCGGCGTTGCTCGCGTGGCTCGGCGCCTCTCTGCTGGTGCTCGCCGACGGCCGGCGAGGCCTCGCGCTCGGGCTGGCGCTGCTCACCGCCGGCTTCGCGGTGCTCGCCCTGGCCGGCGGGCTGCAGCTCGGCGCGGCTGTGGTCGCGGCAGGAGGCGGGATCGCGGCGTGGCAATGCTGGCGATCGCCGGCGGCGAACTGGGGGATCATGCCCGCCGGCTCGACGCCCAGGCTTGTTCTCTGCATCGGCTCAGGCCTGCTAGGGCTGTGGATCGCCGCCGTGGTGACGCTCGGGCCGGGATCAGCTTTGCGCTTCGCGATTCTCGTCGTGCTCGGACTGATGGGGGCGCGAGTGCTCTCGAGCAGCGAGCTTCACGTTGTGCTGGCTGGGATCGCCGGCCTGGCTCTTGCGTTGGGAGCGGCGCCTGGGTTGGACTTGCTGTCGGACGGAACCGTTCCGGACGTCGCCGGCGGCCTGATCGCCGCAGGCGTCATGGCACTTCCGAGAAGTGCACACGTGCATTCAGGTGCTGCCGAACCGGACAAACGTGCAACTTGAGCTTCTCGCGGCCGCGGCCGCCACCTTAGTCCTGGCGGTCGTCTTTGCTCCGCCTCGGGTGGTGCGGGCCAGCCTGCTTACCTGGGGCCTTGCGGGGCTCGCGGGAATGGCAGCGATCGCGCTGGCGCCGAGCCTTGACCTGGTCCTACTGATCGTTCTCGTCCTTGCCGTGCTGCAGGCACGGCTTGCGTCGCATCGCGACTTCGCAACTCGCGTTCGCGGTCCGGTCCTGGCGGTCGTCCTGCTGGCCATCGGCCTGGCCTTTGAACGCGTCGACGGACCTGTCCTCTTGGAGCGATTCGGCGCGGTTGGCATCGTGGCGGGGCTGGTGGCGGCGATCGGGCTGTTTCCGTACATCCACGAATTCGATCCCGAAGAATCGGTCGTCGCCTCACCGATCCCCTGGATCGCATTCATCGGGCCACTTCTCGCCGTCACGGTGATGTCGTGGACCAGGCAGGTGGTGGCTGCGGATGTGAGCGATGCGTTTGGCGCGGTACTCATCGGGCTCGGGTTGCTCAACGTGGCGTGGGGGAGCATTGCGTCGTGGCGCACGGAGAGCGACGCAGCGGCGTGGCGCTACTCGTTCATGGCCGACTGGGGACTTGCGCTCTGCGGCTTCGGCATGGCGATCAGCGATGGAATGGCCGCCGCGCTGGTCCTGCTCGTCAGCGTCGTTCTCGGCCGGCTGCCCTTATATCTGTGGTCGCGGCAGGCGCTCCGCGAGAAGAGGCCGGCGGACCGGCCGATCAACCTTCTCATCGCCGCGCTGCTGGCGGGCTCGGCGCCCTTCGCGGGTTTTGCGGCGCGGGTACTTCTGCTGCGCGGCGCGACGCAGCTGTATTGGCCCTTGGCCCTTGTCCTCGCGCTGGCAATGCTCCTGTGGCTTCCCGCTTCCCTCCGCCTGGGGCGCAGCCTGGGAGGGCCGCGCGGCCGCCAGGCAGTCGGCGTCGCGATAGTGCTCGCGCTCAACGTCTTGCTCGGTCTCTACCCGCAACCGCTGTTGAAGCTGGCCGGCCTGTGAGCACACCGCAAGTCAGATGACAAGGTTCCTCGCGGCCCTCGCGACCCACGCATTGGCGCTCGTGGTCTATCCGGGCGCGTTGACCACGATCATCTTCGGTGGCCTGGCGGAGATCGGATGGACGAGGATCACCAGGGGCGGGTGGTCGCGGCCTGACTTTCCTCGGCGGCGCCCGACGCCCGTGCTCGCCACCGTGCTCGTGTGTTCGATCCTCGCCGTGGTGCAGCTTGCGGTTCCGTTCAACCCTGTGCCGTCGGAGGAGCGCAGCGTGGTCGTCGCTGCCATCGCGCTGGCCTTCACGGTGTGGGCGGAGCTCGCACTGACGGCGGAGCTGGTTGCAGAACCGCGACTGCTGCTCATCGTGCAGTTTTGCTGGTTGCTGGCCGTGCTCGGGCCGGCCGTGCAGCCCGAGAGCCTGAGGCCGCAGGTCCTCGGCAACGTGCTGGTCCCCGCGCTGCTGCCGCTGAAGGTGGCGTGCGGAGTCCTTTACGTGCTCTGCCTGCCTGCCCTGCTTCGCCTGTGGCCCATCGTGCCGAAGGGAGACCGGCGAACTCACCCGCGGCTGAACGCCGCCCGAGCTCTCTGTTGGTTTCCGTACTGCGGACTGTTCACGACGCTGTTCTTTCCGCCCTCCGACAACGATGTGCTCGGCTTGCTGCGGTTCTTCGGCATCACTTCGCTCGTGGCGCTCGTGCTGATCGCGGTCGGGACGGTGGTGGAGCGCCGCGGCGCGGCGGTGGCTCGCGGACTCTATACGCGAGTGATCACGCCGTTCGCGCTGGTGGTGCTGGTCATGGTGGTCGGGACGACGTTCTTGATGCGGTAAGTGGCGGGCAAACCCGCGAGTGCCGGCTCCCGCGGGAAATCGCAGGCTGACTACACTCGCCTAGATGCGGGTCGCGGTGCTAGCCGACATCCACGGCAATCTGCCCGCCCTCGAAGCGGTGCTACGAGATGTATCCCACGAGGAGCCGGACCTGATCGTGGTGTGTGGAGATGTTGCGTCCGGTCCGCTGCCGCTGGAGTCAATCAATTTGCTTCGCAAAATTCCCAATGCTCGGTTCCTCCATGGCAATGCGGATCGAGAACTCGTCGCCGCATACGACGAATCGGCCAAGCCCGACTTGGCAGGTCCAGCGATCGATTGGTTGGCAGGGCAGCTCCTCAAAGAGCACCGAGACTTCCTTGCTTCTTTTCCCAGCATTGTCCGGCTCGAGGTGGAAGGGCTTGGTCGTGTCCTCTTCTGTCACGGATCACCGCGTAGCGATGAGGAAATCATGACTTCGGCTACACCGGAGTCGCGTGTGAGCGAGCTGATCGCCGGGGCGGAGGCCGATGTGATTGTCTGTGGACATACCCACATGCAGTTCGACCGAATAGTTGGCGGAGTTTGCATCGTCAATCCAGGCAGCGTGGGCATGCCTTACGGCGAACCGGGCGCGCATTGGGCATTGCTCGGACCACAAATCGATTTCCGCCGCACGAACTACAACCGCGAAGAAGCGGCCGCCCGAATCAGGACGAGCAGATGGCCGGGTGCGGAGGAGTTTGCGCGCGAGAACGTCCTATCCGTACCGACCGCGGCAGAGGCGATGGACTTCTTCCGCACCCGCGGAGGGCCCTAAGAGCAATCGACCACTAGATCTGGGGTAAGCCTGTGGAAAACACCGCTACCAGGTGTATCATCCAGCCCGCCCCCATCTTGCTAACGCTTTTGCCATCCCGGGCCCCCACCCGGCGCGCTTCTCGCGCCGACCTCCCCACCAGGTGGGGAGGTGAACTGACATGAATTTATTCATGTCTGTGTTGGGCATGTGGTCGGCCGACGTTGGCATCGACCTCGGCACCGCCAACACGCTTGTTCACGTGAAGGGTCGAGGGATCGTCCTCGACGAGCCCTCGGTCGTCGCAGTCAGCAAGCGCACCGGCCAGGTGCTCGCCGTCGGCACGGAAGCACGGCGCATGCTCGGGCGCACGCCGGCCGACATCGTCGCGATGCGCCCCCTGCGCAACGGCGTGATCGCCGACTTCGAGCACACGGAGCAGATGCTGCGGCACTTCATCGCTCGTGCCCACAACCGTGCCTGGCATGTCAGCCACCCGCGGATCGTGATCGGCATCCCCTCGGGCGTGACCGAGGTCGAGAAGCGCGCCGTGACGGATGCCGCGACGATGGCCGGCGCGCGCGAGGCGCACCTGGTCGAAGAACCGATGGCGGCAGCCATCGGAGCAGGCCTTCCCATCCAGGCCGCAGGTGGCTCGATGATCGTCGACATCGGCGGCGGCACAACGGAGGTCGCGGTGATCTCGCTCGGCGGCGTCGTCGCCGCAACGTCGGCGCGTATCGGCGGCGATGGCATGGACGACGCGATCGTCCAGTACGTGCGGCGCAACATGGGCCTGCTCATCGGCGAGCGGACGGCTGAAGACATCAAGATCGCGATGGGCTCCGCATTTCCAATCCCCGAGGAGAGATCGTTCCTCGTCCGCGGTCGCGACCTTGTGACCGGCTTGCCGAAAACCGTCGAGATGACGACTGCTCACGTTCGCGAAGCGCTGTCGGGTGTGCTGATCGACATCGTGCGCGCCGTGAGGTCGACGTTGGATGCCACGCCGCCCGAGCTGGTGGAGGACATCATGGAGCGCGGTCTCGTCGTGTGTGGCGGCGGCGCGCTGCTCACGGGCCTCGACCAGCTGCTGGCGCACGAGACGCTGGTGCCCGTGCGCGTGGCGGAGGACCCGCTCACATGTGTGGTGCGAGGCACTGGAATCGTGCTCGAAGAGATCGACACGTTGAACCGGGTTCTGTTGCGGACGCGCCGCGTCAGGGCTCTCCGCTATTAAGTAGCCGCTGTGTACGGAAGAAGAAGCTCCGCTCACACCGGGCTCTTCCTGACCCTTTGCGCCGTGATGCTGCTGCTGGCGATGCTGAGCGAGCAGTCCTGGGCGGCGGGCGCGCGGGGGGCCGCCAAGAGCGCGCTCGCGCCGCTCGAATCGGCGATGACGCAAGCCAGTCGAAATCTCGATCGGGTCACCTCGGTGCTGGGAGACATCTCCGCCCTTCGCGCTGAGAACCAACGCCTGCAAGCGGCCGATGTCGCGCTTCGCCGCCAGGTGATCGAGCTGGATGCCGCCGCGAAGGAGAATGCGAGCCTTCGTCAGGCGCTGGACTTCAAGCGCACGTTCGGCCACACCATGGTGGCGGCGCAGGTCGTCGGCCGCGGTCCCGACGGATTCAGCAGCACTGTCGAGATCGACCGAGGAACCGCGGACGGCGTCCGCCCCGGAATGATCGTGGCCACCGGCGCGGGCCTTGTCGGCCGCGTCCGAGAGGCCGGCCCCCACGGCGCGCTGGTTCAGACGCTGGCGGACCCGCGAAGCCGGGTCAACGTCTATCTCGCCAAATCGGGCCTTCAGGGCACCGTCACGGGTGGACCAAACGTGCTTCACCTAGAGATCGAGCACTCGCTTGGTGTCAAGCCGTCCACCGGCGAGTGGGCGCTGACGAGCGGAGTCGGAAGTGGCTACCCCCGCGGGCTGGTGGTCGGCGAGGTGGCCTCAGTGGCCTATCGACCTGCCTCGACCAGTGACCAGGCGCTGCTCGCGTGGGTCAACGAACCCTCGAGCCTGAGCCTGCTGCTCGTGATCACGGACTTCGTGCAGTCGTGAAACGACTCGCGATCGCGAGCGTGCTGCTGGCCGCCGTGCTTGTCCAGGTCACGTGGGCGCCGAGGCTCACCGTCGCGGGTGTGTTTCCAAACCTCGCGCTGGTCGCCGTGATCGTGATCACCTGGACAGCCGGCGTGAGGAAGGGGATGGCGTGGGCGTGCGTCGCGGGGTTGTTGCTCGACCTGACCGCGCCAGGGCCGATAGGACCCCACGCTGTGGCGCTGCTCGCGGGTGCCTACATCACCGGTTTCTGGATCCGCAACCTCGACCGCGAAAGCGTCGTGCACCCGGTGCTTGCAGTCGCCGTCAGCACCATTGCCTATTCATTCGTCCTTGTCGTCGTGGACGAGGTGCTGGGCCTGCCGGTGCCTCCGTTTGGCATGGCGCTGCAGCTTGTCATCGCGGCATGCGTCTACAACGCGGCCTTGATGCCGATCGCGATGTGGGTGGTGCGTAGGCTGCAGGCTCCGACGACGAGGCCAGGGGTCGCGGTTTGATACTGCTGGGTGGCTCGCTGCCCAGGGCGCGTTGGTCGAAGCGGCTGGTCGCCGCGGCTTCGATGGCAGTGCTGATCATCGGGGGGCTTGCCGTCAAGCTCGCCTACCTGCAGGTGACCGACGGCGCGACGCTGGCGGGGATGGCGCGCGACAACACGCTGCACCGCGTCGCCATCTATGCCGACCGCGGCATCATCTACGACCGCCACGGCGCGCCGCTCGTCACGAACAGCCCGCTCTGGAACCTCGAGGTGGTGAGGGCCGGACTGCCGCTCGAGGCGCGTGCGCGAACCGGCGAGCTGGCCGATCTCGCGCGCATCACGGGCGAGCCCGAGGAAAAGATCGCCGCGACTCTTGTCGCTGCCGACCCATATGCCAGCGTGCGGATCGGGCCGGACCTCTCCCAAGCGCAGCAGCTCGCGATCAACGAGCGGCTGCCCGTCCTCGCCGGAGTCTCGATGGTGCAGCGGGCGGTCAGGAACTACGTCGAGCCGACGGTGTTCGGCCACGTGGTCGGCTACGTGGGACCGCTGAACGAAGCCGACCTCAAACGGCTGCGACCCCTGGGCTATCAGCCGGGCGAGGTTGTCGGCAAGGTTGGGATCGAAGCCGGACTCGAGACGGTGCTTCGTGGCCAGAACGGTTGGGCCGACGTCGAGGTCGACGCGCGAGGTCAGATCGTGAGAACGGTTGGCATGCAGCAGCAAGTCCCGGGTCACTCCGTCTATCTGAACCTCGACGCGGACCTGCAGCGCGCGACCGCGCAGACGCTTGCCGCCGGCCTCGTTCGCGACCACAGGACTGCAGGGGCCTCAGTCGTGCTCGATCCTCGAACCGGGGAGGTGCTCGCGTTGGTGAGCCTGCCCGGGTATGACACCAACCTCTTCACGCACGGCATCAGCCAGACCGACTACAGCGGGCTTCTCAACAACCCTGACCGGCCGCTCCTGAACCGCGCCATCGCGGGGCAGTACGCGCCAGGCTCGACGTTCAAGATGGTCACCGCGACCGCGGGCCTTCAAGAAGGCAAGATCACCGCGAGCACGATGCTCAACTGTCCCAGCTACATCAACGTGAACGGCTGGATCTATCACAACTGGGCGAGCTACAGCCTGGGCTGGATGAACGTCGCCAAAGCCCTGGCGACATCGTGCGACACGTTCTTCTACCAGGTGGCCGCGATGGTCGGTGACGTGACGCTCGCGAAGTACGCGCGAGCGTTCGGTTTTGGCAACGCGCAATCAATCGAGATGCCGGGCGTGATGCCGGGGTTGGTACCTGACCGCATCTGGAAGCAATTGCAGTGCGGAGTCCCCGACCTCAACTCCGACGCCTGTCGCTGGAACACCGGCGACACGATCACGTTCGGCATCGGGCAGTCCTACCTGCTCACCACACCGCTCAACCAGGCCGTGTACGTCGCCGCGCTCGCCAACAAGGGCCAGACGATGAAGCCGACCCTGGTCCACGAGGTGCGTGACGCGTCCGGACACGCGGTCCAGTCGCCGCAACCGGAGGTTACGGGCACAGTGCCGGCTTCCGAGGCAAACCTGATGACCGTCCGCGAGGGCATGCGCCAGGAGATCAATCCGCCTTACAACATGAACTACTGGTTCCGAGCCAACGGTGTGCCGGCGGATGGAGGTGGCAAGACGGGAACCGCCCAGTGGGGCGGAAGCGGTCTCGATCTTCCGACGCACGCCTGGTTCGTGTTCTTCGCTCCTTACACGCAGCCGGAGGTTGCGATGTCGGTGTTCGTCGAACGGGGCGAGCTGTCGGAGGTTCAGGCCGCCCCGATCGCGGTGCAGCTCATGAGGTTCTATCGCGATCATGTCGCCGCGATCAGGTCGTGACTAGAGCCTTGTGGTGGCGGAGGCTCGACCACGTCCAGCCGCTGCTCGCCGGCATGCTCGCGGTGCTAGGACTGATGACCGTCTTCAGCGCTCACGCGGACTGGGGGCGCCAGGTCCTGTGGGTGATCCTCGGCGCTGCGGCCTACGTCGCGGCGGCATCGTTCGACTACCGCCGCTTGCGGTCTCTCGCGCCAGGCCTCTACGCCGGGATGATCCTCATCCTCGTGGCCGTTCACCTGGTGGGCCACACCGCACTGGGTGCGCGGCGGTGGCTTTCGGTGGCGGGGTTCCCCCTCGAACCTTCCGAATTGTCCAAGCTGCTGCTTGTCGTCGTGCTCGCCGCCTATCTGAGCCGCGGGGAGCGGGTGTCTGATCGCCTTTCTGATCGCCTTTCTTGGCGGGCGTTCGGCGGTGCGCTCCTCCTGGTCGCGCCGCCGGCTGGTCTCATCCTCACCCAGCCTGACCTGGGCACGACGATAGTGTTCCTGGGGGTGCTCTTCGGCATGCTGTTTCTCGCCGGCGCCAGCGCGTGGCAGCTCTTTTCGCTCGTCTTTGCCGGTGGCGTGGCGCTGCCGCTGCTGCCCTACCTGCTTCACGGCTACCAGCGACGGCGCCTGGAGGTCTTCCTCGACCCGAATCAGGACCCGCTGGGTGCGGGCTACAACCTTGTGCAGGCTCGTATCGCGGTCGGCTCAGGAGGCCTGTTCGGCCAGGGATGGCTGCACGGCCTGCAAGGCCAACTGGGGTTTGTGCCTGAGCGCGCCACCGACTTCGTCTTTGCGATCTTCGCCGAGGAGTTCGGGCTGCTCGGCAGCCTCGTCCTCCTGGCCCTTTTCGGCACCCTTCTGATCCGGCTTCTGCGCACTGCGGCCGTCTCCCGGGACAGGTTCGGCGAGCTGCTCGCCGGCGGGGTGTTCGTGATGGTCCTGGTGCAGGTGGTCGAGAACGTCGGCATGAACATCGGGGTGCTTCCTATCGCGGGCATCCCGCTCCCGCTGATCTCCTACGGCGGATCGGCGGCCATCACGATGCTGGCTGCGCTTGGCCTCGTCCAGTCTGTGGCGGTGAGACGCCGCACCGTGGACGAGCCTGTCGCTGAGCTTGGTACAATCACTCGCCGTGCCCAAGCCTGATGGTTCGCTGTCGGCCGTCGTCGTCAGCGGTGGAAAGCAGTATCGAGTGGCTCCCGGCGACCACATCCTGGTCGATCGTCTAGCCGCTGAGCCAGGTTCGTCCCTGAAGCTCGATCGTGTCCTGCTGTTCACCAATGGCGATGAGATCAAGGTCGGCACCCCTTCGGTGGACGGGCTCGACGTCGAGGTCAAGGTGCTCGCGCACCGTCGTGGCCCCCGCATCGAGACCATCCGCTACAAGTCGAAGAAGCGGGTCCGTGTTCACCGCGGCGGCCGCGCCGACCTCACCGCGCTCGAGATCATCGCGGTCGGCGGGATCAAGGCCGAGGAAAAGAAAGGCACCAAAGCCGAAGCCAAGCCGACCAAGGCCCGGGCCAAGGTCGCCGGCAAGCCGCGAGCGAAAGCAGAAGTGAAGACTGCACCGGTCGCAGCCACGGCCGAGGTTGCAGTGGCTGAGGAAGCCAAGCCGGTCAAGCGCTCAACTCGAAAGAAGGACACTAAATAGATGGCACACAAGAAAGGAGGCGGCTCCTCTCGTAACGGCCGCGACTCCAACCCCCAGATGCTCGGCGTCAAGATCTACGGCGGCCAGAAGGTGGGCGCGGGAGCCATCCTCGTCCGGCAGCGCGGCACGAAGATCGCTCCGGGCACCGGTGTGGGCCTGGGTCGCGACCACACGCTGTTCGCGCTCGTTCCGGGCGAGGTCCGCTACCAGCGCGTCGGCAAGGACCGCCGGCGAGTCAACATCGACGCCGTCAGCGCGCAAGGCGCAACCGAGACCAACGCCACGAACGCCCAGGACTGACGGGCGCCGTCAGTTCGTCGACTCGGCGCGCATCGTCGTGCGCGGTGGTCATGGAGGCAAAGGGTCGGCTTCATTTCGGCGCGAGCCGTTCACGCCGCGCGGTGGACCTGATGGTGGTGATGGTGGCCGCGGCGGCTCCGTCATCCTGAAAGCGACCACCGGAGTCTCAGACCTTTCGCTCTACAAGCAGCGTCCGAAGTGGAGTGCCGAGCCTGGAGCCAACGGCGCCGGCGGCCGCAAGACAGGAAAGGGTGGAGCTGACGTGCTGCTGGACGTGCCGGTCGGCACGGTGGTGCTCGACGAAGAAGGCGACGTGGTCGCAGACCTGGATCGCAATGGCGCCGATGTCGTGATTGCAAAAGGCGGCGTGGGCGGGCGAGGCAACGTCCACTTCAAGAGCTCGACCAAGCGCGCTCCCGATTTCGCCGAGCCGGGATTCAAGGGTGACGAGCGGTCGCTGGTCCTGGACCTCAAGCTGATCGCCGAGATCGGACTTGTCGGCGCGCCCAACGCAGGCAAATCCTCGCTGCTCAGCTCGCTCACAGCGGCGCGGCCGAAGGTCGCGGACTATCCATTCACCACCCTTGACCCCGAGCTTGGCGTCGCCGAATCGAAAGGTGGGCGGATCGTCATCGCGGACATCCCGGGGCTCATCGAGGGCGCGGCGCGCGGTGCAGGGCTCGGGCTTCGATTCCTCCGCCACGTCGAACGCACGAAAGTGCTGGTCTATGTACTGGACGGCTCGGCGCCCGATCCATGGTCGGACCTGAAGACGGTCCGCAAAGAGGTGGAGCAGTTCTCCGCCGAGCTTGCGTTGAGGCCCTCCCTGGTCGCCGTCAACAAGGTCGACCTCGAAGCCGCGCAGCGCCTGAGGGCGCGGACTCGGCGAAAGGGGGTGCATTTCATCTCCGCCTTGAACGGCGAGGGCTTGCCCCAGCTGATGGATGCGATGGTGAGCGCACTCGCCTCCGCGCCGGAGGTGATCGCGCAAGGCCGGGCCAAGAAAATCAAGCTTCCCGTGCGCGACGCCGGGCCCGCCGCGTTGGTCGTCGAGCGCAAGCCGTTCGGCTTTTTGGTGCGCGGCGATCGCGTGGAGTACCTGGTCGGGCGCACAGACCTCGAATCAGAGGGCGCTCTCGCTCGGTTCCAGTCCGAGCTGGACAAGCTCGGAGTCAATACAGCGCTCGAGGCGGAGGGTGTGCAGCCGGGCGACACGGTTCGGATCTCTGACATTGAGTTCGAGTACCAGCCATGAGGGTGGGCGTCCTCGGTGGCACCTTCGATCCGATCCACATGGGACACGTCGAGGTCGCGAAGGCGGCGATGGAGTGCGCACGTCTCGATCGCGTCCTGTTCGTCCCCAGCGCGCAGCCACCGCATCGCGCCGCGGCTGAGGCGTCCGCTGAGGACCGGCTCGCGATGAGCAGACTCGCGGTTGATGGCGACTCTCGTCTCGAGGTCTCAGATGTCGAGGTCAAACGTGGCGGAAAGTCGTACACCGTCGACACGCTCCAGGAGCTGCATCGGTCGTTACCGGATGACGAGCTCTTCCTCATCCTGGGCTGGGACGCCGCGCGACTCTTTCGCACCTGGCATCAGCCCGAAGGTGTCAGCGCGCTGGCGTCGTTCGTGATCGTGGGCCGGCCGGGCATGCCGCCACCGAAGCAGGCCGACCTCAAGCTGGCAGGCCTCGATCCAGATCGCGTGGTCGTCTGTCTTCTACCGACACCGGACATCTCAGGGAGCGAGCTGCGGCGAGCGATAGCGGCAGGTATATCGGTGGCTGGCAAGTTGGCTCCCGCGGTCGAGCGCTACATCGCGGTGCACCACGTTTATGGGGATAATCGATAGGTTGGTTGCCAAGAGTCTCACGCCGCTGCAGCTCGCGCGCCTGCTCCGGGGTGCGGCTGGCGAGAAGAAAGCGTGGGACTCCGTCGTCATCGACGTCCGCGACCAGACCGACATCGCGGATTACTTCGTGATCTGCGAGGGCGAGACGGACCGCCAGGTCCGCGCCATCGCCGACGGAATGGTCGACGCGGCAAAAGCCAAAGCGTTGAGGCCGCTGGCCGTCGACGGTTACGAGGATGCGACGTGGATCCTGCTCGACTTCGACTCGGTGCTGGCGCATGTCTTTCTGCCGGGCGAGCGGTCGTACTACGACCTCGAGAGCCTGTGGGCGCCGGCGGCGAAGAGGCGGAGGAAGACCGCGGCGGGCTGAAGCCAACGTTTCAGCTGGTCAAATACGACCAAGTCGGCCGAAATCGATCAACTTACGGCGAGGCGACCATTTCGGTCGAAATGGCTGAAATCCTGAGGTGCTGCTTTCAGCCCCTCGCCCTAGCCCTCTCCCCGAATGGGAGAGGGGACCAAACGCAAACCCCTCAGATGATCTGGCTGTACCGGTCGTAGATCTCGCGTAGGTCCGCGGGCGGTTCCACGCGGTGCTTCTTCATCACCTCGAACAGGCTCAGGATGTGACGGACTCCGGCGAGGGTCACGCCCTTCTCGCGTGTCAGGTGCTGGATGACCTGGACTTTGCTGATGTCGCGCTGCGAGTAGCGCCTGCGGTTGGTGCTGGTGCGGTGCGGCTCGATGAGCCGCGCGTCCTCGTACAGCATCAGCGTGCGCGGGTGCGTCTCCAGGATCTCCGCGGCGACGCTGATGGTGTAGAGGGGCTTGTCCAGGTCGCCGAAGGACGGCTGTGCGACGCGCGGCGGTCGCGTGTTCACCGACCTAATGAAGCGACTTCAGAATCTGGATGATGGCGGGCCCCAGCAGCACGATCCACAGGACCGGAAAGATGCAGCCGACCATCGGAAACACCATTCGCGAAGAGGCCTGTGCAGCCCGCTCCTGCGCGGTCTGGCGCTGGCGCCTGCGCATCTCCATGGCCTGGACTCGCAAGAGACGCGCGATCGGCACGCCCATCTGGTCGGATTGCACTATCGACTCCACGAGATGATGGAGGTCGGGGACTCCGGTGGTCTCCGCCATGTGCTCGAGCGCGGCCATCCGCGGCCTCCCGAGCCGGATCTCGCGCAGCACCTTGCCGATCTCATCTCCCAGCGCGTTGTGGAACCGCTCGGTCACGCTCAGCAGTCCTTCGTCGAGGCTCATGCCGGACTCGACGACGAGCGTCAGAAGATCGGTGGCCTCGGCGAGGGAGCGCTGGATCTGGTGGCGGCGCGACGAGATCCGCTGCTCGAGCCACAAGCTCGGAAGCAAATAACCGATGAACGCTGCAACGACGCCGGAGAGAGGCGCGATGACGACGACGGGCAATGGCGTCGAGATGAGCACCCCAAGGCCCAACCCGGCGATCGCCATGAGCGCACCGAGGCCGTAACGCACTGCCTGGAATCCGGCGGGCGTCAGGCCTCCAGGGTCGCCGGCGCGGCTCAGCTGCTGACGGAGCGGTGCCGTCTCGTGCGCCGGCATACGAGAGGTGAGCGGCTTGGCCAGCGCCTCGAGCTGCTTGACCAGGCTTGGGTTCGCGGCCGGGGATCTGAAGTTACCGTTGGCGGCCGTCGCGGTCTTGCGGACCTGGTCGATCGCAATGAAGTAGGCCATCACGATTACGGCTGAGATGATTCCGGCGGACAGCGCGACCAGGAACATCAGGCTTCCAGCGAGGTCATACGCTGGATGATCAAGTTGCCGATGAGAACGAACCCGCCGGCGACGGCAAGAAGAATGTATCCAAGCAGCGTGTTGGTCATCGGGGCGAAGTAGCCCGGGACAAAGAGGTAAAGGCCGAAGGCCAACAGAATCGGCAGCCCCGTGATGATGGTTGCCGAGGCGCGCGACTGGGCAGTCAGCACACTCATGTCTCGTTTGGTCTGCAAACGGTCGCGCAACGTGTCGGAGATGTTGTCGAGGACCTCGGCCAGGTTGCCGCCGACGCGGGTGTGAAGAAGGATGGCCGTCACGATGAACTCCAGGTCGGGACTGTTGATGCGCAGCAGAAGCGCGCTCAGGGCGTCTTCGACAGTGGTGCCAAGCGTGATCTCGGTGGTGACGCGGTCGAACTCTGTCGAGATAGGTCGTTGGGACTTGTTGGCCACGGTCTCCAGCGCTCGGTCGATCGGGTATCCCGTCTTGAGCGAGTTGGACAACAGCTGAAGCATGCCTGTCAGCTGGTCGTTGAACTTGTTCTGCCGCCGCCGCTGGAGGAACGTGATCACCAGGGGTGGACCGAAGAAGCCGATGACGGCCAGGACAACCAGCCCCAGCCCGACGCCGAAGCGAAAAATTCCGACCAGGGCGCCCAACGCCACCGACCCGATACGGATCAGCAGGTACTCCGCCGGCGTGATGTTCAGGCCGGCACGGGCGAGGTCTTCGGTCAGCGTTGGCTTGCCGCTGGCACTCCGCCGCTGGCTGAGGGTCTCAGCCGCGGGACGCAACAGCCTCTCCACCAGCTCGCGCGGAGTGGCCCTGGCAGGAGCTGCTATCAACGGCCTCGCAATCCGCTCCTTGCGGATCCGGTCCACGCTCCAGAAGAAGACCATGATCGCTGCCGCCATAGGCACGGCGACGATGACCTGAGGCGGCAGGGTCAACTTAGAAGAGGCCGGGGTAGGTGGCCTGGATGAACTGCAGAGTGACGCCCTTGGCGTCGCCTACCGTCGGGCACTTAGGGTCCGGTTGAATTGTGCCCGGCTGAAGGTAGTCCTTGAACGACTGGAGGGTGTACTTCAATGACGCGTAGGTCAAGAACCAGGTGATCACCTCGGCCTGGCATTCGGTCACCACCACCGTCAGGCTGCTCGCGCTGGCGGTCGTGCCGGCAGCACTCGACTGCGCTCCGACACGGATCACGTGGAGGTTGGTGAAGATGGTCTTGGAGGCGACCTTTTGGCCCGTGGACACGGTCGCGATCACCGAAATGTAGTCGTTCGGATTGATGTAGTTGGCGACGCCCTGCTGCTCGCTGGTCGGGATCGTGATCGCCACGTAGCCCGAGGGGATCGGCAGGTACTCCGACTGCGACCCGAGGGCGGAGTTCGGCTTCGCCACGTCATTGGCGATGATCGCCTGCCCGGGGTGAATGGGGACCAGCGGGATCATGCCCTGAACGTCCTCTTTCTTGGTAAAGAAGTAGTCCTTGGGGTAGCTGGCCGCCACCGGGATGGTTTTCAGCTCGAGCGAACCCAGGTCGATCGCCACCCTGGGTGTGAGCTCCTTGGTAGCCACCACCACACCAAGCTGGGGACTGTTGGATGCCGCCCCCGCGTTGAGAGCTACGAGGACGAAGGCGCCAATCACAAGCAGGGCAAGCAAAATTCCGAGGATTGTGAACGGCCTTCTGAACGTGAGGCCGGTCAATAGGGGGCGCACAGCCGACCCATCATAGGCAAGATAGTCCGGTGCCGCGCCCCCCTAAGACGCCCATGCTCGGGCTCTTCATGACCCAGCGTGGCCAGTCCCTGGTCGAGTTTGCACTGTCCTCGGTCGTGCTTCTCCTGCTGGTCGGTGGCCTCGTCGACATCGGCCGTGCGATCTACATCACCGAGGCCCTTTCGAACGCGGCCCGCGAGGGGGCTCGCCATGGCGTGTGGTACCAAGCATCCAACCGCTCCCATCCTTATCTGAAAGACAGCGAGATCCAGTCGGTGGTCGACGCCGAGCTGGCGGCGGTCTCCATCCCGCACTCGGTGCTCAAGAACGCGTCGGGGACAACCTGCCCGACCTCATCGGACGGCAACGGGTATCACAACCCGCCGTACGCGAACTCGGCTTACCCGACGAACGTGAACGAGCCCTGGCTCTACATCTGCTACAACAACACGCCAGGGTTGGACTTCCCCTCATCGGCCGCCACCAACCAGGGTGGGCTGGACCTGAACGTGATCGTGCTCTATTCGTACGGCCCGCTCACGCCGCTCATCACCGCGCAGTTCGGGACCTTCCGCCTGGCGCAGATCACGCACATGACGGTCCAGGGCAGCGGATGAAGCGCGGCCAGAGATCGCAGGCGCTGATCGAGTTCGCCCTCGTCTCGCCTGTCCTGCTGCTCCTTTTGTTCGGCATCGTCGACATCGGGCGGGCGGTCTTCTACTACGACACCGTCAGCCATGCAGCGCGGGAAGGCGCTCGCATCGCGGTGCGCGCCTCCAACCCGCTGCCGACCAATGCCGACGTGCTCGCCACCGTGACCTCGCAGGTCATAGGAGCGGCGGTGAGCGCGCCGTGCCCGCAGGGGCCGGTGACCAGCGCCGTCCCGCCGGACAATTCGGCGTGGCTGTACATCACCGAGGTCAACCCGCCCGCAACCGTGGAACCGACGCCGCCGCCGAATGCGCCAGGAGGCGAGTACTCGGCCATCGCGACGGGCTCGTGCAGCGCGGTGAACCCGACGGGTGGAAACTCGCCTCTGCAGGTGACCCTCCGGTTCAACCTGATCCTGATCACGCCGGTCGTCGCGCAGGCCACCGCGAATCGCATCTTGATCACCGCGGCGTCGATCTACAGGACGGAGTACTGAGGTGAGGGGAAAGCAACTTTCTTTCCCGCCCCTCTATCTAACCCTCTCCCCTACAGGGGAGAGGGAAAAGTCCCAGCAGAGGGGGCAGGCGATCGTGTTGATCGCGATCATGCTCGCCGTGGTGGTCGGCATGGCCGCCCTTGCGATCGACGGATCGCGCGCCTACGCACTGCGCCGGGACCTCCAGGATGCAGTCGATGCGGCGGCGCTGGCCGCGTCCGACAGCCTCCAGCAGACCGGCAGCTACGTCACCGCGGAGCAGGCGGCGACGGCGAGCTTCAGCACCAACGTCCGGCAGTACACCAGCCCATCCTGCTCGCCGGGCTACGCCGCGCCTGGTGGGTCACCCGTGACGCTGACGTGCACTTACGCGGACGGCACCGTGTTGACGCAGGTAGTGTCGGCGCTGGGACCACAGGGCGGCCAGTTCGTCATCACCGCAAAGCAGTCGCTGCTCCTCCTGTTCGGGCGCATCCTGACCAACGGAGCGACGCCGCAGATCTCCGCCACCAGCAGGGGCGCCGTGAACAATCTTCTGTGGAGCCCAACCCTCGCCGCGCTCGACCAGGCAGGATGTGGCGGCGCGCCGGGTACCGCGATCTCGATCAGCTCAGGCGGCGGTAGCCTGAACGTCGTCGGCGACATGGTCTCCTACGGCGCGATCTCGGCCTCCAACCCAACCTTTGTGGCGGGCGATGTGTACGCCCGCTGCCAGTCGTCGATCTCGAACGTGACCACCACGTGCTACCCGAGCGGCGCGTCGGCGCCGTGCTCGTATCCGGACGTCGCGGGCGCCATTCGCCCGGGCTACCGCTTCGCCGACCCGGGCTACCCGGCCCCGGCGGTGAGCGGTGGCAGCCAGCCTTCGCCGACGAGCGGCAGCAACGTCGAGCTCTCGCCCGGGACTTACGCCGCGAATCCTTCGTTCCCATCCGGATCTCCCGGCACGTGCTATTTCCTGAGCGGCGGTGTTTACATGTGGCAGGGCGGTTACACGAGCAACGGCGGATTCGTCAGCAACGAGCTCAAGCCACCGGACGAGGCCCTGGTCGGCGACCCCACTCAACTCGCGAGCAACCAGTTCTGGAACTCCAACGGCGTCCACTGTGCCGGAACGTTCACGTGGACCGCGTCCGGCACCGGAGGCTCTGTCATCGGCACCTGGGGAATCGAGCTGACCTCGGTGCGGAACGACTGGTACGCCGGCACGAGCTATCAACGTGAGAGCGCTCCTTCTCGATGCAGATCCATCAATAACATCAAGTCAAACCAATGGGTCAACCTCAACATCAGCAACGTGCCGGGAGCGCAGTCGTACAACGTCTATGCGTCCTCCAGCGGCTGCTCCGGCCCATTCGGCCTTGTCTACAACGTGCCGGTGGCCGGCTCCATGCAGAACGGCGACCAGAGCGGCTGTCCCTCCGGAGTGACCCCCTGCGCGCTGGGCCTAACCACGCTGACAGCCCCCGCCATCGTGCTCCCGCTTGTTCCGTCGCCAAACCTCTTTGCCCCGCCCGGCACAAGCGGCGCGTATCCACCCGACCGTGAGACCTCGCCACTGAACTCGTCTCTGCCCAACCAGAATGCCAACCGGGCCAACCCCCCGGCAGGGGATCGGGCGAACGAGAACCTGTGCATGACCGTCGGAGCTGCTTTGAGCTCGTGTCCGGCTCGGATCACCCCAGGGGCTGTCGCGTTCACCTTTCCGAGCGGTGTCTGCCTGAACAACACCAACTCGGGCGATACCTACATTTTCAGCGGCTACCAGTACAACTGGATCGCCGTCTATCAACCGCCAGGGAGCAGCTGCTCGACGAACGTGTTGGGGGCGGCGGGCAATTCGGCGTACGTCGGACTTGTCTACACGCCCGCTTCGACAATCAACGTGCCAAGCGCGGCAGGATTTAGCTCCAGGGCCACGGGCGGCATGATCGCCGACACGATCAACTTCACCGCCGCGCTTCCTTCGATCGTCGGCAGCCTAGCCTACATGCCGGCCCCGCCGGCGGCGCGGCTGACCGGCTAGGCCGGCCGGGCGGACTCCTTACCCGCATCGAGACCTGCCAGCCGTTCCTCGATCGCCTTTGCCGCCCTGGTGTCGTCGAGCTCCTCGTAGCGCTGCGCCGCACCCTTCCAGGCCGCCTTCGCGTCGTCGATCCGGCCCAGACCCCAGAACGCCCCGCCTCTCATGGTCAGCGCGTCCGCTCGCGCGCGCAGGCTGTCAGCCGGCAGCAGCGTGAGGGTAGTGTCGACCAGGCGAAGGACTTCCTCGAACGCACCCACCGCCAGTGCATTCTTGGTGGCCTGGCCGAGGAAGGAGGCGGTGCGCGCCGGGTCGGCTGAAGTGCCGGCCTGGTACAGGTGATGGCCGATCTCGCCCGCCCTCTCGACGGCATTCTTGCCGTAAACACGCTCGAGGGTGTCGGCCACGGCGAGGTGATATGCCTGCAGTCGCGGCAGAGGCACCACCCCGAGGACTCTCTGTCTCACGAGGTCGTGCGCGAAGCGGAATTTGTCCGGGCCTGACGCGGTCAGGAAGCGGCCGCGCGTCGCCTCTTCGAGCGCGTCGCGAAGCTCGTGACCCGCGAGCTCACCGAATGCCTCGAGCAGAGCGATGTCGAAATCGCGCCCAAGAACGGCCGCCGCGACGAGCATCCTCTGCGCGGGCTCGCTGAGTCGCTCGAGGCGGCGGCCGATCAGGCCGCGCACGCTCTGCGCGAGCTCCAGATCCTCTTCCGAGAAGCTGGCCTGGGCCCGGCCCGATCCGCCGAGCATGCTTTCGGATTCCGCCATGTAAAGAGCCGAGTGCTCGACGAAGAGCGGGTTGCCGTCGGTCGCCACCTGGATCCCCATCAGCTGCATCGGCGTGAGCGCGGTTTCGGACACGCCGGCGGCGATCTTCTCGACAGAACTTTCGGAAAGCTTGGCGAGCGCGGTGCGCTGCGCGCGGCGCCGGCGCAGCAAACGCGAAAGCACGGTGCCGAATGGCCGCGATGAGTCGAGCTCGCTGTCCCAGTACGTGCCGATGACCACCGTGTGGCTGCCGCCGACCCGCTCGGCAAGATCGCGCAGGAGCAGGACGGTCGCGTTGTCGGCCCAGTGCAGGTCGTCGAGCACGACAAGCAGGGGTCTCGGTCCGCGAACCTCGGAGAGGAAATCGAAGATGGCGTGGAACAGCCGCTCGCGGAGCTTGTCCGCGGGTATCTCAGTTGGGGCCGCCATGCCGCGTACCTTCTGGCGCAAGTTCGGCGCGAGCTGGGAGATCAGCGGGCCATTGTCTTTGGACGCCTCCTGCAGGGTTCGTGTCGTCGACGCCGCGACCGCGGCGGCAAGGACCTCGCGGAAGGGCGCGTACGGCGCGCTGCCATCTTCAGAGCAGCGGCCGCTGAGGACGAGCCAGCCCTTGTTCGTCGCCTCGCCGGCCACTTCGGAGGCCAGGCGAGACGCCCCGATCCCCGGAGGCCCGCCCAGGAACAGCATCCCGCCCGCCCCGGTCATCGCCCGGTCGAGCATCATGCGGATGTCGAGGCGTTCCTGCTCGCGGTCCACGAAGCCGTCCCCGGTGGGCAGCGCCCGATGGGTTTCCTTGACCACTCCAGCCGTGACCTGGTGCAGCCGCCAGCGGTCGGGGAACCCCTTGAGCTTGTACCGGCCGCGAACCGCGAACTGCATCTCCGCCATAGGCCCGACCAGGGAGCGAACGACTTCCGACACGAGGATCTCGCCGCCCCGGGCCTTGCCCGCGACGCGGGCCGCGACGTTGACCGCGGCGCCGAAGATGTCGCCCGCCTCCTCCACCACCTCGCCGGTGTTGAGGCCGATGCGGATTCGAATCTTCCGCTCCGGGTGCTGCTTGCTGTATTCCGCGATCGACCGCTGAATGGCGAGCGCGCACTCGACGCCATGCCGCACCGAGCCGAAGCTGATCATGAAGCCGTCGCCGAGGCCTTTGATCCTGCGGCCCGCGTGCTCCGCAACCTTCGTGTCGATGATCGCCTCGTAGGCCTTCATGATCTCGTGCGACTCGGTGAAGCCCCGGGTGGACAGCATCTGCGTCGAGTCCTCGACGTCGGTGAACATGATGGTCACGGTCCCCTCGGTCTGACCGACGGCAAGGCTTCCGATAATCGTCTCGACCGTCAGCGGCGCCGACGCGTTGACCGGCATGCCGAGCCCTTCCGCGACCGTCCGCAGCAAATCCGGCGAGGCTTTGAAGCCTGCCTCTCCCTGCGCGTACTTCACCGTCTGCAGCAAGCCCGCGTCGACCGCCTGGCGAAGCTCACGCCCTCCCGATTCCTTGCTCATGTGATGCTCGGCGGCGTAATCGCTTCCCTTCAGCTCGGCACCCTCGAAGGCCTGGGCAATGGCGGACGCGAGGCGGAGGTTGAGGCCCTGACGCGAGATCAGGCTCTCCATCACGGCCAGCATGCGGCGTGACGCGCCGGCCGGCCGGCTGTCGCCTTCGGGCGCGCGAACGGTTGGCAGCATGCCGACGTACCCGCTGTTGGCGGCCGCAAGGTTGCCGAGCGCGGTCGTGGCACGGGCCATCGCGGTGGCCGCTTCGAGCGCCTGGCTCGCGTTCGCCGACGAGTCGAACCCGCTGGGCGTGGCGGAAGCTGGCAGCGCAGGGGGCGGCTCCATCTGCACAGCCTGCTGAGGGGCGAATCCTGGAGGGGTCGCCGCCGCCGGCGGCAGATACTGGCTGAGGCCGGGAGGTTGCGCGTCCCGAGGAGCCGCCGCCGGAGCCCCCGGAGCCACCGCCTGCAGGTCGGCCACAGCCGATCGAGCCGCGTCGATGAGCTTGCGCATCTCCTCCTGCATCTCGGGCGTCGAGGCCATCTGCTGGGGGGCCTGAGTTTGCGAGGCCTGCGTGATGGTTGGCGCCCGGTCGGACGGCCGGTCGGAGCTGAAGGGAACCACGACCACCTGCCGGACCACGTTCTCGGTGCGGCCGCCGCCCTGGCCGCTCAAGAGTGGATCCTTGGTCACCGGCATCATGCTGTCGGACCCGGCGGGGACGAAGCGCGACTTGACCGGATCGAACAGGTCCTGGTTCACCTGGACCCCGTAGAACGCGGCCTTGTCCAGCGAAGTGGGGACGTAGCCCGTCGCGTTGTATTCCAGCCGCAGGTCGGTGCCCATGCCGAGCAAGAAGACGTCGCGCAGGATGGCGCCGTTGGCGTCATAGCCCACCACCTCGGCGATCTGGGCGATCTTGCGGCGCCCGTCCGGCATTCGAGCCTGGTGGACGATCAAGTTGATCGCGGACGCGATCTGCGCGCGGACGGCCTCGAACGGGATGTCGATCGAGGCCATCATCACCATGGTCTCGAGACGTGAGAGGGCGTCACGCGCGGAGTTGGAGTGGATGGTGGACATGCTCCCGTCGTGGCCCGTATTCATCGCCTGCAGCATGTCCAGCGCTTCGGCGCCGCGAACCTCACCCACGAGGATGCGGTCGGGGCGCATTCGAAGACTGTTGCGCAGCAGCTGGCGGATGGTCAGCTCTCCCTTGCCTTCGACGTTGGGTGGCCGGTGCTCGAGTGCGATGACGTGCGGGTGGTCGATCTGCAGCTCGGCCGCATCCTCGATCGTGATCACGCGCTGGTTGTGCGGGATGAAGCGAGCGATGACGTTCAGGGTCGTCGTCTTGCCTGACCCGGTGCCACCGGAGACCAGGATGTTCATTCGGCCTAGCACGGCGGCCTGCAGGAACTCGGCCATGGATGGGCTGAGGCTTCCCTCGCGGGTCAGGTCCTCCATGCCGAGGACGGCGTCCTTGAACTTTCGGATGGTGAGCGCGGCGCCGTGGATGGCGGCAGGCCGGATGATGGCGTTGACACGGCTGCCATCCGGCAGGCGCGCGTCGACCATCGGGTTCAGGCCATCGATGTGACGGCCGGTCGTCGCCACCATGCGACGGATCGTCTCGAGGAGCTGGTTTTCGTCCTCGAACCGGACGTCTGCTTTGCTCAGCACGCCCCGCCGCTCGATGAAGACCGCGTCCGGCCCGTTGACCATGATCTCGCTCACCGACCGATCGTGAAGCAGGGCGTCGAGCGGTCCGTATCCGACCGCGGCGCGCAGGATGATGTCGGCGAGGGCTGACTTTTCCTGACTCGTGAGGATGATCCCGTCATCGGCGAGGAAGCGATCGAGGTGGGTGCGCACTGCGCGCGAGAAGGCGAGTGTGTCGCCGGTGGTGAGCCCGACGTCCCGGATAAGGGCCAGGCGATCGCGAAAGTCGTTGGCGAGCTTGCTCAGGTCGCGTCCCTGTCGCGCCGCCGCCTCCAGGACGTCGGAGCGGCGCCGCTGTGGCGCCAGGGCCGGCATGACGGGCGCCCACAAGTCCACGAACTGCATCTCGAGCAGCGCGGGCGATGCGGCGACGGCCGGGATCACTCGCTGGCGTTCGGTGAGGCGGATCTTGATCGCCACGCCTTCACCGTCAGGCTGCTGCCCGGGGTCGATGTAGGCGGCGATCCACTCCCCGTCGCGGAAGCGAAGGATCGCTTTTCTTGCGGCGCTCCTGTCGCCGGGGTCAGCCTCGAGATCGGGGTCGTCGACCGACCCGAAGACGACGTACTTGATGTCGCGAGCGGGAATCCAGCGCGGGCGGTCGGCGTCATGCGGGTTGTAGATCGGAAAACCGTCCGAGCTGAGTCTCTGGGCGTCCGAGTCGCCTTCTTCCAGTCCGCCGTCTAGACGGTGCACGGCGACCTTGACTCGCGGCTCGTACGAAGGCGTGCCGTTGACCCCCTGGAGCGGGGCGGCCGGCGCGGTGCCGGCAGGCACGTCCTCGGGTGTCTCTTGCGAGGTGGTGATGATCTCGCTCACAGGATGCTTTCCAGGGGCGTGGGGTTCACGGCGGGCCTCATGGATGCTAGCACCGGGTTGTATCCGTCAATCCATTTATCAACTGAACCTTTCCGGCGGCCGGCGGCGGTCCAGGATCCACTTCGAACCTGGCATGCGCTTGGCGACCCCCTTTACCTCCGCAGCGCGGGAAGCAAGCGCCGCCGCGCTCGTGTACCGGCCCGGTTCCGCGATCACGATCCCGATCGAAACCGAGACCAGGGGCGTGCGCAGGCTGCTCCCGTTGCGCTCCTGGGACTCGATCCAGCCGCGCTCCCTGTCCGGCGCGTCGTACAGCGCAGGCATTGCATCATCAAAACGCTTGGTGATCTCGTTCGCGATCGCTTCGGCCATGCCTGGATCGGTGAGGATGACGAAGTCGTCGCCACCCACGTGGCCCGCAAAGTGTCGCGGCGAATAGTTGGTTTCGAGGACCTCGAGGATGATCGTGGCGAGGGTCTTGATCACGTCATCGCCGCGCAAGAACCCGTAGTGGTCGTTGTAGCTCTTGAATGCATCGATGTCGGGATAGAGGCAGGCGAATCGCTCGCCGTTGGCGAGACGCAGAGCCATCTCGCGCAAGATGTCGCTGTTGCCGCTCATTCCCGTCAGCGGGTTCAGGTCGCGAGTCGTGGTGGAGCGGTTCATCACCGCACGAAGGCGCGCCACGAGCTCTTCGGGGATGAAGGGTTTGGTCACGTAATCGTCGGCGCCGGCGAGGAGGTGCTCGACCTTGTCCTTTAATGAGCTGCGCACGGTCAGGAAAACGATCGGGATCAGGCGTGTTCGGAAGTCGCCGCGGATCTGAGCCAGGATCTGGTCTCCAGTCGTGTCGCCGAGCATCAGGTCGAGCAGGATGATGTCGGGCCGCCATTCCACCGCGGCGCCGTGCGCGGAGTGTCCGTTGTCGACAGGCACGCACTCGAATCCGGCCCGCTCCAGCACGCGCCGGACGAGCCGGAGCATCTGCTCATCGTCGTCGACCACCAGCACGATCTCGCGATGGGACAAGGGAGCCCGGGGTGGTGTGTCCTTCTCGGACCCGGTCTTTCTCGCTACGTTCACGCGGTGCTCGCGGGAGGGGTCTCTTCCGGAACGCCGGCGGGCTCTGGCAGGTGCAGCAGGCGCCGGCGGAGCGTGTCGGTCAGCAATAGCGCGCGTTCCGCCGCGGTGCGAACCTCGCCGATGTCGGCGCGCACCGCTTCCGGATCGTCAGTCTCCTGCGCGATCAGCTCGCTGTAGTTGACGATCACCGCCAGCAAGTTGCGGAAGTCGTGGATCAGGACGCGGTTGGCCTGCTCCGAGTTTTCGTCCTCAGTGCTCAAAGTCGTTTCACCAGCCGCCATCTGTTGACCTCGCCGTCGCGTTTGTACAGGAGCTCGTCGAGCAGCCATCGAGCCATCGGGAGGCCGCGCCCCGACTCGCTCTCGGTGTCCGGCATGGCGCGGGTCGCGAAGTCGAGAACGGCGGGTCCTCGATCGATGAACGACGCGAGCGCGGTGTCCTGTTCGAGCCGCAGCTCGTACTCGACGGGAGGGTCGACATGCTTTGGACGCCCGTGGGTGAGGACGTTGGCGCCGATCTCCGCCAGGGCGATCTCGAAGTGCATGAGGTTGGTGTCGTCCGGGCTTCGACCGGACGCCTCACGCAAAAGCTTGATGGACTCATGAAGCTTCTCCAATCCTTCTTCTAGCTGGCTGAACGTGGCATGGAACTCAAAGGGCTCCGAACGGCTACCCACGATCAGAACCCAGTCAGGGCTTCCTCGACGGTCGAGTAGTAGGGGAACACCCGATCGAGCGTCGTGAGCTCGAGCACCACTCTTACCTGCTGGTTGGGCGCGGCGAGCCGCAGATCGCCCTGTGAGCTGCGGATCTGCTTCAGCGCGGCGATCACCGAACCCAGGCCGGTGCTGTCGACGAAGCTGATGCCCTCCATGTCGAGGACGACCTTAGGCGAGCCATTCTTGAGTGCCTGGCTGATGGCTTCCTTCAGTGTGGGTGCCCCTGCCACGTCGAGGCGCCCGGTGGGCGCGACTACGGTCGCCCCGTTGTCGGCCTGGCGTGTCTGTACTTCCAAGGTCATGTCCGGATGACTATATGGCAGAAAGTCTCCACTTGAGCCTCTTACACTGCTGGGCGTGAACTCGGCCGCCGCCTCCGGTGGGCAGCGTCTGCTCATCGTCGATGACGAGGAGGCGCTGGCCAAGCTCATGGCGCGAACTCTGCGCAGTCGCGGATTTGAATCTGATGTCGCTCTCACCGCGGCGCAGGCCAGGCAGTTTTTCGAGTCCACCGACTACTCGCTGGCCCTGCTCGACGTGCGCCTGCCGGACGAGTCGGGCTACGGGCTCCTGCAGGAGCTGCGCCACAAGTGGCCGGACACGGCTGTCGTGATGATCTCGGGCGTCGACGACCCCGAGCTGGGCAAAGCCGCGCTGGAGCACGGGGCCTACTCGTACCTGGTCAAGCCGGTGGGGGCGACCCAGCTCTACCTGGTGGTCGTCAACTCGCTGCAGCGGCGCTCTTTGGAGCTGGACCATCGCGCCAACCTGGCGCGGCTGGAAGGGATGCTCGAAGAGAGGGCCGATCAGATGCATCGCGCCGTCGAGCTTCAGGCGGGCATGCTGCCGCATTCGCCGTTCAAAGGCGATGGCTTCGAGCTCGCCGCGCACTTCGTGGCCTCAAAAGAGATCAGCGGCGACTTCTACGACTGGTACCTGCAGGACTCGGGCGCGCTGGTTCTGACGCTAGGGGATGTGATGGGCAAGGGTTTGCCGGCCGCCCTCATGATGGCGACGGCGCGGGCTGCGCTCCGGGGCTCGGCGGGCGTGCAGGAGCTGTCCGAAGGCGTCACGCGCGCAAGCGAGGTGATGGCCGCGGCCCTGGCGGTGAACCATGCATACGTGACCGTTTTCCATTCGGTGTTCGAGCCGCGATCCGGCGACCTGCGCTACGTCGATGCGGGGCATGGGCACGCGCGGCTGGTGCGGGGCACGACGGGGCAGGAGCTCCTGCCCAGGCGCAGCGCGCCGATCGGCATCTTTCCAGACACCCAGTTCGTGGTTGGGCAGGTGACGATGAACAAAGGGGACACGCTTGTGATCTTCTCCGACGGGCTGCTCGACCTGCGGCCTGACCTCGGGACCAAGGACGTGCAGCTTCCGTATGAGGCGCGGCAGGCCGGGACGGCTCAGGAGCTGGTCGACATCCTGGCGAGGGGGACGAAGGGGCGGGACCTGTTCGACGACGTGACGGTGCTGGCGCTCAGGCGGGTCTGAGGGGTGGGCGGGGCCGAAGCCAGCATTCGCGTTGCAAATGCGGGTATCGGACTTGCATCAAGCCCGCATTCGCGACGCAAATCGGTGGTCTCATGCGGTGGGCGCAACACCGGCTACAGTCAGCGCCCATCCCCGCGTGCTTTCGTCCTTTCAAGGGCACCGTTGGTGCCAGACGTGTCGAATCGGCGAGTTCAAAGGCGCGTTTGGTGCCGGACGTGTCGAAACCAGCGCTTCCTGGCGGTTTGGCCGGCCAGGCGGGCCTTTCCCGCCATTTCGGCCACGACTAAACCCAGGCGAGACCAAACACCCTCTTCATTGCACTGTCCTTTCTTTCTGCTCTGCTCATTGGCGCGCTTGGTTCGTGATCTCACGAGGTGTTGCGTTGAACCCTTGAGCCGACCCGCGGGTATCAGTCTTCTTCGCGGTACGTGGTGGGGACGGTGCTGCGCGAGAGCCAGCGGCCGAGGACGGCGGCCACCACGTGCAGCTTGACGGGCTTGGAGATGTAGTCGTCCATGCCGGCGGCGAGGCAGCGCTCGCGATCGCCTGAGAGCGCATCGGCCGTCATCGCAACGATGGGCAAGTGCCTGCGTGACGTTTCCGTTTTCCGGATTTCCTTCGTTGCTTCGTACCCGTCCATCTCCGGCATCTGGCAATCCATGAGCACTGCGTCGTACTCCGTCTTCTCGATCATGCTGATCGCCTCGGCGCCGTTGGCGGCGACGTCGGCGTGATAGCCAAGGCGTTCGACCAGGCGCACCGTGAGCTTCAGGTTGGCGGCGTTGTCCTCGACGACGAGGACGTTCGCTTGCCGCCGCGACGTATCCGGCTCTCCGCGCTCCGCCTCCGCCAACGTTCTTTCCGCCCTGGCCGATCGTTCCGCGAGCTTCGTGTGGAGGACGTCGAACAGCTGCGACGCGCGCACCGGCTTGATGAGCTCCGCGTCAACACCAGGCACCGGGACCTCCGAATGGCCGGCAGAGGTCAGAAGGATCACGACCATGTCCTTCAGCGTCCTGTCGGCGCGGATCTGTGCGGTCACCGCGGCGCCGTCCATCGCAGGCATCATCATGTCGACGATCGCCACGTCGAAGGCGTCGTTGCCGCGCGCCGCGTCGATCATCTCCTTGAGCGCGGCAGGGCCGCTCTCGAAGCTCCTTTCGCGCATGCCCCACGAGCTCAGGTACCGCTCGAGGATCGTGCGATTGGTCCGGTTGTCATCGACGACCGCGACGAAGGTGCCGGAGAGGCTGATCGCCTTCCGCGTCTCTTTAGCGCTGCCGCCGGCGTCCCGAAACAGAGCGGTGAACCAGAACCTGCTGCCTCCGCCCTTCTCACTCTCGACACCGATCTCGCCGCCCATGAGCTGCGTGAGCATGCGAGCGATCGCAAGGCCGAGTCCCGTTCCACCATGCCTGCGCGTCGTCGAGCTGTCGATCTGCGAGTACGTCGAAAACACCTTGGCCTGCTCTTCCGGGCTGAGCCCGATGCCGGTGTCGGAGACCTCGAACAGCAGCGCGAGGCCGGGGCCGCTGCTGCTGTGCCTGCTCACGCGCACGACGACCTCGCCGGTTTCCGTGAACTTGACGGCGTTGGCGACGAGGTTGATAAGCACCTGGCGCAGCCGGCCAGGATCGCCGATGACCACCTCGGGGACTTGCGGTTCGACGTCGAGGACAATCTCGATGCCCTTGTTGGTTGCGGCCTCGGCGAACAGCTCGGCCGCTTCCTCGGTCACATGCTTGACGCCGAAATCGATGGTTTCCAAGCGCACGCGCCCGGCCTCGATCTTCGAGAAGTCGAGGATGTCGTTGATGATCTCCATCAACGCGTCCCCGGACTTGCGAACGGTCTCTACGTATTCCTTTTGCTCGTCTGTCAACTCCGTCTCGAGCAGCAGCCCGGTCATGCCGATGACACCGTTCATCGGAGTCCGGATCTCGTGGCTCATCGTGGCGAGGAACTCCGACTTCATGCGTGTCAGCTCCTGGAGCTCCTGGTTGCGTTGCGAGAGGTCGGCGAGCACCTCCGACTTGGCTGTTTCCGCGGCTGCGGTTGCCGACCGGTGCTCCTCGAGCTGGATGACGACGCGGCGGAGAAGGATGCCGACTGCGACAAGGAGCAGGGCCTCCAGCAGGGCATGCGCCGGATCTCCGGCGGCTGGGTTGAAGACCGTCACGAGGATGAGGTCGGCGACCCCGAGCACGGCTCCGATGGCGAACTCCATCGTCGAGTAGTAGAGGGCGAGGAAGATCAGGGGCAGGAGCACGAACGGGAAGGCGCGGGTGATGCTGAGCCCGAACTGAATCTCGAGCGCGAAAGCCACGGCCAGGCTGGCGATGGGCGTGACGGCGTGCAGGTACCGCGGGATGCGACTCCACGGAAGCAGGACCAGAGAGCTGGCGAGCAGGGTCAACACGACTGAGGTGGCGAGGCCGAACTGCGATCCGGACCAGAGCGGATAGAGGGCCATGGCAAACCCGACCACCACCGGCAAGGCCGTCACCACTCCGCCGCGCGCCGGCGTCCTGATCCCGGCGAGCGGCACGACCACCAGCAGGATCCCGATCAGCGCCGCGCCGGCGAGGACGGGCGAGGCGATGACTGTCGAGTATCCGTGGACGCTGACCAGACCGACGATGGCAAGGCCAAGGAATGGGTAGACGCGACGGCTCAGGCCTTCGAGTTGCAGGGGCGTGTTCAGATCGTTCAAATCAGGAGCCGGGGTTAGAGCTTATAGCCTTAAGACGGTTCTAGTAGGAACGGGCGCATCTACACTTTGGAACCTGCGCACCTTCCATCCCGCCAGGGGGGGCGAGGTTACAGGGGTGTCGCCAGGATCCCATCCACGGAACGAAAGGACGGTGTGGACGAGCCTGGTGCGTCAAGCGACGCCCCTCGCCGCCATCGCCGCCGTTTTTGCCGTGGAGGCCGCCGCCGGAGCGGGGCCCGTCCTCGTGTTCCCGCTCTACCTGACGATCATCCTGCTCACCGCGCTGCAGCTGAGCAGGGCGGAGTCGCTCGCGACAGCAGTCCTGGTCGCCATCGCGATCGTCATCCCGCCGTTAGTGAGGGCGGACCAACCTGGCGACATCGCAACAGCCGTTCTGCTGGCGGTGGTTTTGATCGCCGCCGCCGTTGCGATCATCGCGGTTGTGAGCCAGGTCCGCCAGAAAGCCGCCACGGCGCAGCGCCGCGCCGACGAAATCGCCGCCAGCGAGGAGCGCATGCGGATGATGCTCGAGGCGGCGATGGTCGGGCTGGCCCTCGTCGATGGCGACGGCAAGTGGCAGCAGGTCAACGACAGGCTCGCCGTGATCCTGGGTCGCAGCCGTGACGAGCTTCCAAATCTGACCATTGAGGAAGTGACCGAAGAGGCCGACCGCGAGGTGCTCGGGGAGGCGCTCGGCCATCTGCGCAGCGGCGACATCGTCCGTTGGGAGGCGGACCTGTACCAGGTGCGTGGCGACGGTACCCGGGTGCCGGTCTCGGTGGCGATCTCGACGGCGCCAACGCGGACGTCTGGCCAGTCGCTGCTGCTGGTTCAGGAGACGGACATCTCGCCTCGCAAGCGCCTGGACGGCCTGCGCGACTGCATGGTTGGAATACGACACGTCATCGTCAGCGGCTTGACCTGGGAGCAGGCGGTGCCCCAGCTGCTCGGCGGCCTGTGCAGCCACCTCGACTTGGACCTGGCCCAGTTCTGGGCCGCCGACCACGACCGGCAGGCGCTGCGCGTGCGCCATTACTGGCATCGCGAAGCTGCGGGCTTTGAAGCATTTCGCGAGGAAAGCCGGGCGACGGCGATCCCGATGGGTTCTGGGCTGTTGGGTCGCGTCTGGCAGTCAGGGGTCGTGGCGGCGATCGAGGACCTGTCGCGAGTCAGCGATTACTCGCACTCCGACCTCGCGCGTGCCGCCGGGTTGAACTCGGTCCTGGCGTTTCCGGTTGTCGAGAGCGGCGTCGTGATCGGGGCGATCGAGCTCCTGGCCCGCCATGTGCGCGAAGTGCAAGACGACGAAGTGACAATGCTTTCGACGGCGGGGGTCGAGATCGGGCAGTTCATCCGCCGCTCGGATACAGCCCAGGCGCTGCGGCGCAGCGAGGCGGACCACCGCGCGATCTTCGAACGGTCGCCGATCGGGATCGTTCGCGTCGGCGGCGACGGTGAGCTCGTCGAGTCGAACCCGGCGGTGCTGAGCATGCTCGAGTACGACTTCGAGGCGATGCGGAGCAGCGCATGGCCCGACCTGCTGCGAGCCTATGACCAGGCGGCCGCACGCCAGCAGATGGCTCCGCTGCTGGCCGGGATCACGTCCGGAAGCAGCGTGCAGATCCGAGCCGCGACAGCCGGCGGAAAGTGGCTGTGGCTCCAGCTCACCGCAACCTCGATTCCGGATTCGAATGGGCGCCCGGAACACGTGCTGGTGATGATCGAAGACGTCACCACCGTGCGCGAGACTTCGGACCAGCTCGCCGAAGCCCTCGAATCGCAGCGGAACGCGAATGCCAACCTGGAAAAGCTCGACCACACCAAGACGGAGTTCCTTTCCATCGTGAGCCACGAGTTCCGAACCGCCCTCACCGGCATCCAGGGCTTCAGCGAGCTCATCCGCGATGGGGGCCTCGAGGCGGAAGAGGTGCGGGCGTACGGCGGCTACATATTCAATGACGCGGACCGGATCAACCGGCTGATCGGCGACATGCTGGACCTCGACCGGATGGAATCCGGCCGCATGAGCATGCGCAGCGGTGACGTGGACATCAACGAGGTCCTGAGCGAAGCCATCGAACGGGCAAGCACCGGGCTGTCGGCGGTCGAGTTCGAAGCCGACCTCGACCCGCGGCTGCCCATCGTCTCAGGCGACCGCGACAGGCTGATCCAGGTTGTCAGCAACCTGGTGAACAACGCGGTCAAGTACTCGCCCGACGGCGGAAGGGTGACGCTGTCCAGCCGTGGCGATGGCGGGTTTGCCCTGGTCAGCGTGACCGACACCGGGCTCGGCATCGCGCCTGATGAGATCGGGCACGTCTTCGAACGCTTCCGCCGTGTCCGCAGCGGAGCCGCCCAGTCGATCCCTGGGACTGGCCTGGGCCTCACGATCGTTAAGCAGATCGTGGAAATGCATGGCGGCAGGATCTGGGTGGAGAGCGCGGTAGGGCACGGGTCTGCATTCCACTTCACCATTCCCTTGGCGGCGGAAGACGCGTCGCCGCTGCAGCGCCGGCATGCCTGAGCCGGCAAACCAAGGTGGGACAAACCTGTTCACGGTGCTGGTGGCGGACGACAACGACGTCGCCCAGCGGCTGTGCAAGCGGGTGCTCGAGAAGGCCGGCTACAGCGTGATCGTCGCGATGGACGGCCTGCAGGCGGTGGACGTCGCCCTCAGCCAGCGCCCCTCGATGATCCTGATGGACGTCGCGATGCCGGGGATCGACGGCCTGGAGGCGATGCGGCGGATCAAAGCCGAGCTGCCGACGATGCCGATAGTCATCGCGAGCGCGCACTCGATGGCCAGTGACACCGATCGCTTCCTCGCCGCCGGAGCAGACAAGGTGCTGAGCAAGCCGTTCCGGCTCGCCGACCTGGTGGCGATCGTCGCGAAGTTGGCACAAGAGAAAAAAGTGCAAGAAAAAGTACAAGACGGGAAGTGACTTTGAAAGACCTCACCGGGACGAGGCTTGGCCAGTACGAAGTTGTCGAGCGCCTGGGCGGCGGCGGGATGGCGGTCGTCTACCGTGCGGTTCAGCAGCCGCTCGGACGTGAGGTGGCATTGAAAGCGCTGTCGTCCGAGCTGTTCCAGGACGACGGCTTCGTCAAGCGGTTCGAGACCGAGGCCAAGACGCTGGCAAAGCTCGACCACCCCAACATCCTCCCGATCTACGACTTCGAGCTGAACGAGGGTGTCGCGTACCTCACGATGCCTCTGATCAGGGGCGGCACGCTCCGGGACATCCTGAACCGCGGCCCGCTCGACACGGTCACCACATGGCGCTACCTGCGCGAGATCGGCGACGGGCTGCAGCATGCGCACGACGCCGGCATAGTCCATCGCGATCTGAAGCCGACCAACGTCTTGATCCACGCCGATGGGCGGGCGATGCTGGCCGACTTCGGCCTCGCGCGCGGCGCCGGCCAGCCGACACACCTCACCACGATCGGCCTCGCCATCGGCACACCCGGCTACATGGCGCCCGAGCAGGTGATGGGCCACGACGTCGACAAGCGTGCCGACATCTACGCGATGGGCGTGCTGTGTTTCGAGATGCTGACCGGCCGGCTGCCGTTCATCGGCTCCAACCGGATGGAGGTCGCGTACTCGACAGTCAACGCTCCGATCCCCTCCGCGGTGAAGCTGAACGCGGCGCTGCCCGACGAGCTGGACCAGCTGCTCGCCAAGGTGCTGGCGAAGGACCCCGCCGCACGCCCGCAATCCGTCAAGGACCTGCTGTCCGAGATGGCCCGCCTGCCGCAGCGCCGCCAGGCGGCGGCTCCGGCGGCTGCACCGATCGCGAATGCGCCAACAGTTCAACCCCGGCCGGGCATGACCAACGACCCGCCGACGGCGGCCAACATGCGGGCGACGGCCGGGGTGCCGCCGCCGTCGAGGGTGCCGTCAACGGTGCCGGCCGTGGTGCAGGGGTCGCCAATCCCGACGCCGACCGCCCTGGGCGGGTCCGCGATCAGGACGCTCGAGCTCATGGGCGTCCGCGCCGCGCGCGCAAGAGGACGGTTCATCCTCAACTCACACGTGAGCAACCTGGTGCACGTGGCGCGCGACGTCACCGGCGACCGGTGGCCCGAGATCGCGTACGCGGCGGGCCTGGTGCAGTACGTCGAGCAGGATCCGCCACACGACGATCAGCTTTCCTCGCCGGTGGAGGCCTTGAGCCGGTTGAACGAGGCCTTCGAGACGATCTACGGGCCGGAAGCGGAGGACCGCATACGCACGTGGGGACGGCGAGCCACCGAACGCTGGCTGGCGGAAGGACGGCATGGGATGGGTGGGCCGCGGCGCCTGGTGCCGGGGCGGCAGCGCAAGCTGTCGGGGCTCGTCAAGTCGTTCAGCGAGGCCATGGACAACGTGCGCGGCGAGCACACCCACGCGTGGCTGCAGGTGGACGAGCACCAGTTCTGGCTCGTGAACTTCTCGAACATGTTCGCCCTGGGGCGGATCAAAACGGTGAAGTCGTGCCACATCTGGGTGGCGACCATCGAGGCGATCCTGCGTTGGGCGGGCCTGGCGAACGACTGGTACGTCGAAGAGGTCGAATGCGGTTCGGTGACCGGTACTTTCGACTGCGTTTTCGCCATCCGGTCGGTGGAGACCTAGCCCGCTAAACGCCCCCGTTAAGCGAGTAGTTTTTTATTACGCCGCTTGTTACGGCAGGCGTTTTATGATCCGTTTTGTCGGGATCGGCCCGACCCCATTTCGCCCTCCCTCCTTTCTGAAGGTCCTCTATCGCAAGGTAGAGGACCTTCTTGCTTTTAGCTCCGAAAGGGAAGCGCCAACTGGGCTCGAAAGGGGCTATGGACTGGACTGGGAAGCCCCAACTGCGCCCGAATGAGGGAATCCTCAGTCTCGGTGCTTGTTAGAGTCCCCCTTTGTGCGGTTTGCGGTCGACGTCACAGCTTGCTGGCGGCCGCAGCGCGTGGGCATGCTCACTGTCGCCGTCGAGCTGTCGAAGGCGCTTGTGGCCAACAGAGGAAAGGATGAGATCACACTCCTGTGCAGCCGCGAGCGCCCGGCTTCACTCGCGGACCTCAAATGCGAGGCAGTCCTCTCGCCGTACCGTCACGAGCTCGCGCTGAAGTTGCGCTGGCTGCCGGCGGTGGAGCCGCAGCTCGAGTGCGACGCGATCCTTTATCCGTACTGGCCGAGCCCGCCCTTCCGCCACACGGACGCACCGCCGGCGGCGATCTTCGTCCATGACCTCGCCTTTCGCATCCGGCCCAGAGAAGTGCCGTGGCAGCAGCGTGCTTATCTGGGCACAGTCCTCGGGCCGGCGCTGAAGGACGCAGCCGCGGTGTTGGTGCCATCCGAGTCCACGCGTCGAGACCTGCTCGACCATTACAAGATCGAGGGGTTGGAATCAAAGGTCGAGGTGATCGCTGAGGGCCTGCCGCCAGAGGTTGCCGCAGGTCCGCTGCCCGAAGGCATGCAGCCTGGGTTCATCCTCGCGGTGGGCACCGTCGAGCCGCGCAAGAACTACCCGCGCCTGCTTGCGGCATTCCGCCAGCTGCGCGGAAGGTCGCTGCCTTTCATCATCAACGGCCGGCCGGGCTTGCCGGAGCTGGTGATCGCGGGCCGTCCTGGCTGGGCATACGGGGACACGCTGCAGCGCATCGCGGCGGAGCCCGGCGTTAGCTACCTGGGGCACGTCGATGAGCCGACGCTGACAGCTCTGTACGAGTCGGCGTCGGTGCTGGCCTTTCCGAGCCTCTACGAAGGGTTCGGCCTTCCCCTGCTCGAGGCGATGTCCCGCGGCGTCCCCGCAGTGGTCGGGTCTGCAGGCGCGCTGCCAGAGCTGGCTCTGGGGGCGGCCATCACGGTCAAGCCCGACGACGTGAATGCGATCGCCGGCGCGCTCGAGCGGCTGCTGACGGACGACGAGCTGCGCAACAAGCTCGGCGAGGAAGGCAAGCGCCGCGCGGAGGGCTTCACGTGGGACCGGGCGGCAGGGCAAACCCTCGCGGTCCTGAGAAGAGTCGGGAATAGAGCCCAGCGTAAAGTCGCTTAGTGGCTGTGATGAAAGACCGCACCGCCGTCGCCGTGCTGGTGACCGGAAGCCGCCATGACTACATGCAGATGGCGCGCCCCCTGCTGAAGGCCCTTGAGGCGACGCAGCACTTTCACCTCGAGGTCGTCACCGACGCGAGCGTGCTGCCGCTGCAGAGCCAGGTCTTGCTGGCGGCGAGCGATCACGCGCTTCTTCCCGGTCAGGCCTCGCAGCTCTCGGATTTCGTGCGGGGTGGCGGCGGGCTGGTGCTGCTTCACGGCACGCTGGCCGCGTGGACCGAGAATGGCGACCTGGCAGAGCTCGCGCACTGGACTCTGAGCGGCCCCACGGCGTTGACCGAGCTGATCATCCGGCCCGACACATCGCATCCGGTGACGGCGCGTCTCGGTGAGCTCAAGCTTCACGACGAGCTGTACCTGTCGGAAGGCCCGCCGGACGATGCCTCAGTCCTGCTGCGGGCGAGCTGGCGCTACAGCGAGCAGGTGGTCGCGTACGAGCGCAGCGTCGGCGATGGGCGCTTCGTTCACGTGGGACTCGGCCACGACCTTTCGACCTACGAAGCCGAAGGTTTCCAGAAGCTGGTGCAGCGGACGCTGCTTTTCGCGGCCGGCCGCAACGCGGCACCATCAATCGGAGTCGGACTTACCGGTTATGGCGCGATCGCTCGCGCACACGCTGCCTCGATCGCAGCGACACCGGGCCTCAGCCTGGCCGGAGTGTGCGACATATCGGACGAGCGAAGGAAGCTGGCCGGCAGTGAATGGTCGGTGCGCACGCATGCGCGAGCGGAAGAGATGCTCGAGGACCCAGACGTCGGACTCGTTGTCGTCGGCACGCCGCCAAGCGTCCATTTCGATTCGGTGATGGCGGCCTTACGCGCGGGCAAGCACGTCGTGTGCGAGAAGCCGTTCGCGATTCGCGTCGAGGAGGTCGATCGCATGATCGACGCGGCCTCCGCGGGTAACCGAGTCCTCACCGTGTACCAGAGCCGGCGATGGGATCCCGACTACCTGGCGCTCCGCGACGTGGTGCGTTCCGGACAGATCGGTGATGCGTTCTACATGGAGTCGTTCATCGGTGGCTACGACCACCCATGCGATTTCTGGCACAGCGATGAGGCGATCTCTGGGGGGATGATCTACGACTGGGGATCGCATTACTTCGACTGGATCCTGCAGCTGATGCCGGATACGGTGAGAAGCATTTCGGCACATGCGCACAAGCTTGTGTGGCACGACGTCACCAACTCCGACCAGGTGAGGGTCGATCTCACGTTTGCCGGCGGCGCCCAGGCCACGTTCCTGCAGTCGGACATCGCTTCCGTGCGCAAGCCGAAGTGGTACGTGCTGGGCACGCGTGGCGCGGTCGTGGGCGACTGGCAGGCGGAAGCGGTGCCCGCGGACTTTCCAGCGCGGGTGAAGGTATTCCGGCCGGGTGATGGCGGCTCGCACGAGGAGCTGCTCCAGCTGTCGCCGCGCGACGACAACGGGTTCTACAGCAACCTGGCCGACCACCTGGGATGGGATGAACCGCTGGCCGTGACCCCGCACGAGGCTCGTCGCACGGTGGCTGTCATGGAAACCGCCACGCAATCGATCAAACGAGGCGGCACGCAGATCGAGGTCGAGATATAGCCGAACGCCGAATCGGGTGGGGCGTGCTGGGCGCCGCCGGAATCGCGATCGGCGCGGTGCTCCCGGCGATCGCGAAGTCGAACAACGGTCTTGTGGTCGCCATCGCAAGTCGCGACCCGGAGAAGGCGCGCAAGGTGGCCGAGGGCTATCCGGGCGCGCAGGTTGTCGATTCGTATGAGGCGCTGCTGGCCGATCCCGACGTCGATGCCGTCTATATCCCTCTGGTGAACAGCCTGCACAAGGAATGGACGCTGCGCGCGCTGGCCGCCAAGAAGCACGTGCTGTGCGAGAAGCCCCTGGCAATGACTGCGGGGGAGGCCGAGGAGATGGCGTTGGCGGCAGAGACTTCCGGCAAGCACCTGATGGAGGCCTTCATGTATCGCTTCCATCCGCGAACACGGAGGTTTGTCGAGGCGCTGCGCGACCCGATGTACGTGCACGCGAGCTTCGGCTTTGCAATGAAGAGAAAGGATGACTACCGGGCTCACGCCGAGCTGGGGGGCGGGGCGCTGCTGGACGTGGGGTGCTACGTGGTGAGCGTTTCGCGCTGGATTCTCGGCGAGCCATCAAAGGTCTTCGCGCGATCCAGGGTCGACGGCGTCGACTGGACGACCAGCGCGCTGCTCCAGTTCGATGGCGAAAAGACCGGTTCGATTTTCGCGAGCTTCGAGTCGCCGGAGGTGCAGGAGCTCACCGTGGTCACGCCTGAGGGAATGCAGCGCCTCGAGCGGCCGTTCTCGTCGCGCGAGGAGGCGGACTCGTATCAGCTGATGGTCGAGTCGTTCGGCGCGAGCATCCTGCACGCTCGCCCGGTCGCGATTCCGCTGAGCGAGTCGATCGCGAACATGAAAGTTCTCGACGCGATTGAAGAGGCGGCTAAAACCTAGGTTCCGGCTCCCACGGCCGCCTTACGCCCTTCCCCACAAGTCGCGAGGTCAATCTGTGGGTTCCCTAATGGATCTTCGAGAGGAAGAATCCGAGTATGCCTCCCACAATCACCAGAACTACGGCCAGGACGATTCCTAGCCGAGTGCTGTTGACTGCGATGCCGGTGCGTATACCTGCGACGGCGTCCGAGGTTTGCTTGCGGGCCTCGATTTCATCTCGCAAGCTGCTCTGAAGTTTGTCCACATTGGTGGTCAGATCCGCGACGCTTTTGGTCACTTTGTCTAGGGCTTCCTGGAAGCGCAGATACCACTCTTCTTTGTCTTTGATCTGGCGCTTGAGGTCTTCGACGGTGCGTGTGAGGTCATGGAGTGATTGGCGCAGCCCCTCCGCAGTAGCGGGCTCATAGACCGCCATAAGCTGAACAAGATCATCCGGAAACGCATACAGGGGTTCGGGAGGTTTGCTCGTGGCGGGCGGCTGTTCTCCGGGACCAAGTCGGTAGAACTGAGCGGCAATAAGCTTGTTCCCCGCTTGAAGTGGGAACGGTCGAGTCGACAGGTTGTATAGCGCGAAAATCAGTTTGCCCTTGTAGCCTGGATCGATAGAAGAACCTCCGAGCACCATGATCCCGAGGTGACTGATCTTTCTTTTGAGGCTGAGATCTGCCCGCATGTCGTTAGGCAAATCAACGGTTTCCTCGCTCATTACATAAACGAGTTCGCCAGGCCGAATGACCAGGTTCGCCCGCTCTCCCTCTGGAAGTCTCGACACATCCATCGGAGCTTTTCCTCCAAACAGCATGAGGGTGCCGAGCGCGAAGTCATATTTGACGCCTTCCACGGCGGACTCTCTGCCACCGTGAATGAGGCGATCTTCGGCGATGGCCTTTTTGAGTTCGGTCTCAGCGAGGATCGTGGTCATGGATCACTTGTATGGCACGCCTTGTGGGGGACCATACCGAAGCCTACCACGAGATGTAGCGTAGGGCGATCAAATGTTCGTGTCACCTACCGTTGCGGCTATGAAAATCATGGCTTTGTGAGGGCTTTGAAGGCTGGGTTGTCGTAGAGCTCTTCCATATCCGGGTCCTTTGGAGCAGCCTCTTTCAGATCCGGCCGCATCGGGAACGCTTCCACGAGCAATTCGAGCGCCTCGTCGACGCGATCCTGGGTCGCGTGCCCACAGGCCAAGTTGTAGAGCGCCACGCCAAGTGCTCTTGGCGGTGCCGCAACTTCACGCATGTCCGAGACCGCGTCCTCGAGCAGGCGCTGGGCGCCGGTAGGATTGCCATTCTCGTTGAGGTACTCGACGATGTGGTTGCGCGGGTGGACGTAACTGTTGCCCAGAAGCGCTTCCGTCGTCGTGTTGTTCGCGTACCACTTGAAGGGACGCTCGCCAAGCTCCTCCCACAGCTTGATGAGCGAGACGAGCAGGAGGTCTGATCGCTCGGCGATGTCAACGAGCGAAACGCCCAGACCGCCGGCGAGCTCTTCATCGTTGGCCTCGTCGACGTCTGGTGGCGGCGGGGCATAGGCCCGGCCCTCCTGGACGTCGGTCAGGGCGTTATTCAAACGCTCACGCCACATACACAGGTGGAACAGGATCAGCGCCGCCGGCCAACCCTTTGGCGCGGTCTCCATCGCCTGTGCCATCGCGACGAATTCGCGCTCCATTTCTCGCTCGGCCTCGAGCGCCTTGCGTACGTCAGTCATCGCGTGCGGCGCGCTCAGACGGGAGTGAGGTCCATGGTTTGGGTTCCGGTGAGCGCGTAAGGGCCGCCCAGACCGGGGATAGAAGTCCCGGGCGACATGACAAATGAAAACGTGGCATCGATCTTGGTGCTCATCGTCGTCTTCAGCATCCGATGAGCCTTGTTGTCGAGCCAGGTCGTGACGTCAGACACCTGGCTTCCTTTGACCGCGATGCCGGTGATGCCTGGGATTGGTATCGGCGAGGCGCTCCCGCTGCCGCTCATCTGAGCAAACTTCGAGAAGTCGATGGTCATGTCCATCGGCGATTTGACCGTGGTCTGAATGACGGCGACCTGCGTCCCCTTGAGCGTTTCGTCGCGCAGGTATTTGCTGGTCGAGGTGATGTGTATCGTGCCGCTCCCGAAGGGATTCGTCTGATCGTAATCCTTGGTCCAGGTGGCTCCTGCCTTGACCGCGGTGTCGGGCAGGATGGCCGAGCCCGGGGCGCCCCCGCCGGCGGCGCTGAAGGGAGAACCTCCCGAGAAGCTGAGCCCGTTGACACTCAGCACCCGGCCGTCTGAGGCCACCTTCAAATGTTGGGCGGGCACTGTCGTTGTCGTCGTCGAAGTCTGTCCCTGGACAGTGGTGCTGGCCTGCACATTGGTCAGGGTTACTGTCAAGTCGGCGACACCCTTGGAATCCACCGAGTCGACAGTCTGGGTTTCGGTCGCAGTCATGTCGAATTTGACCGGCACCGTCGTCGGTCCGACATTGACGGACTCGTCCAAGGTCATGTGGGCTTTGTAGGTGTACGTGGCGCCTTTGCTGTAAGCAAGCTTCAACGTTTGGGCTTGCACCTGGGTGGCGCCGCAGGCGATGGCTAGAAGCGCAATCAGGGCGAGCTTCCTCATGAAGCCCATCGTAGACACCTAGGCAGCGGTTTTCGGCGCGTTCTCCAACGATTCTGCGGGCACCTGGGCGACGGGTGCCTGGACGGGTGCGACCGGGATCAGCTGGCGGAAGCCGGCGAGCGCGCGACCCCAGTCGGCGAGCATCGCCGCCGCACGGACGGAACCGGTTCGCCGGTGGTGCTCCTCGACAAGCGAACGCAGCTCGGGGGCGTCCTCTGGCGGGACCTCGCGCGCGACCACGCTGTCCACGTTGAGCTGGCTCCAGGAGGTGATGTAGGCGACGCCGCCCGTCATGCCAGCGCCGGCGTTCCAGCCGATGGGGCCAAGCGCAACCGCAACGCCGCCTGTCATGTACTCGCAGAAGTGATCGCCGGCGCCTTCGACGACAGCGGTCGCCCCGGAGTTGCGCACGCCGAACCTCTCGCCGACCCGGCCGGCGATGAAGAGGCGGCCGCCGGTCGCGCCGTACGCGATAGTGTTGCCCGCGAGCACGGGATCCTCGGCGGCGCAGTCGGCAAACGGCCGGATCGCGATCACGCCGCCACCCATGCCCTTGCCGACGTAGTCCTGCGCCTGGCCCTCGAGGCTCAGCTCATGCCCTTCATCGAGGAATGCGCCGAAGCTCTGGCCGGCGCTGCCTCGATATTCGCGCGATTTGTTCGGGGCGAGGGAGGCGCCGACAGTCCGTTTCGAGTTGTCGATCGGGCCGCTGACCGGCGCAGCTGCCGGCGAGTCGCCGTTGCGAGCCCAGACGCGCTTTTGGGGCTGGCTCTGGTCGGTGGGCGACAGGATGTAGGAGAGGTCGAGAGTGGCCTGGTCCCCAGACTCGAGAAGGTCCGACCGTCCCACGATCTCTTGAATCGATCGCGCGCCCAGCTTCGAGAGGTACTCCCGGACCTCTTCGGCGATCAGGAACAGGTAGTTGACGACGTGCTCCGGGCGTCCGGTGAACTTCGCGCGAAGGTCTTCGCGCTGGGTCGCGATGCCGGTGGGGCACGTGTTGAGGTGGCACTGGCGTGCCATGTCGCAGCCGAGCGCGACGAGGACGCCGGTGCCGAATCCGAACTCTTCCGCGCCGAGAAGCGCGGCCACGATGATGTCGCGGCCGTTGCGCAGGCCACCATCGGTGCGCAGGCTGACGCGCTCGCGCAACCGGTTCGCGACCAGGACTTGCTGCGTCTCGGCGAGCCCTAGCTCCCACGGCGCGCCGGCGTTCTTGATCGACGACAACGGAGACGCGCCTGTGCCCCCGTCGTGACCGGAGACAAGGATGTAGTCGGCCTTCGCCTTGGCGACACCCGCGGCGATGGTCCCAACACCCGCCTCCGAGACGAGCTTCACTCCGATGCGAGCTCGTGGATTGACGGTCTTGAGGTCGTGGATGAGCTGCGCGAGGTCCTCGATCGAGTAGATGTCGTGGTGGGGCGGCGGCGAGATGAGCTGCTGGCCGGGCTGCGCGTGGCGCAGCCGCGCGATGAGGCTGGTCACCTTCAGTCCGGGCAGCTGGCCGCCCTCGCCGGGCTTGGAGCCCTGGGCGATCTTGATCTCGAGCTCGTCCGCGCGCTTCAGGTAGCGCGGCGTGACGCCGAATCGCGCGGAGGCGACCTGCTTCACGCGATTGTCTCGGCGAGTGCCGCCCTCGTCGTCGTAAGTGTCGGGGTCCTCGCCGCCCTCGCCTGAGTTGGAGCGCGCGCCGATCTGGTTCATCGCGATGGCAAGGGCTTCGTGCGCTTCGGGGGACAGCGCCCCGAGCGACATGGCGGTGCTGACGAAGCGCTTCACGATCTCGCTCGCGGCCTCGACCTCATCCAGAGGCACCGGCGTGCTCGATTCCGTGATGCGAATGAGCTCGCGCAGCGACTGCGGCTGATCCATGGCCGACAGGCGGCGCCACTCGCGGTAGGCGTCCTGGTCGCCGGTTTCCGCAGCCTTCTTCGCCGCGCGGACGGCGAGCGGGTTGTACGCGTGGTGCTCACCCAACTTGCGGAAGCGGATACGACCGTGGTCGGGCAGGACTTCAGGCCGCGTGCGCGCCATGCGCTCCAGGTCGGCGAGGTCCGCGCCTCCGATGCGCGACGGCACCGCGGGGAAGCAGAGCTCCATCACCTCGGCGCCGAGACCGAGCGCCTCGATGACCTCGCCGCCGCGATAGCTCGTGACGCACGAGATGCCCATCTTGGCCATGATCTTCAGTAAGCCCGCCTCGAGCGCTTTGCGATACTTCGCCTCGCCTTCGTATGGGGCGGTGTCGGGAGTGCTGCCATTTTTGTTCTCGGCGTGCGCTCCGGAGGCTGTCGCGAGCGCGAGATACGGATGCACCGCGGTGGCGCCGACCGTGATGAGGCAGGCGACGTCATGCACGTCGACTGCGTCGCCCGCGATGGCGACGATGTCCTTGGCCATGCGCTCACCGGTGGCCAGCAGGTGCTCGTGCACCGCGCCGACCGCCAGCGCCATCGGAACGGGAAGGCGATCCAGACCGCTCCTGCGGTCGCTCAGCGCGATCACGCCCGGGGCTTCAGTCGCCTCGCGGCGCAGCCGGAGCAACGCCTCGCGCAGCGACTCGTCCGGCGCGTACGTCGCGTCCAGCACCGTCGCGCCTTCGAGCACGCGCGCAAGCTCGGCGGCCCCAAGCACAGGCGAATCGAGCTCTAGAAGAGACGTAATGGTCGGGACAGCGGGATGGTGCTGGCGGCGCAGCTCGCGGTCGAGCCCGCCTTCGGGTTCCAGCGTGCCGCGGCGCGGGCCGAGCAGAACGCGCAGCGACATCACGGCCTTCTCGCGCAGCGGGTCGATGGCCGGGTTGGTGACCTGAGCGAAACGCTGGCGCAGGTATCCATAGAGTCGGCGCGGCGTGCGGCCGAGCGACGCGATAGGGATGTCGTCGCCCATCGAGTACACGGGCTCGGCGCCGGTTTCGGCCATCGCCTCGATGACGAACTTCAAGTCCTCCGCGCCCCAGCCGTGAAGGCGATGGTGGGCGGCGATGTCTTCGAGCGGGTCGAGGTCTTTGTGGTGGCGCTCGACAGGGACGAGGATCCGGTCGGCGAGCAGTCCGTAGTCGTGACGAGAGGCGGCGCGCTCCTTGGCATCCGCGTCGCGGAGTAGCGAGTTGTCGCGGGTGTCGACCAGCAACATCTGGCCTGGACCGAGCCGCCCTCGTTCGACGACTAATTCCGGCGCCATCGTGACGACACCGGCTTCAGACGCAGCCGCCACCAGACCGTCCTTCGTGCGCTGCCAGCGAAGGGGCCGCAGGCCGTTGCGGTCGAGCGCCGCCCCGACTACGACGCCGTCGCTGAACGCGAGCGCCGCGGGCCCATCCCACGGCTCGAACCGGATCGACTGGTAGCGATAGAAATCGCGCACCGACGCGGCGAGGTCCCCGCGCCCTTCCCATGCGTTGGGGACAAGGCTCATCAGCGCCTCCGAAACCTCCCAGCCGCGGTTGACCAGGAGCTCGAGAGCGTTGTCGAGCGACGCGGAGTCGGAACCCTCGGGCCAGATGACGCCGCGCAGCTCCGGCTCGAGCTCGGCCTCGCGCGCTCGCATCCACGAGCGGTTGCCGGTGATGGTGTTGATCTCGCCGTTGTGCGCGAGCATCCGGAAGGGCTGGGCGTTGCGCCAGTCGGGCATGGTGTTGGTCGAGTAGCGCTGGTGGAAAACGGAGAGCCGGCTCTCGCACGTCGGGTCGCGCAGGTCGAGGTAGAAGTCGGCCAGCCGCGTGCCCGCCATGAGGCCCTTGTAGACGAGGGTGCGGCTCGAAAGCGAGGGCATGTACATGCGGATGCCTTCCGCGTCGGCGCGTTTTTCCGCGCGACGGCGGGCCATGTAGAGACGGCGCTCAAATTCGTCCGGGTCGATGTCCAACCGGGCGATGAGGCCGTGCCAGATCGCTGGCATCGTCGCCTGCGCGCGCTCGCCGAGGCTTTCCACGTCGACCGGCACCTTGCGCCACTCGAGCAGCTGCATCCCACCGGCGGCGAGGGACTCGGCGACCACGTCCCTGGCCCGGTCGTCCCAAGCGAACAGGGCCGCCACGGCGAAGTCGCCACCCAGCAGGCGGTGCGGGACCTGGATGAGAAGTCCGGCGCCGTCCCCGCTCTTGCCGTCGGCGTCGAGACCGCCGCGGTGAGACAGCCGGGCCAGGGCCTGGACCCCCAGCGCCACGGCCTCGTGGCCGAGCTCAGGAGTGGCGACGAAGCCCATGCCGCAAGCCGCGCGCTCGCTGGGCAGATCGCCCGGCCAGGCAAGGCGCGTCGAAGGTAGTACTGGAGGCACAAACTGAGAGTAGCCGGAGGGGCGAGGAGGAGCTAGTGAATCAACACCAAAGGAACCGGCGAAACCTTATGCGGACCTCACATGCCCAAAAGGGCCTGGACGCGCAGCGCGACGGCCAGGTTGAGGCGGGTCTCGGGGTCCTCGAGGTCGACTCCGCTGATCTCGCGGATGCGATCGAGGCGGTAGCGGAGAGTGTTGGGGTGGACGCGCAGGCGCTGGGCCGCCTGCTGCTGCTCGCCCGTCTCCAGGTAGGCCCGCAGCGTCGCGACGAGGTTGCCCTTGCGTGACGTGTCGTGCTCGATGAGCGGTCCGAGGTGCCGGCGGCTGTAGTCGACCAGGCGCTCGTCGGTGACGGCGGCGAGCAGTCCGGTGAGCCCGAGCTCGGGCACGGCGACCACCTGGCTCCAACGCTTGAAGCGGGCGAGCGATTCCATCACCGACGTGACCTCTCGGAGCGAGCCGGCGACTCCGGCCGGTGCTTCGGCTGGACCGCTGAAGCCGACCGAGACCGTGAATCCGGGCTTCCACTCCGCGATCGCCTGCTGGATCTGAGTGCCGAGTGCATGCGCGCGGATCTGGTAATCGCCACCCTCCGACCCGAGAGGAAGCAGAGCCACGACCTGATCCGAGCGGCCCTGCACGAGGGCGCGCGCGTAGCTCGTCCGCACCACGGCGGCGACCCGGCGCAGGAACTCGCGCTTCAGGGCCTGGATTGCGTCCTCGGAGATCTGGCGGGCGCGGTTGAACCCGCGGAAGTCATCGATGTCGACGAGCATCACGATGTGGCCGCCGTGAAGGGGATAGCCGAGGTGGCGGGCGCGCCGCTGTGCCGCGGCCTCGTCGCCGTATGTGGAGTGGAGCAGGTCCTCCAGGAACTCACCACGGACGCGGCCTTCAACCTCGGACAGCTCGCGCTCCTTCGCCACGGCGAGAGCGAGCACGAGGGCCGCCTGCTCGATCGCCATGAAGGCGAGCTCCTCGTTGTGGGGCGGGTGATCGAGGACGGAGATGTAGCCGAGGACCTGGTTGGCGGCGAGGATGGGGGCGATCAGGCGTTCGCGGGACATGCCGACGTGGGGGAAGGGCGGCACCTTGACCGGAGCGCGCTTGGCCTCGACCTCGCGGAGCATGCGCTGGATCTGGGGATCGAAGAGCACGCGCTGGGGCGTGCCTTGCTTGAGGATCGTCTCTTTGCGGTGCGGGTCGCCGGAGCCGCCGGCGTGGGCGAGGAGGTGGAAGCTCGCGTCTTCGATGGTGACAGAGCTTTCGAGGAGGTCCGCCAACGTTTTGCAGATCTCGTTCACGCCCTTGCCGTCGAGCACGAGCTCGGTGAAGCGGCGGTGGATCTCGATCGAGCGCTTTAGGCGCCAGTGCTCGGCGTTGATGATCCGCTCGAGCAGGGGCGTCATCAGGTCGATGAACTGGATGTCCGAACTGACCGTGAACAGCGGGACGTTCAGCCGGTCCGCCTCGCTCAGCATCTCCGCGGGCAGCTTGCGGAGATACGGCATCGGCCGCACGACAAGCCCGGCGCCGCCGGAATCAGCGATCCGAGAGACGAGGCGGACCTGGGCATCGGGGTCGTCTTTGATCGGGAAGCCCGTGGTGAACATGAGGTCGCCCGCTCGGGGCTGGACCTCGGGCGTCTCCATAAGCCGGACCCACTCGACCTGGCGGTCGAGGCCTTTCTCGCCGGCGACCAGCTTGGCGCCAGTGAGCACGGACCGCATCGCGTCCCGAACCGTGGGGCGCGGCTGGACCTCGCCTTCGGGAGCCCTTTTCGACGCCATGGCGAAAGTCTACGAGTGTGTGTGGAGGACAAGCATCCCTGGTCGAGCTTGTGCCGCGCTCACTAGGAACATTTGACCACCCGGAGTAGTTTCTAAGTCATGACCTACGACGACGCCCCACATTGCGAGCGGCACGAATCGAAAGTGCCCATGGAGCTGCGCACGATGCACTCCGACGCGGGGGATCCTGACGTGCTGGTCGGCCTCTTCGAGTGCCCCGAGTGCGGGCACGAGCGAAGGCTGCCGATCCGACCGAGCGAGGCTGCCTAGCTAAGCTTCGGCTCGCCGCTCGGTTTCTTTACCTGCTTGCTGCGCGCGGAACTTTGCACTGCGCTCGATCAGCTTCACGTCATTGCAGGGTGATCCTCACCCGGGTCTTGAGGTTGCGTTGCGACTTTAGCTTCAACCGGTTCTTGGGATCGACGACGCATTCGAGCCAGTACGCCCCAAGGGGGAGTCCCTTCACCTCAATAAATTGCTCTCGCACGCCGGCCCAGTAGACATCTCCCCACCCCGGTTTGATGCCCATCTCGCTCGTCTTGGCGGCGGAGTCCGGACAGTTGATGAAGCGGCGGCGGCCCGCATCGTTGCGAAGCTGGGCGACGTCTTCCAGGCAAAACGATTGCTTCAAAGCCGTTCCCACCAACCGGCCTGTCTTGACTGAGCGCAGGTTGTACTGGAGGAAGTTCGAAAAGTGCCAGTGCATGTGGCCCGGAGTCCTGTCAAACAGCGCGCTGCCCGCCGGGCGCCTTTTCCACTCGGCGGGTGGACGCGCGTCATCTTCGATGAGCTGTTCCACTTTGGCTCGATCGGGGTTTCCCTTCCGCTTGGTGATCTCCAACAGAAGGACGCCATCGCCGATATTGGCAACGCAGTTCGAAAAGATGAGGTGTTCGTGATTCCGATGCTTCTCGCCTTCCTTCGCGAGCTCGTCGGGCTTCTTGATGACTTTGTAGTCGTCCAGGAAGGTCTTAAAGTGAAGGCCCGTTTTTTCCCCGTAATACTTGTATGTGCGGTGCCGGCCTTTCAAGGGCCGGAGTTCGGCTAGTCGTTGCGACATTCAGCGTTTATACACCCCCGCCGACGTGTGTGATCGGTTTGCAAATGGGCGCCGCGCCGAGTGGGATGACCTCAAGCCAAGCTGCGCGGGGCGGTTACTGGCTAACAGTCCTGCGGGCGGACGCAACAACTCGCTCGACCGACGGAAGGTACCAGGCCTCAAACGATCCCGCGGGATAAGGCACGTCGTACGCGCACACGCGATCAATCGGCGCGTCAAGGTCGTAGAACGCCTCTTTCGCCAGCGTCGCGACTACCTCGGCGCCAAAGCCGGCGCTCAATGGCGCTTCGTGCACGACGACGCAGCGGCCAGTCTTGGCGACCACACCGACCACCGTTTCGACATCGAACGGAACCAGTGTCCTGAGGTCCACCACCGTCGCGGAAATCTCTTCCTGCGCCAGCTGGTCGGCGGCCCGCAAGCACAACTCGACTGCCGCGCTCCAGGCCACGAGCGTGATGTCACTGCCCTCGCGGACGACAGCCGCCTTCCCGAAGGGAACCGTGTAGTCGCCGTCGGGGACTTCCATCCTGCCGAGCCGGTACAGCCGGTCCGGCTCGCAGTAAAGGACGGGGTCGGGATCGCGGATGGCTTCCAGGAGCAGTCCCTTCGCGTCATATGGATTGGACGGCATCACGATCTTGATTCCAGGCGTTTGGACGAACTGAGCCTCCACTGCATCGGAGTGGAATTCAGGGCTGGTGATTCCGCCACCGAATGGGGCGCGGATGGTGACCTGGCAGTGGTACCGGCCGCGCGAACGCATCCGATATTTCGCAAGCTGGGGGCCGATCTGGTGGAAGCCCTGCGCGGTGAAGCCGAGGAACTGGATCTCGGCGACGGGCACCATGCCCGAGATCGCGAGCCCCAGCGAAGCGCCGAGGATGCTTGCCTCGGCCAGCGGCGTATCGACCACTCGCTCGGGACCGTGCTTGTCGAGCAGGCCTGAGGTGGCTCGGAAAACGCCTCCAAGCTTTCCGACGTCAAGCCCGAGCACCATGACCCGGGGATCGCGCTGCATCTCCTCATCGAGCGCGTTGTTGATGGCTTCGATGATGTTTCGCTGTGTCACGACTCGCCCAACAGTTCCGCGCGCTGCCGGCGCAATCGCTCAGGCAGCTCCGCGTAGACGTGTTCAAAAACCTGACTCGGCTCGGCAGGCGGATAAGTGGCAGCACGCTCGAGCGCCGCATCGATCTCGGCGCGGACACTGGCTCGAGTCTCCCGGTCACGCTCATCGCTCCAGAGGCCACGCCGGGTCAGGTGCTTGATCACCCGTTCGATTGGATCGCGCCGCTTCGCCTCATCACGTTCCTTGGGATCCTCATAGAGCGACGGGTTGTCGGTCGTGTTGTGAAAGCTCATCCGGTAGGTGAGCGATTCGATGAGGGTCGGGCCGTCGCCGGCTCGGGCTCGCCTGACAGCTTCGGTAGCGACTTCGTACACGGCCAGCACGTCGTTTCCGTCCACGGTGATCCCTGGGAATCCGTAGCCTGCCGCACGCAGGGCGAAGCTCTGTGTTGCGGTTTGACGGCGACTTGGTGTCGAGATCGCCCACTGGTTGTTCTGCAGAAAGAACACAACAGGGGCTCGCATCACGCCGGCGAGGTTGAGTGCCTCGTGGAAGTCGCCCTCGGACGAGCCGCCGTCGCCGACGTACGTCATGACAACGGAGTCCTTCTTCTGGAGCTTCAGGCCCCAAGCCAGGCCGGCCGCATGCTGAAGCTGGGCCGCGAGTGCAACCTGATTGGGGAGGACATTCACGTCATCAGGGATTCGCGAGGCATCCGAGATCCGGCCCATTCCGTTGGCCGCCACGCGCTCCAAGGGATAGCCGTGGCGCACGACGGCCATCAGCTCGCGGTATTGGGGCACTATCCAATCCCGAGCCGGATCGAGAGCCATAGCGGATGCGACGACAGAGGCTTCCTGGCCAAGCGCAGGGGAGAAGACCCCGTACTTGCCTTGGCGCTGAAGCGCCGTTGCGCGCTCATCGTAGGTGCGGGACATCAGCATCCAGCGCAGCATCTCGAGCAAGAGCTCGTCGCCCACTTTCGGCTTGGCGCCCTTGACGAGCGTTCCATCCGGGCTGAGGACCGAGTGCTTAGTAATCACAGCGGTCATGGGTTCAGCGCCGGCCCTCCGTTCACAGCAGAACGAAAACTACTGCAGAACCGAGGCGTGGGCACGCCGGACTTACGATTTGGCGGCGGTTTGCTTGGCTGTTTTGCGCGGCGGCGCCGCCTTGGAGGCTTTGGCGGCTTCCTTTGCACGGGCCTTCGCGATGTGCTCGATCAGCTTTACGGGTACTGGCTTGGAGAGTGGTAAGCGCAACGTATCCTTCCTAACCTCGTACGGCGGGAGCGTGGCCCTGAACGACTTGACGAGTCCAGCACTGACTGGATAGAGGGAGTAGTGCTCCTTCCAGCCGGCGAAATAGACGACGCGGGCACCGCGCAGCTTGTAGCCGGGGATCTGGTAGCCGATCACTTCATCGGCGCCGGGCACCGCCTTGCGGATGGTGCGGCGGACGCGCTGCAGGATCGCCTGCACGTCTGCGGGAAAAGTCGCGACGTACTCGTCTACTGACTTGAAGTCGGTTGTGGCCATCGGTTCCTCAACTCACGTGGCCCGCTCGGTCACTGGGCTGCTGCTCCATGTCGGTCGTGACCGTAGTCAACGCTTGCAATCTCGATCTCGCTCTGCTCAACATCCGACGGGAGCACGATCTCACGTTATCCGACGCGTTAGGAACTTGCGTCGATATTGCTTTTGGTAATCCGGGTCACAACATATGCAGTCGATGTGCTTGGCCTCGGGCACCGAAAGCTCTGACCCCAAGGGGTGCAGAACATCAATCCGCGTGGTTGCGGGCAGTCGCCCGGATCGCAGCCGTCCGGCGTCGACAATCCACTCCGCAGCCAGCATTACTCCAGCTAAGGCTGATTGGAAAGCTAAAGGGACGGCAGCTTGCTCGGCAATGCTGGTTTTCCCACCGAGCGCCACTACCATGCCGCCACAAATGGCGCGGCTATGGAACACGTCTAAAGGCTGTCCCGCAAATTGAAGTAAGGGTTCCACCGAAACTTGTTTCGCCGCCGCAATTTGTTGAAGAAACGAAGCGTCGAGGGGAATGCCAAGGTGAAGCATGTTCCGTACCTGCGGCTCCAGCTGTGGCAATCCGAGGTCTAGAGCGACGAGCTCTGAGTGGCTCCTGCCCCCCGCCTCGGGAAAGTACAAACACATTAAACAGGGCCCAGGCCCATCAAATTGATGCCGCGATACTCCGAGGTCGCCGACCTGGGTCCACCCATTAGCAATCCACCGTGGGAGAGACGCTTGAATCGCACGGCGGTCTTCAACGGAATCTACCGCCACAAGTAGCCTTTCGAATCTCCAATCTCGAACGTGCTGCAGGTACTCACCCCATTCGCAATTGTGTGGTGCAACGAGGAATCTCGTTCCTTCGAGTGCGGAAACTGCAACGTCTACTTTCGGACGCTTGTCGTCCAACTGCGTGAGAAGCAGGTATCTCTGAAGATTACTTAGCTCGCACGAATCGCCGTCAACAACAACCACGGTGCCGCTCAATCCTTTCGCGCGCGCGAGGACCCATATGACAGCACTCCCGATGGCACCGCAACCAATAAGGTGTGCTGTCCCCAGTGGGCGAGCCTTCCAAGGCGCGTTTGAGGCCTTCGGTCCAACGCTGAAATCGAGCAGCGAGATGCGAAGGTTTCGGTCCGGAGTTGCGACCTGAAGATGTTTAGCGAAGCCAATACGAAACGCGTTAGCCGAGGCAATGCATGCCGCGGCTGCGGCTCCGAGCGGATTCCCGGACTTTCCAGAGGGTATGGCGCTCTTATCCGAGACGCGTGCGACCCAACCGTCCGAGCCGAAGAAGATCGAGACGCCCGGGACGCCGCGGGGCCGCCGACCGGCTACGAGCACAACGGTCGAACCCGCCGCTTCCGAGCGCAACTCAATATTGGGATTGATCGACGTGGCCAGGGCAGCCATATCGCCAGCCAGTGCATCTCCACGCGGTGCGAGCAAGCCTAAAGTTGGGTACAGTCGGGCTGCAAGGTTGACTGCCATTTCGACCGCGACGCAACCTTCTTGCGAGTCCGCAACGGCCACGTCCCACGAGACAGCAGGCTGCTGATCCGTTAACAAATCCCGAAAGCTGTCCGGACTGACTCCAGATAACACTTCAGATGCTGCCATCAGCGTCTTGTCGAAAAAATTCGCGAAAGCCATGCCTAGGTGACCTGGAAGATCCGTTCAACTTCTGCGGGCCGCATCTCGATCCATGTCCCTTGACTGCTTAGGCGGAACACGGCACATAGGCCAAGGTCAATTTGATCAGCGGCAAAATCTGGAACGACGATGGAAAAGCTCCCGGCGGCGGCTGAAATCGCGAAGTCGTTGTCGACGGACGAGTGGTAGGCGTCACCCGGATGACTGTGGACCTGACCGAGAATCGTTAGACGGTTGTTAAATAACCATACGTTGAGACGGTGGAGCTCCTGTTCCTCAACCCAGATCGATACGCCCTTGTCAGTTACCAGTCCGACTTGCTCTGGTATGACTGCTTGGCTAACAGCAAAGCGCGGTGAACTCGTGGGACCCACAAGAAGAGCGATCCCTTCTGAGTGCCGGTCGGCCATGTAGAGGAAATGGCGACGGCATTCATCTAGGACGGCCGCTGGAATATCAACTGTGGTCACGCCAGTCAGAGACATCACGGAGGAGGAGGGCCCTGTATGAAGCCGGTGATCGCCAACTGCAGCTGCACGTTGAAACCCGAGATTGGCTTGACACCGTACTGCCATAGCTGATCTAGAACCCAGTACAAAGTTCCCTCACCCTTGCCGCGACGAAGCTCCCACGGGTCATTCGTGTGAGCGGGATGAAAGTGATATTCGCGCAGACCGGGAAGGCAAATGAACGGCGCGTGCTCTTCGCCGTATAACTGCACTAGGTTCTGAGGCACGATCATCCCTCCCATCTGCGGCTGAGGGGTCAAGCGTTGCATCAGAGTCGGCAGCTCAGACTGCTTGTACGGCTGCTGATCAAAAGGGTTGACCAACTTCACCGACGGCGGCCAGAAGTCGTAGTTAGTGAAATCAAGAAGTGCACCGAAGGCGACTCCTGGAGGTTTAACTTGCGGTAGACCGAACACGACAAAGATCTCAGGCCAATCCGCGCGAACAAGCCACCAGCCTCGACGGATGTATTCCGCCTCAAGCTGCCGATATTGGCGCAGTTCACGAACAAACTTGGCTTTGGAGACGGCCGGGTCGACGAGGAACCGGCCCTGCTTACCCTCCCCCACCGCCAGCGCGAAGGCTCAGATAGAGCTTCGTTCCAGGAGGGAAGTTAAAGTCCTCGACCTTCTTCGACGTATCGAGAGGATTGCCTGAGGCATCCTTCAACTGCCAGTCCTCTAGTGGACGCCCGGAATTGCGTGTCTCCTCGAGAGCCTTAGGAACGACCACTGCTAGTGGCGCTTCTGGATTCGCTAAGACGATTGCTTGGACTCCATTGACGATGATCGTGAGCGAGATGTTTGTCGGCATGGATTCGACCCTTTTTAACGGCTGGAGCTGCGGCTTAAGCCGCACTGGCTTTGGGCGCCTAAATGAGACGATGGCTGAATCTCCCCAGAACCATCGATGAGTCTATAGCGCCCCGAGATACAGTGTCAACGAGTTTAATTAACACAAGATGCTGGGCCAAACAAGCTGTCGACCCCTCCCCCCGGTCGAGAAGTAGAAATCCGGCTCAGGCCAAAAAAGATGTGGCGTAACCCTGCAGGTCTGGATAGATACTTCTCTTGGTAATGCCGAATCGGGAAAGCATCTTGACCAGAGCAGACTTCATGATGCTTGGGATCAGAAACACGGCGAGATTCGGCGGGTACTTCTTTGGGCGACCTCGATACTGCCCGTTCAAGTAGTTGTCCACGGCCTTTTGGATTGAGTCGCCAGTCCATTCGCCTTTCGATTGAAAACCGGCGATTCCATAAGCCAGCGTCAGATTCGGCTGAACTTTCTTGACGACGTTATTCGCGACGAGGAACGCGCCACGCTGGCTAATAATCCGGTCATCTATCGGTGGAGCGGGCCAAACAGCGTATGTGGCGCCAGACGGAGTGAATCGGAGGCTTCCGAGATTGGTCATCTCAACCTTAGATCCAGGGTCCCGGACAAGAACTACAGCACCATCTAGGCTCGAATCCTTTTCCGCTGCAAAGTACGTAGCAACGAGAGGATCCAGGGTAAGGTCTAGCAGGCGGGTTGGCACGCCTCGATGCTGGAGCGACGCCAAGCGTGCGAGCGGGGTCCGGACCGTGCCGAGCCAGCCAGCTTCTCGAACGTCCGCTAAGATCGCACGCTCTCGAGCCACGAGGTCGGCGTACCTGGATGCACTATTCTCGGCGAGGACGACGCGTGCGAGTCGACTCTGAAAATCGAAAGTAGCATCGCTGTGTCCGCGAAACGCGAACTTTGTCGGGTAGGCGCTCGCGAACCAAATAAGAGACGCAATGAAGTCCGAACACCAAATCGTGTCCCCAGTCCCCTTAATTGGGAGCGAGACAAGAAGACCCTTGGACGTCACATCGGCGAGCATTTGTCCAGCTCCGCCCATACGGTAATGAAGCATAGCCAAGCAAGGACGCTTATTGGTTATGGCTCTGTGCCGATACTGTATTTGCGCCGCATCGCTTAGTCGGATTGTGTGGAACATTCACGACTCGCCCGCAAGCGCCCGATTTCGAGGCCCAATCTGCTGCGCGGAGTGCATTTGTATTGTGGTTGGAGGCTGCGACAAGGCTTCAGGCGCCCTCTGCTCCCCGAATTGTTAGTCCTTGCGATCAGCTCCCTTAAGAGGTGTCGAAAAAAGCCCTGGTCATCGGTCGCGTTGGTGCGTGGACCGCACATCCAGAAGGCGCAAGATTTCGGCCTCCCGATGGGCAACCTGCTCTCGGGCGTGCCTACCGTCGCGGTTTAAGAAGGGGAGGTCTTTGATGGCCACCACGGCACAACACACCAATGTCCAGCAGCTACGTCGCGCCTATGAAGCGTTCGCCGCTCACGACATGGCGACCCTGAGCGCCTTGATCGCCGACGACACCGTTTGGCACATCCTCGGCCACAGCCACCTCGCCGGCGACAAGAAGGGCAAGGAGGCCGTATTCGCTTTCTTCGGGAAGCTCATGGACGAGTCAGGCGGCACGTTCAGGCTGGAGGTCCACGACATCCTCGCCAACGACGGGCACTCGGTCGGCTTGGTCACCGAGTTTGCGGAGAAGGACGGCAAGAAATGGCGAAGCAACGCAGTTCACGTCAGTCACGCCGACTCCGAAGGCCGCACCAAAGAGTTCTGGGCCTTCCAGGAGGACCAGGCGGCCGCTGACGCCTTCTGGGGCTAGCGGACTCCGCGCCTGGAGCCAGGGGGGCGAGCAAATAGGGCCGCCCTCCTGACTCTAGGTCAGTCTTTCCCGATCAGCTCCCGGAGTACCAGCGGTAGGATGCCGCCGTGGTGCAGATAACCCACCTCGGTTTCGTTGTCCGCGCGCGCGTGCGTCGTGAATGCCTTCCGGTTTCCGTCGTCACCCACGGCCTCGACCTCAGACCTGCTGGCCCGGTTTGATGTTCTGCAGACCGCGGATCGTGTAGCTCTCGAGACCCGTGAGTCCTAGCGTTTGCATGTTCTCGCCGGGGGCGAATGTGAGGGGCAGGATGCCCATTCCGACCAGGTTGGAGCTGGGAATTCGCTCGAAGCTTTCCGCGATCACAGTGCGCACACTCTGGACGAGCGGGCTCTTTTGCGGCCCAGTCTCGTGAGGAGCCGATCCCGTACTCCTCACCCGCGATAACTATCACACGAGTCCCTTCGGACCGATGGTGCGAGGGCACCGATGAGCACAAATGGGCAGAGTTGCCCTCAGCCCGGAGGTCGGGCTGAGGGCTTTGGTTTCTAGAGGCTGACCCGGCCGACGATGATGTCGGTATTGCCGAAAGTCCCCGCGCAGGACGCCGGAACATTTGGCTTCGTCGGGACGGGGTGTGCCCGGTACACATCTACGGCTGCGCAGGGTGTCGCGTTGCTCGCATCCGTCCAGATGAACCAGGCGCGCTGGTTGTCGCTTATCAATGTGTTGTAGTCGCCCTGGAACTGGGCGCCCAACGAGTTGGTGGACGATCCATCCGGGTCAGAAGAGGCAGTCGAGATCTTGAGCGGCGCCGAGAAGGCACCAGCACTTACCGACTCCGCGAAGTAGCTGTCGTAGTGCACGACGCCCGCGCCCGGTGGCGTGCCCGCCAGCTTGGCGTCCAATGCTTGCGTTGCGACGCTCACCTTCGATCCGTCGGGCGAGACCGCCACTCCGGGGAAGAAGGCGCTTCGGTCCGCGACGTCAAGGACAACCGCGGCCGGCGTCCACGTGCCGCCGCCGTCGGATGAGGTCGTCAGCATGACCAGACCGCGTCCGCTGCGGAAGTCGGCCCAGGCCACATAGATGTTGCCGATGGGACCGATGTCGATCGATGCGAAGCTGTCGTTTCGGAAGCTCGAGCCGGGCAGCGGCGACGGTATGTCCACCACAGTGCTGGCGACGGCCTCCTTGCTGAAGCTGGCCCCGCCGTCTGTCGACTTGACGAACATCTGCGCGTTCACCTTGGTCCCATTGACCACGGCTCCGCTCTCGAAAAAGACGTAAACGTCGCCGTTGGGCGCGGTCCGGATGGCCGAACCCTGGCGGCCGCCTATTGAGTTGTTGTTGTGGGCTGGAGTGACCTGCATGGCCGACGAGAAGGTCATGCCGCCGTCAGTCGAGCGTGAAACCATGATCGGTTCCGCCCTGCCAGGCCCGCCCTGGAAGAGGGTCCAGCTGACGTACACGGTGCCCGCGAAAGGCGAGGTCGCGCCCTGGTCGACCCAGATTGCGATCTTGTCGTTGAAGTCGGCAGGGTTGGTGCGGTCGGTAGCGAGCACCGGGCCGGACCAGTGCTGGCCTCCATCGGTGGAGCGGGAGACCGTCAGCAGCTCGGAGTTGGTGACTATCCCGCGCACGCCGGCCAGGCTGCCGTAGTAGGCGATTCCGTCGCGGCTAAACGCGATTGCCGGGTCGCCATCCGAGGCCAGTCCCGGAATGCCAAGGTCACGAGACAGCTTGCCGAAGCCGGGCAGCGTGTGGATCTTGCTGCGGTCGCCGTTGAAGCTGATCGTGTTGTCGCCGCCTGACGGAGCGGAGAACTGGCTCCAGTGGACGCCGCCGTCGTTGCTCACGTAGACGCCGGAACCACCGACACCGAACGTGAACGGGCATCCGGGGGTGGTGCCGCCGTGGCAGGCCGGCTCGTCGATCTCATCGTTGGAACCCGCGATCAGCTGCATTCGGTTGGTCGGGTTCTGGGCGATGGACGGCTCGTTTTGCTTGTTCTGCGGGAACGGCGAAGCCTGCACCAGGTTGGCCTGGCTGTTGAAGTTGAGGGTCGCCGCCTGCGCCGGGCTCACGCCGGCGAGCAGGCCTACGAAGACGGCCATGGTGATCGCTAAAGGTCTCCAGATCGCTCTCATTGCACAACCTCCTCACCCTTAACCGGCCGCAGCCGCCCGACGATCCGGGCACCAGCCACGGCAGAACACGGATACGCGTGTGTGTTGCTAATTCTGACTCGACCGGCGGCGCGTATGCGAATTTCAAGCTTGACGAGGGGGTCTCGGACCTTCAGTCCTTGGCGATCAGCTCCCGGAGGACCAGGGGCAGGATGCCGCCGTGATGCAGGTACCCGATCTCGGTCTCGTTGTCCGCGCGGGCGTGGGTCGTGAACGTTTTCCGCTGTCCGTCATCGCTCACCGTTTCGACCTCGACCTGCTGACCCGGCTTGATGTTCTGTAGGCCGCGGATCGTGTAGCTCTCGCGACCGGTGAGTCCAAGCGTTTGCATGTTCTCGCCCGGGGCGAACGTGAGGGGCAGGATCCCCATTCCTACCAGGTTGGAGCGGTGGATTCGCTCGAGGCTTTCCGCGATCACGACGCGCACGCCCTGCAGAAGGGGGCCTTTCGCTGCCCAGTCGCGTGAGGAGCCCGTCCCGTATTCCTTGCCCGCGATCACGATCACAGGAGTGCCTTCGGTCCTATAGCGCTCAGAGGCCTCGAAGATCGTGAGTTCTGCGCCGTCGGGCATGTGACGAGTCCAGTAGCCCTCGCGTTCGACCAGTTTGTTGCGCAGGCGGATGTTGCCGAACGTGCCGCGCACCATCACCTCGTGGTTGCCGCGGCGAGCGCCGAAGCTGTTGAACTCCGGTCGCTGCACACCGTGCTCGATCAAGTACTTGCCGGCGGGGCTGTCAGGCGGGATCGCCCCGGCTGGTGAGATGTGGTCGGTCGTCACCGAGTCGCCAAGAACGACGAGCACTCGCGCACCCTCGACATCGGTCAGGGCCTTGGGCTCGGGACCGAAGTCCTCGAAGTACGGCGGCTCCTTGACGTAGGTCGACTTCTCGTCCCACTTGAAGATCGGGCCGGTGGGGGCGTCCATCGTCTTCCAGTGCTCGTCACCTTCAAAAATCTTCGAGTACTCGCGCTTGAACATCTCCTGCTTGACGCAGGCCTGGACGACCTTGTTGACCTCGTCCTGCGTGGGCCACAAGTCGGACAGCATCACGTCTTTGCCGCCTTTCGTTTGGCCGATGGGATCCTTCGTCAGGTCGATGTTGACCGTGCCCGCGAGCGCGTACGCGACCACCAGCGGCGGTGAGCCCAGGTAGCTCGCCTTGACCAGCGGGTGGATGCGCGACTCGAAGTTGCGGTTGCCGGAAAGGACCGCGACGACGCTGAGGTCCTCCTTAACGACTGCCGCTTCGATTTCCGGGCTGCCGAGCGGACCGGAGTTGCCGATGCATGTGGTGCATCCGTAGCCGACCAGGAAAAAGCCGAGCTTCTCCAGCGGCTCCATGAGACCCGCCATCTGGAGGTAGTCGGTGACCACGCGGGAGCCTGGGGCGAGGCTTGTCTTCACATACGGGCGAACCTCTAGGCCGAGCTCGACAGCTTTCTTCGCCAGGAGCCCGGCGGCCACCATGACCGACGGGTTCGACGTGTTGGTGCAGCTCGTGATGGCGGCGATGACGACGCATCCGTCCTCCAGCTTGGCGGCGGGCTTTGCCGCGACCGCCGTCGCCGTTCTCCCGTTGATCGGACCCCCTTCGTCGACAAGGCGCGAGATGGATTCGGCGCTCGGTTTCGGCCCGTTGCCGAACGCCTTCGTGAAGCTTTCCCAAACTTTCGGCAGGGGCGCGCGGTCCTGCGGGCGCTTGGGCCCCGCCAGGCTCGGCTCGACCTTGCCCAGGTCCAGCTCGAGCAGCTCGGTGAACTTCGGAGTCTTGTCGCCGTCCTTGCGGAAGAGGCCCTGTTCCTTCGCATACCGCTCGACCAGGTCGATCTGCTCGCGGCTGCGGCCCGTCACGTCGAGATAGCGCAGCGTCTGGGCGTCGATCGGGAACAGCGCTGAGGTCGCGCCGTACTCCGGGCACATATTGGAGAGAGTCGCTCGGTCTGGGACCGAAAGGCTCGAGAGGCCGTCGCCGCAGAACTCGACGAACTTCTCGACCACGCCGTGCTTGCGCAGCATTTCCGTGAGGGTCAGCACAAGGTCGGTGGCCGTCGATCCGGCGGGT
>DATGVE010000059.1:0-7403 GCA_035300725.1 Candidatus Eiseniibacteriota bacterium | reverse complement strand
GTGATCGCCAACCCCGTGCTGTGGTTCATCCAGCACTACCTGTGGGACCTCGGCAACGAGCCGGTCATCGACGACCGCATACACCAGGCCTGGAAAGAGGGTTACGTCGAGGTGAACCGGCAGATGGCCGCCAGGGTCGTGGAGGTCTCTCGCGCCACCGCCAAGCGACCGCTCGTCCTGGTGCACGACTACCAGCTCTATCTCGTGCCGCAGATGGTTCGGAAGGAAATCCCGACCGCGGTGATCCAGCTTTTCGTACATGTGCCCTGGCCGACGCCCCAGTACTGGAAGGTGCTGCCCAAGGAAATGCGCGACGCGATCCTCGAAGGCATCCTCGGCTGCGACATCGTCGGCTTCCAGTCAAGCCTCGACGTCCGCAACTTCCTGTTGACGTGCGAGGAGAACGGAGGCCTTCAGGTCGACGAGCGCGAGCGGGCCGTCGTCTCTGCGGGGCGCGTGATCTACGCGAGGCATTACCCGATCTCGGTGGATGTGCCGAGGACCTTGCGGCTCGCCGAGTCGCGGGGCGTCAAGCGACAGGAGCACGACCTGTCCCACTGGCGCCCGGAGCATCTGATCGCGCGCATCGACCGCACCGATCCGTCCAAGAACATCGTGCGTGGATTCATCGCGTACGAAAAGCTGTTGCGGTATCACCCTGAGCTGCGCGGAAAGGTGCAGTTCTGGGCTTTTCTGCAGCCGTCGCGACAGGACGTCGCGGTTTACAGCCGCTACCTGCGCCAGATCCGCCAGCAGGCGGGCCGTATCAACAGCGAGTTCGGCCAAAAATTCGGGGAGGACGAGTGGTTGCCCATCCGGCTCGAGATCGCCGAAAGCGAGCGCAAGGCAATCGCGGCTTTGAAGAACTTCGACGTGCTGCTGGTCAACCCGGTTTACGACGGGCTGAACCTCGTCGTCAAAGAGGGCGCGCTGGTCAACGCGCACGACGGGGTGATCGTGCTGTCGGAGAACGCGGGCGCCCACGAGGAGCTGCGCGAGCACGTGCTGTCGATCAATCCTTTCGACGTCGAGGCCACCGCCGCCGCGATGTATGCAGGTCTCACGATGGCGCCTGAGGAGCGTCACCGGATGAACGAGGCTGCGCGGGAGGTGGTGCGGGCGAACGACATCGCGCGGTGGATCAGCAACCAGGTGCAGGACCTGCGAGACCTGGTCGGGCCGGGCCGGAGCGCCCGGTTGCAGGTGGAAGCGCCCGTTCAGACCTAGGAATTCGGTGTGGTCGGCGCTAAAGACAGGTCAGCGTTTTAAGCGTTCGTTCCTGGTCACCACCGCCAGCAGCCCGCTCAACACGGCGCCCTCGAACAGACCGTAGAGAATCGACCGTGGCACTGGTTGGGAAAAGGGTCCGATGTTGATCAAGAACGTGAGGATCGCCAACGCCGGAAAGGAGATCGCGAGCTGTTTCCAGGTGTCCAGGCCTTCCCACCGCAGGAGCAATGCCGGCGGCGCCTTCTTGGGCTGCCGGCTCACACGTCCGACTCTGCCCACTCGACGATCTCTTTGAGAAGAGATGCTGCCTCTTCCGGCCCTGACACGACGAGGTCGCAGCGGTCGAACAGGCCGCTCGGCGCTTCGGGCGAGCTCACGCCCACGCACATGTGCGGGATGTCGAGCGAGCTCACGTAGTCGAACATCGAGCGATCGTTTTCGTCATCGCCGAAACAGACGACGCCGGCCGGATCTTCCGCCGGGATCAGCGCCGACAGCGCGGTGCCCTTCCCAGCGTTGGGAGCGTGCACCTCGATCACCTTGCGTCCGAGATCTGCGACCAGGCGCCTTCCCTCCAGCAGCGGCTGGATGAGCGTCAGCATCTCCTGGCCGGTCAGCTCGGTCTTGCGAAAGTGGATCGCGGTGCTGGATGGCTTGACCTCCAGCCAGGCGCCCGGAATCCGTTCGAGCACCACCGCGACGTCTGCATTGAATCGATCCAGCGTCTCCCTCTGCGCGTGTCGCGGGGTCGCGCGTCCGCTGTCCCCGATGAGCCGGACGCCGGAGACGGGAACCAGCTTCTCGAGCTGTTCGGGTGTGCGGCTGCTCAGCACGATGACGTCGGCCAGCAACCGGACGAGATGGCTCAGCGCCTCGAGCGACTCAGGCAGCGCGGCCGACTGCTCGGGATCCGCAACGATTTCGGCCAGGGTGCCGTCGAAATCGGTGACGAGAACCAGCTCGCTCGGCGGAACACCGGAGACGAGCGAATTCCGCCAGGCGCTCTCGATCTCTTCGATTTGGAGCATGGCCTATAAGTTACGCGGGCGATGACGCTCGACGACCGAAGCAAGCTCTGGACTCGAGGCTAGAGTGCCAAACGAATGGCCCCAGTCTTCGCCTAGGCGTGAAGCGCAGAAGGTTTCCGCCACCGCCGGATCGCCGAAGCGAAGCAAGAGCGAGCCCTGCAGGATCACGGCCATTCGCTCGACCACGCGGCGGGCTCGAAACTCGACTTGTTCAGTGTTCGAGAGCTCGCGCTTGAGGTCGGCGACAGCGCGATCGAGCCGCACGTCAGAGCCGGCGAGCTCCACCTCGGCAAGAAAGGCTGCGAGAGACTCTGGCTCGCGCCGCATCGCGCGCAGCACATCGAGCGCGTTGACGTTGCCCGCGCCCTCCCAGATCGAGTTGAGCGGAGCGTCGCGATAAAGCCGCGGCAGGATCGACTCCTCGATGTAGCCGTTGCCTCCATGACACTCGAGCGCTTCGGCGACCACCGCGATGGCGCGCTTGCACGTCCAGTACTTGGCAACCGCGAGCGCCAGACGTCGGAAATGGGACTCGGCGGGGTCCGATGCCCGGTCCAGGGAACCCGCGAGACGCATCATCAAGATGGTCGTCGCCTCGGACTCCACCGCGATGTCCGCGAGCACGTTGACCATGAGGGGCTGCTCGCTGAGCAGTTTGCCAAACGCGCTTCGATGAGCGGTGTGATGCGTCGCCTGGGCGACAGCCTGGCGCATCAGCGAGGCCGATCCGATGATGCAGTCGAGGCGCGTGTGGTTGACCATCTCGATGATCGTCCGCACCCCTCTTCCCTCTTCCCCGACCATCACCGCCCATGCCTCGTTCAACTCGATCTCGGAGGATGCGTTCGATCGATTGCCGAGCTTGTCCTTGAGCCGTTGAATGTGGAAGTTGTTGCGCGTGCCGTCCGGCAGGACGCGCGGCAGCAAAAAGCACGTGAGTCCTCCCGGCGCCTGCGCGAGAACGAGGAACGCGTCGCACATCGGCGCCGAGCAAAACCATTTCTGTCCGGTGAGCAGATGCTCGCCATTCGTGCCGGTCGGCACCGCGCGGGTCGTGTTGCTGCGCACGTCAGAGCCGCCCTGCCTCTCGGTCATCGCCATCCCGAAGAGGACTCCGCGCTTGGTCGACGCGGGCCGCAGCCCGGGGTCGTAGTCGAGAGTCGTCATGAGTGGTTCCCATTTCTCGGCGAGGTTCTTCTGCCGGCGCAGCGCCGGCACCGCCGCGTAAGTCATCGACACCGGGCATCCGTGCCCGCCCTCAACCTGCGACCAGACGTAGAAGGCGGCGGCGCGCGCGGCGTGCGCTCCGGGACGCGGCTCGCGCCAGGGCAAGGCGTGAAGGCCATGGCCGATCGCCACTTCCATCAGCCGGTGCCAGGCGGGGTGGAACTCGACCTCGTCGATCCGGTTGCCGAATCGATCGTGGGTGTGGAGCTGCGGCGGGTTGGAGTTGGCCTGGAAACCCCAGTCGATAGCCTCCTGGGTGCCCGCCAGGCGGCCGAGGTCCTGAACCATGTCCTGGGCCCAGGCCGCGCCCTCTCGCTCGAGCGCTTCGCGCAGCGGGGCGTCGGCCTCGAAGAGGTTGTAATCGACGAGAGGCGGCGGCTGGTTGTACACCGGGTACAGGCTACTGCCGGGGATTACCCGCGGGGGTATGCAGTCGCGGGTTTGGGCGCCGCGGATTACCCGCGGGAGCCGGCACTCGCGGCATTCACGCCGTCACTCTTTCGCCAGTTCGGCGACCAGGTGTAGCTGCTTCTTGCGCTCGTCGTTGTCGAATGCCATCGGCGAGACGATCAGCGTCTCCACTCCCGCGTCGCGGAAGGCCCGGATCCGTTCCTTCGCCCGCTGCGGCGACCCGGCGATGCTGACGGCGTCGATCAAATCGTCCGACAAGGCGAGCATTGCCTCGCTCTTGCGGCCGGCCAGGTAAAGCTCCTGCACCTGTTCCGCCTCGTGTTCAAACCCGTACGAAGACACGAGGCGGTTGTAAAAATTCTGCTCGCGCGATCCCATCCCGCCCACGTACAGACCGAGGATGGGGCGCATCGCGTTGCGCGCGGACTCGACGTCGTCGCTGATCATCACGTTGACGCTGGGGCAGATCCGGAAACCATCGAGTGAACGGCCCGCCCGCGCCGCGCCCTCTTCTAGCGGAGCGCGCAGCTCCGCTGTGTGCTCCGGAGAGAAAAATACCGGCAGCCAGCCGTCGGCGATCTCGCCGGCCAGGGCCACGTTTTTCGGCCCAAGCACGGCCAGGTAGATCGGGATGTGGTCCTGTACGGGCCGGATCGTGAGCTTGAGCACCTTGCCGGGACCGTCCGGCAGCGGCAGCTCGAGGGTCTCGCCGTGAAACTCGACCTTCTGGTGCGCGAGCGCCAGGCGCACGACCGCCACGTACTCGCGGGTTCGCTGGAGCTGCTTGGCGAAGCGCACGCCGTGCCAGCCTTCCGAGACCTGCGGGCCCGAGGTGCCCAGGCCGAGCAGCAGCCTGCCGCCGGAAAGCTGGTCGATGGTCGCGGCGGTCATCGCGGTCATCGCCGCGCTGCGGGCGGGGATCTGGAAGATGCCGGCTCCCAGCTTGATCCTGGTCGTGCCTGCCGCGAGCCAGGCCAGGACCGTCGCCGCGTCTGAGCCGTAAGCCTCGGCCGTCCAGACGGAGTCGTAGCCAAGCTCCTCGGCGGTGCGCGTGACCTCGAGCTGGTCCGCCGCGGTGAGGCCGAAGCCCCAGTAGCCGATGCTGACACCTAGCTTCATCGAAACGAGTGTATTGTCGTCGCGAGGTCGCGGCTCGGCCGCGGGAGGATATTCGGCATGGGGTACTTCCCAATGGGATTCAGTCTTTTCTTCTTAGTTCTGGTTGTCCTGGCGATCATCGGCGCGATCGGCGTGATCGCATTGATCGCGTGGGGCGTTCGGAGTTCGGGCAGTACGGTCGCTCCGATCGGCGCCTTTCCGATGCAATCTGCGCGAGAGACCCCTCAGGAAATCCTCGCCCGGCGGTTCGCCTCAGGCGAGATCACCGCCGAGGAGTACGAACGCGCGCGGGACCTGCTGGGAGGCGGCGGAAAGACCTAGGTTTCTCTACCGACCCGTGATCAGCAGATAGAGAAGCAAAACGTTGAGGCTGAGGATCACCGCCACGACACCGGTGGCGACCACCGTCGTCACCTTGCGGTTGACCAGCGTGCCCATGAGCTCGCGGTCGCGGCAGAAGACCAGAAGCGGGATGAGCGCGAACGGAATTCCGAAAGAGAGCACCACCTGGCTGAGCACCAGCGCACGCGAGGGGTCGAAGCCGATCCCGATCACGAGCAAGGCGGGCGCCATGGTGATCGTCCGCCGCAAGAAGAGTGGAATGCTGCGGCGGATGAAGCCCTGCATGACCACCTGACCTGCCAGCGTCCCGACCGACGACGAGGACAGGCCCGAGGCAAGCAGACCGAGTCCGAAGAAGATGTCAGCCCCGTGGTCGAGCGTGTGGCCGAGGGCCTTGAATGCCTGGTCCAGGCTCTGGATGTCGCCGACGTTGCGCCCATGGAGAGCGGCCGCGGCGATGGTGAGCATGGCGATGTTGATGATCCCGGCCAAACCCATCGCGATGATCACGTCCCATCGCTCGAACCGGTAGATCTTCTGCTTCTCTTTCTCTGTCACCCCGACCACACGCCGCTGTGTCAGAGCGGAGTGCAGGTAGATGACGTGGGGCATGACTGTCGCACCGAGGATGCCGACGCCCAGGAGGACGCTCTCGGTGCCCGCGAAGCGCGGCGTGATCAGGCCGGTGACGACTCCGGTCACCGATGGCCTGGCCAGGATCACCTCAAACGCGAACGCCGCGACGATGACGCCGACGAGCGCGGCGATGACAGCCTCGAAGCCCCGGAAACCGCGCGACTGCAGGGAGAGAATCCCGAAGGCGGCGATCGCGGTCATGATCCCGGCGACAAAGAGAGGGATCGATGGGAACAGCAGGTGAATTCCGATCGAGGCACCCACGAACTCGGCGAGGTCGGTTGCCATCGCAATGACCTCGGCCTGAATCCATAGAGCGATCGTCGCTCCCCTAGGAAACTTCTCGCGGCAAACCTCCGCCAGGTTGAGACCGGTCGCGATGCCGAGCTTGGCGCTCATGGACTGGACGAGCATCGCCATGAGGTTGGCCGCGAGCACCACCCACAGCAGCATGTAGCCGTACTGCGCGCCGCCCGCAATGTTGGTCGCGAAGTTGCCAGGGTCGACGTACGCCACCGCCGCGACAAATGCAGGTCCGAGGAAGGGCACCAGCGCGCGAAGGCCGCCGGTCTCTCCGCTTAGAGCCTTTTCCGCCGCGCGAAGGACTCGTTCTTCGCCTGGGAGCGCAGCAACCGCAGGCGCGACGACCGGCTTGAGTGGTGGCTCTTTGATCACGCGGTGCGCGCTGCTTCGACGAACATCGCCCGAGCCAGGCCGAGTGGGATCGACACGCGCCTTCCTTTGATTCGAACCTCGATAGGACCTTCGTACGTGCTGGCCACCACGATCTCGACGCGCGTGCCCGGCAGCAGGCCTCGGCGTTTCAGCTCTCGCAGCCTGGCCGGATCGTCGTCAGAGACGCCCTGAACCACCACCTTCTCGCCGACGCGACATTCGCTAAGCGGTCGCTCACTGAGTGATCGGACCTTGCCCCCGAGCGTCGGGATGGCGTGGCCGTGAGGATCGAGCTCCGGCCGGCCGAGCAGCTCGAAGATCCGCTGCTCCATCCGCTCCGAGATGACGTGCTCGAGGCGCTCGGCCTCGTCGTGGACCTCGTCCAGGCTGTAGCCGAGCACCTGGACCAGGAACATCTCGAGCAGGCGGTGATGCCGGACCAGCTCGAGCGCTACCTTGCGGCCTTCGCGGGTCAGCTGCTGGCCGCGGTAGCGGTCGTGCTCGACAAGGCCCTGGGCGCTGAGACGGGTGACCATCTCGCTGACGCTTGGGGACGAGATGCCGAGTCGTTGAGCGAGGTCACGGGTCGGCACAGGTTGGTGGTCGCCGTGCAGCTGGTAGAGGGCCTTGAGGTAATCCTCCTGGGCTCGGGTGAGGCTGCTGCGGCGGACGAGCTGGTCGACCAACGGGTCTAGGCGCCCCTAATGTCGTGTACAGGCTTGCCTATCACGAAAG
>DATGVE010000058.1:0-18296 GCA_035300725.1 Candidatus Eiseniibacteriota bacterium | reverse complement strand
GGCTGCATGGAGGCGATCACGCCGATGCGCGCGAAGCGCTTCATGTCCGTTGGGTTCACGCACTGTGCGTGTTCGATGCGGGGCCGCCATTTTTGCCACGCATCCTTGTGTGGGGCGAGCGCGTCGAGCGCCCGACGCACGGCGCCGTCGCCGATCGCGTGCAGGCAGACGTTGAGCTCGGCGCGTGCGCACCTTTCGATCATGTCGTTGAGGTCGGCCTGGGTCAGCCGGACAGTGCCTGTGCCGTCGAGCATCTCCGCGGTTCGGCTCCCGAGCGATCCGTCGAGGAATGCCTTCACGCCCCAGATGCGAAGCCAGTCGTCGCCCCAGCCAGAGCGCACACCCATCCGCTCCGCATGGGGAAGGTCTTTGAGCGGGAGGTTGTAGGTGATGCGGATCGGCAGCCGGCCGCGTTGTCTGAGTCGCTGCCATGAGCCGAATCCTTTTGCTGAGTCGAACGAATGGACTCCGGTCAGGCCAAGCGCGGCGAGCTCGGCGAGGGCTTTCGCCATCGCTTCGTCCAGCTCGGCCTCGGTGGGCGGCGGTAGGAGGTCGGACACGAGATTCATCGCGGTTTCGCGAAGGATCCCGACGGGCTCGCCTCGTTTTTCCCGATCGATGTTGCCGCCTGGAGGATCCTTCGTCGTCCGATCGATGCCCGCTCGCTGCAGTGCGGCGCTCGAGACCCATGTCGAGTGCCCGTCCTTGCGTCGCATGTAGGCCGGCCTTCCGCCCGCCGCCTCATCGAGGTGCTTGCGAGTGGGGAACGATGCGTCCGGCCAGAGATCGTTGTACCAACCGGCTCCGACCACCCACGCGTCATGGGGGAGCCGCTCGGACCAGCTCTTGACGCGCGAGAGCACCTCTTCGAGGCTTGCGGCTCCGGTGAGGTCGACCGTGAGGTGTCGATCGGCGAGGCCTTCGAGGTGGATGTGCGAGTCGATCAGGCCGGGCCAGGCGCGGCCTGTCAGGCGGACGACTCTTGCACGGGGGCCAGCTGCTGAGCGGGCTGCATCCCCAACTGCCAGGATTCTGCCGTCGACGCCGGCCGCGACCTCCGGGTGACATCCCGCGAAGAGCGTGGCCCGGATCAATTACGGGGTCCCCGCGAACTCACGGCGCAGCCTCAGAGTTCGTGGGGTCTTCACAAGCCGTAAGTCTTGGCGATGATCTCCTTCATGATCTCGTCCGTCCCGGCGCCGATCCGCGCCAGGCGGGCGTCGCGCCACGCGCGCTCGACGGGAAACTCGCTCATGTAGCCGTGGCCGCCGAGGATCTGGATCGCCTCATCGGCCACCTCACACGCGACCTGCGTCGCGAGCAGTTTGGCCTGGGAGATCTCGCGCACCGGGTACGCACCCTCATCCCACTGCTTCGCGGTCTGGTAGACAAAGGATTGGACTGCCGCGATCTTCGTCCCCATGTCGACGAGCTTGTGCTTGATCACCTGGAAGGATGAGATGGATTGGCCGAACGCCTGACGGTTGCGGGCGTATTCCATCGTGTACTCGAACACACGAGCCGCACCCGCGATAGCTCCGGCGGCAGCGATCATGCGCTCGCCTTGCAGCTCCCACATCAGGTTCTTGAAGCCCTCCCCCTCCCCGCCGATGAGGTTGGCGACCGGCACGCGGCAGTCTTCGAAGAGCAGCTCCGCAGTGTCGGAGGAGTGCATGCCGAGCTTTTTCAGCGTGCGTGTCACCTGGAAGCCGGGCGTTCCCTTCTCGATGACGAGGAGGTTGAAGCCCGCGTGTCCACGATCGCGCTCGGCCTTCGTCACCACCAGGGCCCAGTGACAACGGGCCCCGTTGGTGATGAAGATCTTGCGGCCGTTGACGATGAAGTCATTCCCCTGGCGGCGGGCCACGGTCGTGATCCCGGCCACGTCTGAACCGGCGTCCGGCTCGGTGATGGCTAGCGCCGCGATCTGCTCGCCGCGGATGGCCGGCACGAGCCACTTCCGCCTCTGCTCCTCGGTCCCGAACTTGAAAACGGGCGGGGTCGCCATCTCCGCCTGAACCGCGACCGCCATCCCGAGGCCGCCGCAGCCAGTCTTGGCCATCTCCTCGGAAAGCACGACGGCGGAGAAGTAGTCCCCGCCTTGCCCACCGTATTCGGGCGGATAGCGGAGGCCGAGGAATCCGAGCTCGCCGAACCTCTGGAAGATCGAATTCGGGAAGGTCTTCTCCTCCCACTCCTCGAGGTGCGGCTGGACCTCCTTCTCGAGGAACTTGCGGATGTGGAGCCGCAGCTCCTCGTGCGCGTCGGTGAAGTACATCCGGGTGAGTTTAGGCTCGAACGGAGCTCAAGCAGCTTCCGGTATGATTCCCGAGCCCGCGCTGGGCGGGCGACCCCCCTTTAATCGATCAAAACGTGTCTATCCCCCACGAACTCGGAGGCTTCGCCTGGAGTTCGCGGGGACCCCTTAAGGAGTTGGATTGGGCTCGGTAATCAAGAAGCGGCGCAAGAAGATGCGCAAGCACAAGCACAAGAAAATGCTTAAGAAGACCCGGTGGGCGCGACGTGCCCACGCGTAGGATGGCTTCCTGATGGGCTGGGAGATCGTAATTGGCGTCGTCATCGTGGTGGTCGTCCTGTGGCTGGTCCTCACCTACAACGGCCTGGTCACAGCGCGCAATCGGACCCAGGAAGCCTGGTCTGAGATCGACGTCGAACTGAAGCGCCGGCACGACCTCATCCCGAACCTGGTCAATACCGTGCAGGGCTACGTCGGCCACGAGCGCGGGACTCTTGAGGCGGTCACCAACGCCCGGGCCTCTGCCGTAGCGGCGGGCGCCACCGGCGACCCGGCCAAGATCGGGCAGGCCGAGAACATGCTGAGCCAGAGCTTGCGCAGCCTGTTCGCGACCACCGAAAACTATCCCGAGCTCAAGGCGATCGCGGCCTTCACCAGCCTCCAGGAGACTCTTACCGCCACCGAGGACAAGATCGAGTTCTCGCGCCGGTTCTACAACGGCAACGTGCGCGACTACAACATCAAGCTGCAGACCCTCCCGACCTCGCTCATCGCCGGGGCTCTGGGCTTCAAGCCGTTCGGCTTCTTCCAGGCGGACGAGGCCGACCGCGCCGTGCCGCAGGTCAACTTCGGTCCCACGTCGACCACGTCAGGCCCGCCCGTGCTGGGCTCGTCGGGGCCGCCCTCGGCAGGCCAGTCCGGTCCCCCGCCCGGCTAACCACCGGACTTCGTCCAGTCCGCGGCAAAGCGCCCCGCGTAGGTCTCGACCGCGACCGGATCGCCCGTCTCGATGTCCAGCTCGTGGTTGACGCCGAGCCCGCTCACTGTCCAGTTCGCTGACCCGAGCACCAGGACGCCGTCAAACAATCCAATCTTTGCGTGCAGCTTCGCCTGGCGAGGAACCGGGTACCAACGAACTTCCACGCGGCCGGCCCGAAGCACCTCGTATCCGTGCTGGTTATAAGGCTGGTGGGGATCTAGCAGCACGCGCACCGTGGCGCCCCTGCGATGAGCGTCGACGAGTTCAGCGATCACCTCCGGGTCGGTCAGCGTGTACACCTCGGCCAGCACTCGGCGCGTCGAATGGACGAGCGCGGAAGTGAGCATCGCTCGGATCTCTGCGCCGGGCGCAGTTTGCGCGACTTCCCCTACCCCTGCGGTCAGCGGCGAAGGGTGCCCACCCGCGAGGCTCCAGTCCTGTTCGAAGATGCGAACCAGGCGCGTGATATCGACGGTGACTCGCGTTTCAAGGACGTAGTCGTGGTTACGGTCGCTGTGGACACCCCAGTTCATGCCACCGACGACGGCTTCCCCGTCGGCGATCAAGAGCTTCACGTGGTCGATCTGGTGGCGGCGGTCATCGATCGGGTAGACGCGCTCGGGGACGCCACGAGAGGCAAGGACAGCCGTGGAACGGCGATTGACAGTCACTGTGGGGTCGGTGATCACCCGCACGTTGACTCCTCGCCTTACTGCTTCGCCTAGCTCCCGCAGCAGATCTGCACGCTCGAGTTCGTACATCTCGACCATGACGCGCCCATGCGCCGATGAGATGAGGTCCTTGACGAGACCGAAGATGCTCGCGTCCTGCCAAAGGCGCACCGGCTGGGCCGCACCACTGCTGGCGAAAGATGGCACGGGATGGGCCGGGTTCGAGCAACCCACCAGGCAGAGGGAGATCAACAGGCAGACCACTCGAACCACGCGCGATGAAACTACCGAGGCTTCAGCCCCGCGAGAACCCTGGTTGTTAAGGCCGACTTAGATCAGGTCGACCTTCATCCCGGGCCGGGCACCGAGCAGCTTGTCCGCCCGGCCCTCTCGCACGGCGACCTCCAGGTAACCCATGCTCCCGATGTAGACGAATGGTTCCGTCGGTCGTCCGTCCGCGTAGGTCTTAGCTGTCGCGACGATGTCGTGGTTGTGAATGCGCATCCGGCGTGCAGGTGCCTTCACGTTCGTCACGAGGTTGCCGAAACCGTCCACCCACAGCACTCGTGGCGAGCCATTGTCGAGAGTCTTAGGTGGGTCCGTCGGAGGACCCAGCGATTCTAGAGGGATCCCGGCCGCCAACGCGCCGGCCGCCGGCGCGAAAACATCGCGCCCCTCGAACGTCGGCGCCCCTTGCGGGCGAGGTGCCAGCTCGACCGCTTCCTGGAGCCCTACCTCCTCGATAACGATTGCGAAAAGGCCGTTGTCAGGCCCGACGTAGTAACGGCCGCCCGCCCGGATCGCCAGCCGTCGCCGCGTGGTCCCGACGCCCGGGTCGACGACCACCAGGTGCACCGAGTCGGCGCCGAAGTGGCGAGTGCCGGCGAAGAGCATGAACGCCCCCGCCGAAACGTCGAACCGCGGCACCTCGTGGCTGACGTCCACAAGCACTGCATGAGGACAGGCGGCCAGCACCATCGCCTTCATGGCAGCCACCAGCGGCGAACCCGAGCCGAAATCGGTGGTAAAGGTGACGAGCGGCGGCCGTGCTAGGTTGCTCTGGCTACCAGTACCGTGTTTCTTTCCAGGGGTCGGCTTCGTCGTGATACCCACGTTGCTCCCAAAAACCAAGCCGGTTGCGTTCCATGAACTCTAGCCCGCGGAGCCACTTGGCCGACTTCCAGAAGTATTTCGAGGGCACGAACAGTCGAAGAGGCCAGCCATGATCAGGCGTGAGGTCCTGACCGTTCCACGCATAGCACAGGAGGTTTTCATCGCCCTCCAGGACGCTGATCGGGACGGACGTGGTGTAGCCGTACTCGCAGTGCGCGGTGACGTACTTCGCCTCGGGCTTCGGCTGGACCCGATCCAGGATTTCGCGCATCGGCACGCCCGTCCATTTGTCGCCCAGCCGGCTCCAACCTGTGACGCAGTGGATGTCCGCTACCACGTCGCTTGAAGGCAGCGCCCGAAGCTCGCCGTAATCGAGCGTGAGCTCATGCTCGACCGCGCCGAACACCTTGAAGTCCCACTTCCCGATATCAGTGGTCGGTACCGGTCCGAAGTGCAGGAGAGGCCAGCGGTCGGGTGCGGTGAGGGTCTGGCCCGGCGGAATGCGCGCCGGATCGACACCCTCCGGGAGTCGTTTGCCCTTGAACAAAAACGACATCTGGCGAGTATAGGAACGGACGGTCGGCGCCGGCTGTTCCGCCCTCGGGACCCGATCAGGGCCCGGCTATACTGGCCTTTCCCTCAGCTACTCGAACACGTGGGTCCGTAGCTCAATTGGGAGAGCGCTTGAATCGCACTCAAGAGGTAAGGGGTTCGAATCCCCTCGGATCCACCATTCTCATCAGCCTCTGTAGGCCGCCGCGACGCGCTTGGGTACGACCATCCGCCACGCATCCAGCACGAGCTCACGCATCTCGGTTTCATCAATTGCCGCCATGCGGACGAGAACCCAGTGGTAGCGAAGGTCTGATTTGTCCGGCTGCATGAACTTGTCCGGCGAACCGCCGACCAGCCAGTCCCGCTCGTCCTTGGGAAACCCGAAGCCCATCACGGTCTCATCGCGAGAAAAAGAGAGATAGACGATCCTGCCGACGCGAAACTTCACGCGGCCTCCCACCAACGCCTCATAAGAACCTGGCAAGGTCATCGCGAACTGCCGCACATCCGCGACAGTCACCATCTATGTGACGGGAGCCGAAACCCTGACTCGTGCCGGAGGGCTTGCAGCGGTGAGGAATCGGCGGCCAAGCGCCAACGAGACCGCAGTGAAAACGATTCCGACATAGATCGGCGCGACATGCCAAAAATCCGTGTAAGCGACGCCGACGTGAACCGCCAGGGCGAATCCGAAACCCACAACCCCTGACACGAAAAGGCTCCACCACACCCACGCCTGGCCGCGCTCCCATCCCCATGCGGCGATGAGCGCGACCGCAACGCCAACTGAGACCAGCGCCCCGCCGAACCCCGCCCGGTCGTGGGCGATGAACGAAAGCAGTCGCTGGTTGGCCGCATCGAGCGCATGCGCAGAGGTGCCCAAGTAGGCCAGGTCCGACGGCACGAAGACCGTCGTCAGACCTGTAAAGGAGATCGTCAGACCGCCGATGATCAGGCCGACGCCGGTGGTCACCATCAGCAGTTGGCCGAGCAGCGCTTGCTGGCGCTCGCCGGCCGGCCCTTCATCCTCCACAAGCACGTGGCCGCGCGGCCTCCGCCACGTCGCCAGGATGAACAACGGAAACAACACGGCCGCCATCACCGCGTGAACAGGTTCGACATACCTGTAGGCGAAGAAATAGAACAGCGTCGGAAACCCGATCACGCACGACGCCAGCAACGCGTCTCGCGGCCACGCCCGCCCGGGCCGGATGCCCCACCAGGACAGCGCCGAGTAGAGGATGCCGAGCGCGATCATCACGCCGGCCAGCGTGATGCGGTCATGTTGGAGAAAGTGGATCAAGCGTGTGTTGATGGCGGCAAGGCCCGGCGAACCGACGCCCAGAAACGCAGCGTCATACGGCAGCACAACGGGTCCGAGCGCGACGAGCGCCGCCCCCACACCGCCCGCGATCATGCCAAAGCCAAGCGCCAGCCCAGCCACCCAGGAGCGTCCCGTGCCTTGTTTGGCGTCCCGATAGGCCGGCACCCGAGCCAGGTAATTCATCGTCGCCCGGTGAAACCATCCCGGGCCGGCCTCGATCAGTCCGGTGGTCGTGATGAGGACGACCGCCGCCCCGGCGTCGATGAGGTCGGCCGCGATCGAAGGCGAGGCGTTCGATGTGGTAGCGATGACCGTCCGACCAGCGGCCCCTCGAACCTGCCCTGCGGTTGCGTTCCGGATGACGACGCCTAGCTCTTGAGTTTGGCCGTTCATGTGAGTTTCGAGCTTCGCAGTGCCGTCCGCCAGATCGACCGCCACCAGCGCCGCCCGCGGACCCAACTCGCGCGCGACCGCAGGCGCGTCGCCGCCCGCCACCCTGAGAACAATCGGGGCGCGCGCATTCTCAAGAATCCGCCGCGCCTTCTCCACTGCGCCAAGCGGAAACGGACCGATCTCTAAAAGAGCGGCGCCCAGGGCGGGGAGCCCGCTCACGGCATCCTGCGCGAACTCGGCTTCAACCGTGGCTCCGACCCTGGCCACATACTCGACCCCAGAAAGTCGCACGGCGGCTTCACGCGGCGGCGTGGTGTGGCCGAGCAAAGCCACCACACACTTTCCCCCCGGCAGGCGCGACACCGCCGCGACCACCCCCAACGCGGCAAGCCTCGAGCGCCGTACGCCCAGCAGCGCCCCCATCGGTCGCCGCAGCGGATGGTAGGTCCAATCCGGCACGTCGCCATCGTACGCACAGGCCGGGGGACGCTCCGTTACGTCGACGCTCTGGACAACGCCCCGCGCACCGCAAGCACAAGGAGAAGAACCGGCACGATCAGGTAAGCGTTTCGCAGACCCGTCACGTCCGACAACCGAGCCAGCACCAAGGGCGCGATGCCGATCGCCAGACCCGAAGCCAGGGCAGCCCGGGCGGCGGCGCGATCCGGCGCGTGCGGCCAGACAGCGACCACGCGGCTGACGGTCGTTGGGTAGAGCAGGGCGCAACCCACCCCGGCAACGAGGAGCCCCGCCGCCCCGAGCACTAAGTTCGGCGCGAACCAGAACAGCGAAAATCCTGCAGCCGCCACTCCGGTGCACACCAGCATCAACAGACGCGAGGTGCCCAGCCGGCGGGTGATCGGCGCCGCCAGGCCACGGGCCGTGGCCATGCCGACCAGGAAGAGCGACGCCAGCGCCGGTGCCTGGCCGCGCGACGCGTGATCCCACTCGATGAGGGCAGACGGGGCCCAGAAGATAAAACAGAACTCGACGCTCACCGCGACCAGCACGTTCACCCATGGGCCGACCAGCGGCGGCGAAGCTGAGCGTCGCGAGGCCTGCTCCACAACGGGGGCCTCCGGCATCGCCACACGCCAGGCAGGGACGGTGAGAAGGGCAAGTGCCAGCAGCGCAGGCCCGATGTAACCGACGCGCCACCCCAGGCCGGAAACCAGGGCCGCCGAGACGGCCAGCGGTGCGATGACCGACGCAGTGCTCGCCAGGGCGTTGGCTTCGCCGACGGCCGCGGTCGGTGCCTGCGGATGAAGCGAGGCCAGAAGCGCCGGGCCAAGCTGCACCAGCACCGCAGCGCCCAGGCCGAGGAGCAGCGCGCCGAGCAGTGTCGCGACCCGGGCCGGAGTGGCGAGCAGCAGCCCGCCCAGCATCATCCCGGCCATGGCAAGCCGAAGCGCCGCCGTCCGGCCGATCCGGCCCACAAGCGCCCCACCGGCGAGCCCCACGACAACGAGCCCGGCCGCGAAGAGGCTCGGATAGAACGCCACGTCGCCTCGGCTGACGTGCAGGTCCCGCTGCAGCGGCTCCAGCACCCCGCCCAGTCCGTTGAGCAGGAACGCCATGCAGCTGAACACTCCGTAGAGCAGCCACGTGGCTTGCCCGCGCGAGAGTCCTGCAGGTCGGGAGGTCAGTGGTCTAACGCTGAGATGTTAAGCGGCGTGCACCTCGAACACCGGATGCGTGGCGCCTGACCCCATCGGGTCATCGAGGATGTCCTTCGCGCCCAGCACGGATCCCAGCAAGAGCCGCCCCAACCCAAGAGGTATTCGCTTCACGTACATGCCGAGCACATCCTGAAAGAAAGCTGCCCCAGCCTCAGGCGAGAGCTCGGTCGCGCTCACCTTTTCCGTCCGGCGGCCGACGCTGATCGTCGCCTCACCCGCGGCGCGGAGGTTGCGCACCCAGTTCGTTTCTCCGAACGTCCCGATCACCCATCGCCTACCGTCGATCTCGACCAGAGCGACAGGGGTCGTCCGGTCCAGTCCCGACTTCCGCCCGCGCACAGTGATGAGAGCGTTCGGGCCCATCGGAATTCCGATCCCGAGCATCCAGCGCGCGAGCGGGTTGAAGGAATCTACGAAACCGGGAACGCGGGTTTTCGGTTCGACGTCGGTCACCATGAACAACCTCCAGAGTCCGCTCAATCAAGTGATTGAGCTCTCAGGATAGCACGACAATCAATCAGTTGCTTGAATATGTCGCCTTGGCCCTGACACCCCAAGCCATCGCTCCAGCTGCCGAAATGCCTGTCCGGTGCGGGGCCCCGAGGTCATCGTGGGCAACGTCATCGCGGTGAGGGTCGCCACCACGAGCGCGGCCACTCCATCGCTGTCGAGCTCGGGCCGAAGGTTGCCTTCCTTGACACCTCTCCGCAGCAACCCACGCATGATGGCGTGCCAGGCGTCATACAGCTCGGTCATCAGCGACGCAATCGACTTGTCGCGGGCAGATCGCAAAGTCAGCTCGCCCATCACGCTCCCCAGCTCGGGTTCCTCCACAAGCAGCTTGCGGACCGCACGCAGGTGGTTCCGCAGCTGATCGCCGGGCGAGCCGTGTGGAGCGAGTGTCGACCGGAAGCGCCCCATCGCATGCTCGAGCACCCCTCTGATCAATGACTCCTTGGTCGGAAAGTAATAGTGGAGCGTCGCGATGTTGACCCCGACCTCGGCCGCGACGTCCCTCGTCCGAAGTCCCTCGAACCCGTGTTCCGCGATCTGATTGAACGCAGCGACCACCAGCTCTTGGCGTCGCTTCTCCTTGGTCGTTTCCACGCGGCTAATTAAACGCTTGATGGAGAAAGGACCGCCTCGGGCGCAATGCCCGCGCCTTTTTAGCAAAGTTCGCCAGAACCCGCCCTAGCGGATCTCTTCTTGCTGGGTGTCTGCGTTGACAATCCCTAAAACCGGCCGGTGACCTAACCCAGTGCTTCGAAACCCCTGTATTTATGGGGGTCGAAACCGGGCGTTTTGATGTCGACGCAGAAAGCGTCCAGGGCCTATACCTCGTGCATCACATCCGATGACATCTACGTGGACGAGCCCTATCTGTCGATCGATGGGACAGCGTCAATCACCTTGTGCACGCCGAATGGAAGGCAGAGCCGGCCCCAAGCGGATCGCCTTCGTCATCGCCGAGACCGGGTTGGGAAAGTTGAACGTCGAGGACGTCGCCGCCCTGTGCGCCGACCACGGCCTGCGGCAACCAGATTCGTGACGGAGGTTCCGATTAGCAGCCGATGATCAATGGTGCTCTCGAGGGAGAAGTCTTCTACGATCGCCCCGGCGTGGCGGTCGTGTCGTGGGATCAGGACTCCCGCGCCGTCTACATCGACTGGCGGTCCTGGGCTGACCCCGACGAGTTCGAGCTGCTGCTCTCGGCCGGGATCCGCGCCCTGGCCGAGCATCACGGGTCGCGATGCCTGGCTGACTGCCGGGAGATGAAGGCGTCCAACCCCGCCGATCAGGAGTTGATCGATCGCAACTGGTTCCCCCGTGCCCACGCGGCGGGACTCAGGCGCATGGCCCTGGTCGTCCCGTACACCGGGATGACCCGGTTGCACATCGAAGACATGCTGGACAAGATCCCGGGCAGCGAGCTGCAGGTCGCCTACTTCGGGACGGTCGAGAGCGCGACGGAGTGGCTGACCGGTTCCCTGGAAGTCGTGAGCGGTGAGCTAGCTATCGATTGACCTGGTAGGTCGGCGCCGTGTCGCCAGGATTGACCCGAGCACCACCAGCACGAAGCCTGCAGCCATGCCGGCGGTGAATCGCTCTTGCAGCACGATCACGCCGAGCACGGCCGCGACCGCCGGGTTGACGTAGTTGATGACTGTCGAGCGCACCGGTCCGATCTCGGCCACCAGGGCAAAGAACAGCAGGAAGCCGAGCGCCGTGCACACTACCGCCAGCACGGCAACGGACGCGAGGACGGACAGAGACGGTACTGAGTGCGGCCACTGCAGCGCGGCTATAGGCGCATACGCGATGGTCAAGACCGTGAGCGAGGCCGCAATCACACCCACCGACAGCACATCGCGAGGAACAGCAAGAGGGCGCGGCGTTTCATTGGGGAGAAGAACCTTATGTGATCCAGGCTTTGTCCCTCTCCTCTTCTGGGGAGGGCTTAGGCTTGCAAATACCCCTCGTGCCACAGCTCGAACGCGAAAAGCGTCCACAGCTGCTTGCGATTGTCACGCCGGCCTTCCAGGTGATCACTGACCAGGCGCGCCACCGCTGTCACATCGAAAAAACCTTCACGCGCGATCCGCTCCGGCGACAGCACTGAAAGCATCTGCTCCTTCAGCGGCCCGCGAAACCAGTGCGCGACCGGGATTCCGAAACCCTTCTTCGGCCGGTGCAAAATCGATTCCGGCAGCAGCCCGCGCAGCGCGCGCTTAAAGAGGAACTTCGACCGCAGGCCTCGCAGCTTCATATTCAGCGGCAGGTGGGTCGCGTACTCGACGAAGTCGTTGTTGAGCAGCGGCACTCGCCCCTCGAGCGACGCCATCATCGAGGCGCGGTCGAGCTTGACCAGGATGTCGTTCTCCAGATAGAGCCGCATGTCCAGCATCAGGACCTGGTTCAGCGGGTCCGCATGAGCAGGATCAAGCTCAACCTTGTACCGCACCTCCCGCGACAGCAGCGCCGACCTCTCTTCGGCGGCAAACGAGCCCATCCACCTCTGGTGCCGCTCCGCGACCGGATAACCCGCGCCACTGACAAACCGCTTGGCCCGAAAGTCGAAGCTCAAGTTTCCTCGCGACACGGGAAGGCGACGCACCACCGGCTCGACCAGCCCCTCTCGCAACAATCGCGGCGCTCGCATGTAGTACTCAGCGAGGCGGTGCGCCTGCAGCGTCGGGTAGCCGGCGAAGAGCTCATCGCCTCCATCTCCACCGAGCGCAACCTTCACGTGGCGCCGGGTGAACTCCGCCAGCAGGTACGTCGGGATGATCGAAGCGTCGCCCAGCGGCTCGTCGAGCAACGTCGGCAGCTTGGGAATCAGTCCGAGCAGCATTTCCGGCTCCAGCGTCAGCTCGCGATGGTCTGTGCCGAGGTGGCGCGCCACCTGCCGCGCGTACGAAGACTCGTCAAACGACCGGTCGGCGAAGCCCACGGAAAAACTCTTCACCTCGCCCCCGAGCTCGGTCATCATCGCGGCCACCGCGCTGGAATCGATTCCACCGGACAGGAACACGCCCAGCGGCACGTCGCTGATCAGCTCCTTCCGCACCGACTCGCGAAGCACCGTGCGAAGGCGCTCACCTTCCTCGTCAAGATTCCTGCGGCCGTCGCCCACCCCGAGCTCTGGCGACCAGTAACGCCGCAGGCGCTGCGTGCCCTCGGCCACCGACCACGTGAGGGCGTGCGCGGGCTGAAGCTTGCTGATGCCCCGCACGATGCTCGCCGGCGAGGGGACGAACTCGTACGCCAGGTACTGGTCGAGCGCAGCCGGATCGATCCCCCGCCGCAACGCCGGGTCGCGCAGCAACGCTTTCAGCTCCGAGGCGAACACGAGACGCTTCCCATCGATCGCGTAGTGGAGAGGCTTGATGCCCAACCGGTCGCGCGCCAGCAAGACGGCGCCACGCCGGCGGTCGAGCACCGCAAACGCGAACATCCCGTTCAAGCGCTCGACCATCTCCTCGCCCCACTGCTCATATCCGTGGACAAGGACCTCGGTGTCGGACTGCGTATTAAAGGTATGTCCGGAGGCGAGGAGCAGCTCGCGCAGCTCGAGGTGGTTGTAGATCTCGCCGTTCTGAACCACCCACACGGTCGAGTCCTCGTTGTGCATCGGTTGATGCCCGCCCTCGAGGTCGATGATCGACAGGCGCCGCATGCCGAGCGTTACTCCGTCGAGCTGAACAGTCCCCTCATCGTCCGGCCCGCGATGCGTCATGGCGGAGCACATCCGCCCGACCAGCTCGCGGCTGCCGGCAGGATCGCCGCCGGCGACTCCGCAGATCCCACACATTTAGCGGTGTATCGTCGGCCGCCCGTCCGTCGTCGCTTCCTTGCGCGGTGAGCGCTCGATGATCTCGCGCACCACGTAGGTCGTCTTGGCCTGCGACTCGTGGTAAGTGCGGATGGAAAGCTCCGCCAGGAGCCCCATGAGGATGAACTGCACGCCGACGATGGCGAGGAACACCGAGAGCAGCAGCAGCGGGTTGTTGTGCGCGTACGGGTACGGCGGAAGGACCTTCTGAATGATCACTATCGCGGCGAAGACGAGCGCTAGCGCCCACAACCCGAACGCCGCGAAGCCGAAGAAGTAGATCGGCTTGGTGGAGTAGCTGCCGAGCAGCTTGACCGTGATCAGGTCGAGCAGGACGCGGGAGGTTCGCGCCAGCGAATACTTCGAGTGGCCGTACGTGCGCGGCCTGTGATTGACCGTGAGCTCGGTGATCCTCGCGCCCACCCACGACGCATAAACCGGGATGAACCTGTGCATCTCGCCGTAGAGCTTCACGTCCTGGATCACCTCGCGCTGGTAGGCCTTGAGCGTGCACCCGAAGTCGTTCAACGGCACTCCGGTCACCCGAGCGATGACCCAGTTCGCGATCTTCGACGGCACCACCCTCATCGCCTCGTCCTGCCGGTCCTTGCGCCAGCCGCTCACCACGTCGTATCCCTCGTCGATCTTCTCCATCAGGCGCGGGATGTCGTGCGGGTCGTTCTGCATGTCGCCATCCATGAAGACCAGGATCTCGCCGCGGCTGTGATCGATCCCTGCCTGCACGGCCGCCGTCTGCCCGAAATTCCGCCGGAAGCTCACCACCCGCACGTGCCTGTCGCGCGCCGCCAGCTGCCCCAGCCGTTCCGTGCTGCCGTCGCGGCTCCCGTCGTCGATGTAAAGGACCTCGTAGGAAAGGTCGAGCGCCTGGAGCACCCCCATCAGCTCTTCATGCATCGGCGCGATGCTGTCGAGCTCGTTGTAGACGAGCACGATCACCGAGAGGCGCGGCGCGACACTCGAAGCGTTGCGTGTCCGGGTGGCCATTGCAGCGATTGTAGGTCTGCCTTAAGTAAGCTCGGCCCGATGGAAGCGCAGCCGGCCGAGCGTCCGGTGGCCTGGTGGATCTTCCCCACCGTGCCTCTCGTCTCAGGCGCCGTCGCCTTTGCCTGGATGCTGCGCGGCGAGCTGACGCGCCTTTACGGCATGACCGGTTCGGCCTGGGACCTCGCCTACGACCAGCAGGTCATCTGGAACGTCTCGGTCGGGCAGGGCTTCTACTCGAGCTTTGCGCGCGCGAACTTCCTCGGCATCCACTTCGAGCTGATCTTCGTCATCCTCGCCGCGGTCGAGAAGCTCTGGCCCAATCCCGCCGTGCTGCTCATCTTCTCGTCAGCCGGCCTCGCCGCGACCGCGCCCGCGGCCTACCTTTTCTTTAACGCTCTTTTGCGCTCCCTGCTGCCGGCCGACCGCCCGGCCTCGCCCTGGCTCGCGATCGCCCTGGCGACTCCCATCCCCTTCTGGGCCGCCATCCAGGAGGCAGGACGCGACTTCTTTCACCCCGAGAACATGGCCCTCGCCTTCGCGCTACTCGCGGCCTGGGCCGGCATCCGCGGACACCGCGTCGCGATGTGGGCCCTGTGCCTGCTCGTCCTCTCGTGCAAGGAGGATCAGGTCTACACGGTCGGGGTGATCGGGCTCCTGATGAGGTCCTACGGAGCGCCCGAGATCCGCAAGCAGTGGCGATTCGTCGTCTATCTCGCCGGTGGCTGGTTCCTCATCGGGACCGGCATCGTCCAGCAGCACTTCCGCAACGGCGGCTACAGCGACTTCGTCTACTACCGCTGGCTCATCGGGCTCGACCCTTCGATGCCTGCGTCGATCAATTCGGTGCTCGGGGCCATCTTCCATCCCGAGGCGCTGCTGGTCGTCGCCGGCGTCATCGTGAGCATGTTCCTGCTGCCCCTGCTCGCTCCGCGCTGGCTGCTGCTGGTCATCCCGCCATACCTGGCCAACGTGCTGAGCGGGCACACCCCGCAAAACGTGCTGCACCTTCACTACGTGCTGCTCATGCTGTTTCCGCTCGTGGTCGCCGGCGGCGTCGGCGCCCGCAAGTTCCTCGAGCAGCGTTCGCTCCAGCCCGCCACCGCCATCGTGGCGATGGTGCCCGTGTTCCTCCTTGCCTGGGGCACCGGCCGCTTCCCTCCCGCTCTCGGCGGCGACTCGAGCCTCTACCTGCATCCCAACACGGTCGCCGAGCTGCAAACAGCGACCTCGATGATCCCCGCCGACGCGCCGGTCAACGCCGACAACGGTCTCGCCGTGTGGCTCGCCAACCGGCACACCATCAACGACTTCCCGGACCGGCTCGATGCGACCTGCTACGTCGTGATCGACCACAAGCCTTACATCAGCGGCCCGACGCACCCCGCCGAGCGGCAGGCCGCTCTCGACCAGCTGCCGGCCGGCGGCCGGCGTCTCCTTTTCGACGACGGGAGATTCCAGGTTTGGAGCCCCGTAGGAGACTGACGGCCGGCTTTCGTACTCTTTAGGGTCACCATGGCCGTCGCAACATCGACCCGAGACCGGCTCGATCAGCTGTTCAGGCAGCGGATCGCGATCTTCGACGGGTCCATGGGGGTGATGCTTCAGCACCGCGGCCTCAGCGACGAGGACTTCCGCGGCGAGCGTTTCCGCCATCACCCCAAGCCGCTGCGGAACAACAGCGACGTCCTGTGCCTGAGCCAGCCGGGCCTGGTCTTGCAGGTGCACCGCGACTATCTGGAAGCGGGAGCGGACATCGTCACCACCAACACGTTCACCGCCACGCGCGTCTCGCAGGCCGATTACGGGCTGGAGGACGTCGCCTACGAGATGAACCTGGAGGGCGCGCGGCTGGCGCGCAAAGCCGCGGACGAGTTCGAGAACCGATTCGTCGCCGGCTCGCTGGGCCCGACCAACGTCACTCTCTCCCTCTCCCCTCGCGTCGACGACCCGTCGTATCGCGAGGTCACATTCGACCAGCTGAAGGACGGCTACGCGGAGGCCGCGCGTGCGCTGCGCGAAGGCGGCGCCGACTTCCTGCTCATCGAAACCATCTTCGACTCGCTCAACGGCAAGGCCGCGATCGCGGCCGTGAAGGAGGCGGCGCCCGACCTGCCGCTGTTCCTGTCGGTCACCATCGTCGACCGCAGCGGCCGCAACCTCTCGGGCCAGACCGTCGAGGCGTGGTGGACGTCGGTCGAGCACGCGCAGCCGTTCGCCGCGGGTGTCAACTGCTCGCTGGGCGCCTCGGAGATGCGGCCCTACATCGCGGCGCTTTCCAGGGTCGCTCCCGTCTACGTCACCTGTTACCCGAACGCCGGCCTGCCCAACGCGTTCGGCGGATATGACGAACAGCCGCCGACGACCAGCCGCCTGCTGAGGGAGTTCGCCGAGGCCGGCTACCTCAACGCCGCTGGCGGCTGCTGCGGCACGGGGCCCGAGCACATCCGGCAGATCAAAGCGGCCCTCGACGGCATCGCGACGCGGGAGGTTCCCAAGCGCGTCTCGCTCACGAGCTTCAGCGGCCTCGAGCCTTTCCAGATCACCAAGGATTCCGGGTTCGTGATGGTCGGCGAGCGCACCAACGTCACCGGCTCGATCCGCTTCCGCCGCCTCATCGAGTCCGGCGACTTCACCACCGCGGTGCAGGTCGCGCTCGAACAGGTCCGCGGAGGCGCCAACCTGCTCGACGTCAACATGGACGCCGACCTCCTCGACTCCGAAGCCGCGATGGTCCGCTTCCTCAACCTCATCGCGACCGAGCCGGAGATCGCCCGCATCCCCGTGATGGTCGACAGCTCCAAATGGACCGTCCTCGAAGCCGGCCTCAAGTGCCTGCAGGGCAAGGGCGTCTGCAACTCGATCAGCCTGAAGGGCGGCGAGGAGCCATTCCTCGAGCAGGCCCGACTGGTGCGGAAGTACGGTGCGGCAGCTGTCGTGATGGCGTTCGACGAGATCGGCCAGGCGGACACGTTCGAGCGCAAGGTGGAGATCTGCCGCCGCGCGTACAGGCTCCTCACCGAGAAGGCCGGCTTCGAACCGGAAGACATCATCTTCGACCCCAACATCCTCCCCATCGCGACAGGCATCGAGGAGCACGCCGGCTACGCGAAGAATTTCATCGACGCGACGCGTGAGATCAAGAAGCGCTTCCCGAGGGTGCACGTCTCCGGCGGAGTCTCGAACCTCTCCTTCTCGTTCCGCGGCAACGACCGCGTCCGAGAGGCGATCCACTCCGCGTTCCTCTACCACGCGATCCGAGCCGGACTGGACATGGGCATCGTCAATGCGGGGCAGCTCGTCGTCTACGAGGACATCCCCAAGGACCTGCTCGAGCTGGTCGAGGACATTATCTTCGACCGTCGACCCGACGCCACCGAGAGGCTCGTCGAGTTCGCCAAGTCGGTTTCCGGCAGCGGCACGAAGCGTGAGGTCGACCACAGGTGGCGCGAGGGCACCATCGAGGAGCGGCTCGCCCACGCGGTGCTGCACGGCGAGGTCGAGTTCATCGAAGCCGACGCCGAAGAGGCCCGCCAGAAGTACAAGAAAGGACTGCTAGTCATCGAGGGCCCGCTGATGGACGGCATGAAAGTCGTCGGCGACCTTTTCGGCGCCGGCAAGATGTTCCTGCCGCAGGTGGTCAAGAGCGCGCGCGCGATGAAACGTGCGGTGGCCTACCTGGAACCGTTCATGCAGGCTGAGAAGGAAGCTTCAGGCAGTCAGAGCGTGCGCGGCAAGCTCGTCCTGGCGACCGTCAAAGGCGACGTCCACGACATCGGCAAGAACATCGTCGGCGTCGTCCTCGCGTGCAACAACTACGAGGTCATCGACCTCGGGGTCATGGTGCCCGTGGACAAGATCCTCGACACAGCCATCGAGCTGAATGCCGATGTCGTCGGCCTCTCAGGACTAATCACGCCTTCGCTCGACGAGATGGTCGTGGTCGCCAAAGAGATGACGCGACGCAACTTCACCATTCCATTGCTCATC
>DATGVE010000057.1:0-9226 GCA_035300725.1 Candidatus Eiseniibacteriota bacterium | reverse complement strand
GCGCAGATCCCAAACCAGTCGTACGAGCTCTGGGACAGAGACGTGCGAGTCAATCTCACCGGGGCTTTCAACTGCACGAAGGAGGTCTGGCCGTACCTGGTGGAGAACAAGTGGGGCCGCCTCATCTTCATGTCGTCGATCGCGGGCACTCTGGGCGGCTTCGGCCAGGCGAGCTACTCGTCCACCAAGGCGGCTCTCATCGGTCTCGCCAAGACGGCTGCACTCGAAGGCGGGCGGCACAACATCACGTCCAACGCGATCGCGCCCGGGATCATCGAATCCGAAGCGGGCAAAGCCGCGGCCGAGACGAATCCCCTGTACGAGCGATTCAAGGCCCGGACCGTGTTCAAACGGTTTGGGCAACCCGAGGACATTTCCAACACCATCGCGTTCCTCTGCTCGAACGAGGCGGGGTACATCACGGGCGCGGTCATCGAGGTCGCCGGCGGCATCCCCCTGTTCACCGCCTGATGGGCGAATGCGTCGACGTCAAGCGCGACGGAGCGATCGCGCGCGTGGTGATGCACCGAAAGGGCAACAACGCTATCGCCGAGGACTTGATGCAGGAGCTTGCCGCAGCGTTCCTGGAGCTCGGCGAGGATCCAGCAGTACGAGTTGTAGTACTTGCCTCCGAGTACGAGAAGTACTTCAGCGTTGGCGCAGATCTGACCATGCTCGGAAGCATCGATCGCAGCGCTCCGGATGCCGTTGAGCAGATTGGCGGCCTGATGACGCGGATGAACGAACGATTCTCGACCATCGAGCGCTGCCCCAAGCCGGTGATCGCCGCCATCAGCGGCCATGCTCTCGGCGGCGGCAGCGAGCTGACGCTTTGCTGCGACTTCCGGATCATGGTCGAGGATGGCCGGTCGCGGATCGGCCAGACCGAATCCGCGCTCGGGATCATTCCGGGGGCGGGCGGAACACAGCGGCTGCCCCGCCTGATCGGCAAGGCGAAAGCGATGCGCTACCTGATCGAGTCGACACGACTCTCGGCGCGGGAGGCCGAGGCGGTCGGCTGGGTCGACATGGCGGTCTCACCAGAGGAATTCCAGGGCGCCGTCGATGCGCTCGCCGGAAAGCTGGCTAAGGCTGCGACCTTTGCGATCGCGATGATCAAGGATGCGGTCCGCCGAGGCTATGACTTGCCCATGGACGAGGCGCTCGAGATCGAGGCGCGCAACTTCGCGAGGGCCGCGCTCAGCACCGACGCCGCGATCGGGATCATGTCCTTCCTCTCCAAGCAGGAGCCGGAGTACACCGGTTCGTGAGCCCTGTCGATCCGGCCGCCCGCTGTTCGTCGTAAGAGCAGATACCGATCGAGTTCAGCTGGAGGGTCTCGGAATGAAGTACATCCTTTTGCTCGGCGGCACAATGGAACCTGAGGAGCGAGCCAAGAATCCTGAGCTGGCGGCTGCCTACGAGCGCGTCGGCCAGTGGTTCGAGCAATACACTCGGGCGGGCAAGATCGTGGAGGCCCACGAGCTGCAGGGACCGCAGACTGCGACCACGGTACGTTTCAAAGACGGCAAGGCGATGGTGGTCGATGGGCCCTTCATCGAAGCGAAAGAGGTGATCGGAGGCTACGCCATCGTCGAGGTGGCGGACCTGGACGAAGCGCTGCAGATGGCAAAGTCGTGGCCCGGTCTGACGAGCGTTGAGATCCGGCCCATCGTTGACCACTCGGCGGACTGAGCGAGACGCTGTCCGCCACCGATTCCGCCGTCGTCGCAGTCTTCCGCGAAGAGGCGGGTCGGCTGACGGGCGCCTTGACGCGTATGCTCGGCGACTTCGACCTCGCCGAGGAGGTGGTCCAGGACAGCATTGTGGCGGCGCTCGAAAAATGGCCTGCTCAAGGCATCCCCGACAACCCGGGCGCGTGGCTGATGACCACCGCCAAGAGGCGGGCCATCGACATACTGCGGCGCAGCCAGCGCCACCAGGAGAAGATCGCGCTGCTGGAGCGCTCCACCTTGCCACCTGATCCTGTGGAGGCGGACGACCGGCTGCGCCTCATCTTCACCTGCTGCCACCCGGCGCTGGCCCAGGAGGCCCAGGTCGCGCTCACGCTGCGCGCCGTGGCCGGCTTCACGACACCAGAGATCGCGGCGGCCTTCCTGGTTTCCGAGGCGACGATGGCCCAGCGGATCGTGAGGGCCAAGCGCAAGATCGTCGCCGCCAAGATCCCGTACCGGATGCCGAAGGACGATGAGATCGCAGGGCGGCTCGACGCAGTTCTAGCCGTCCTCTATCTGATGTTCAACGAGGGATACCTGAGCCGTGGTGCCCAGGTCGCGACGCGGCGTGATCTTGCGGAGGATGCGATCTGGCTTACACGCCTGGTGGCCCAGCTCATGCCGGACCAAGCAGAGGTGATCGGCCTGGTCGCCCTGATGCAGCTACACATGGCGAGAGCGCGGGCGCGTTTCGATGACACGGGCGAGATGGTGCTCCTCCCGGATCAGGACCGACAGCTGTGGGACCACGCTGCAATCGCCGGCGGGATCAAGCTGCTGGAGCAGGCGGGAGCCATGCGCGCTCCAGGTCCTTACCAGCTGCAGGCGGCGATCGCCGCACTTCACTCCGAGGCGAAATCCTGGGAAGAGACCGACTGGCACCAGATAGTGCTTCTGTACGACGTGCTGCTGCGATGGTCGGATAGCCCCGTGATCAGGCTGAACCGTGCGGTGGCGGTCAGCCATTACGCCGGGCCGGAGATCGCGCTTGGCGAGGTCAATGACCTGGCGATCGCGCTCAGCGGCTACCACCTTTTCCACTCGACTCGGGCCGAGCTGCTCGACCAGGTAGGAGAACCGGCCCTCGCCCGTGAAGCCCGCCTTCGAGCGTTGGAGCTGTGTCAGAACCCTGCCGAACGCTCGCTGCTGGAGCGAAAGCTGAGGAGTTAGCTTCCGCCGACCATCCCAAGCTGTGCCGAGCGCCGGCGAACGATCTCGATGACCTCGTCGACACGCTTCGGGTCGGTTCCGAGGCAGCGGATGACGAGCTCTTTTGTCTCGAAGTTCGGATAGGAGCCCACCGAAACGTCCGGGAAGCTCTGCTCGAGCTCAGTCATGAGGGGATAGAAGCGTGCCTCCACCGCAAACGTGAAGCGAAGCTCGCGCACCGTGGCACCCGAGCCGTCGGAAAGAAACTGCGGCTCGAGCTCCTCGGTGAAGATTCCCTTCATCTCCAGCGGTACGCCTGGCAGCACGAAGATGCGCTTTCCGTTCGCCTCGTAGACGACACCGGGCGCCATGCCGCGGCGGTTCTTGAAGACCTGCTCCGGATCTGCCGGGATGCGCGCCATACGCAGGTTCCCTTCGGTCAGGTCGGGTGACTCGAGCAGCCCCGCTTCGTGCATGCGCTGAACGCGACGCTCGATTCGCGCGCGCGTCTCCTCCCACACGATGAGCTTGCGGTCGAGGGCGTCCGCGAGCGCGGCGAAAGTGCGGTCGTCCGGTGTCGGACCGAGGCCTCCGGAGCAGAAGACGTGCGTGACTTCGGCGTCGGCGAGCTCACGCCGCACCTGGTCCACGATCTCTTGGGGGCGGTCGCGAATCGCGGTGACGCGCTTGACGGGAAAGCCCAGCAGGCGCAGACGCTCGGCGAGCCAGTGTGAATTGGTGTCCAGCGTGAAACCACCGACCAGCTCGTCGCCGATCGCCACGATGCTGGAGGTTGGCATGAGCTGCAACATATAACCTCGAGCAAGTGGAGCGTTTACACGGCACCGTCCGCGGCGATGTCCAGGGCGTCGGTTTTCGCTATTTCTTGATGCGGGAGGCATATCGCCTCGGTCTGCGAGGCTGGGTGCGCAACCGAGACGACGGAACTGTCGAGTTCGTCGCCGAGGGTGATCGAGCTGACCTGGAACGGTTGAAACAGGCGGCTGAGACTGGTCCTCGGATGGCCCGAGTGGACCGGGTGGACATTGGCTGGTCGGCAGCGGAGGGTGGCCTCGACGGCTTCGACCTGACTGGCTAGCGTGCCCGGTTCGATACACGATCTCCGGTTCGTTTAACCTAACGCTCCGCAGGAAAGAGAAGGCTGCGCCGCGCAACAGTGGGTGCGCGCGCTTGGCGCAAGATTCAGGGAGGGTAAGTGGATCCCAACATAGTTCTGTTCGGCGTGGCCGGTGGTCTCGCCGCAGTGCTGTTCGCCGTTGCTCTCATCCTTCTTGTCCTGCGCGTGCCCACGGGAAACGACCGGATGCGCGAGATCGCTGCTGCGATCCAGGAAGGCGCTTCCGCTTACTTGAACCGGCAATACACGGTGATCGCGATCATCGGAGTCATCATCGCGATCGTCATCGGCTTCTTCATCAACTGGACCACGGCCACGCTCTTCGTCGTCGGGGCTGTGCTCTCGGCAGCCGCGGGCTACGTCGGAATGAACATCGCTGTGCGCTCCAACCTGCGCACTGCCGAGGCCGCCCGCGGAGGGTTGAATCAGGCACTGCAGGTCGCGTTTCGGGGCGGCGCCGTGACCGGTTTCATGGTCGTCGGCCTGGGACTGCTCGGCGTCTCGGCGGCTTACTTCATCTTCAGAGACCCGGACGCACTGGTTGGGCTGGCTTTCGGGGCCAGCCTCGTTTCAGTGTTCGCTCGGCTGGGTGGAGGTATCTACACCAAGGCGGCCGACGTCGGTGCGGACCTGGTCGGCAAGGTCGAGGCGGGAATCCCGGAGGACGATCCCCGCAACCCAGCGGTAATCGCGGACAACGTCGGTGACAACGTCGGCGACTGTGCGGGCATGGCTGCCGACCTGTTCGAGACCTACGCCGTGACGATGATCGCGGCCATGCTCCTCGGCTCCCTGCTGTTCAAGAACCAGGTCGGGTGGGTTATCTATCCGCTCTTGCTCGGCGCGGTGAGCGTGGCCGGTTCGATCGTGGGCACCTTTTTCGTCCGGATCTTCAACCCGAGATGGATCATGGGCGCCCTCTACGCGGGCCTCCTGGTCGCGGTCGGCATTGCGATCGTCGGGTTCTACCTCGTGACGCAGTGGATGAAGGGAAACGGATACCTCCCCGCAGGCCACGGCGTCAGCGACCCCATGAACCTTTTCTTCGCGGCGCTGATCGGCGTGATCGCGACAGTATTGATCGTGGCGATCACCGAGTTCTTCACCGAGACCGCCTACTGGCCCGTCCACCTCATCGCCAAGGCGTCCGTCACCGGGCACGCCACCAACATCATTGCGGGGCAGGCGATCGGCATGATGGCAACCGCCCTGCCGGTGATCGTGATCGCAGCCAGCATCTTGCTCAGCTACGACCTGGGTGGCCTTTACGGCATAGCGATTGCCGCCACAGCGATGCTTTCGATGACCGGGATCATCGTCGCCATCGACTCTTACGGCCCGATCACCGACAACGCCGGTGGCATCGCGGAGATGGCCAAACTTCCCCCAGAGATCCGCTCCATCACCGACCGGTTGGACGCCGTCGGCAATACGACCAAAGCCGTCACCAAGGGCTACGCGATCGGCTCCGCCGGCCTGGCCGCCCTCGTGTTGTTCTCCTCATATGCGCAGGAGCTGACCAAAGCCGGGCAGCCGCAGGAGTTCAGACTCACTGATCCGACCGTGATCGTCGGCCTGTTCCTCGGAGGCATCCTGCCGTTTCTTTTCGGCTCGCTCGCCATGCTTGCTGTCGGCCGCGCCGGCGGCCTCGTGGTCGAAGAGGTTCGGCGCCAGTTCCGCGAGATCAAAGGGATCATGGAAGGAACCGGCAAGCCTGAATACGGCACCGCCGTGCGCATCGTCACGGCCGCGGCACAGCGGGAGATGATCCTGCCTGGAATCATCCCGGTGGTCGCGCCGATCGCCGTCGGTTTCATCCTGGGCCCGCGAGCGCTTGGCGGCATGCTTCTGGGCGCCATCATCACGGGCCTGTTCCTGGCTCTCCAGATGACCAGCGGAGGCGCCGCCTGGGACAACGCTAAGAAGTACATCGAAGAGGGTCACCTGGGCGGAAAGGGGTCGGAGGCGCACAAGGCGGCGGTCACCGGCGACACTGTCGGGGATCCGAACAAGGACACCGCCGGGCCTGCCATCAACCCGATGATCAAGGTCGTCAACATCATCGCCATCCTGATCGCGGGGGCGGTCGCGACCCACCACCTGTTTTCCTGAGCAGCGGTAGACTCGTTCGTGGGGTGGACGACTACCAGAAGGAGATCGCCGACCTCGAAACGCAGGTCGAGCAGCTGGTCGAGGAGGAGGGCGACGCCAAGACCATCGCCGAGCTTTCGATGCAGCTCGAGATCCTCAAAGCGATCTATGCGCGTGCCACCGACCTGTTCTCGCGAGGAGTAAAGGACGAGGGCCTTCGCTATGGTCTGCGCATCCAGGGTTACGGTGACTGGAACATCGACAACGTCTACGCCTTCGTCTACGAACGATCTGTCGAGCTCGAACCGAACGCACACAGCGCGTTCGTCGGCGGCATCAAGGCCGCCGACTTTGCCCTGATGCTCAATCCGTGAAAGGAGGACCGGCATGGAAACTCCGCTGACACCCCTCGAATTCGCGCGCCGGACCAGGAAGCTGTACGGCGATCGTGAAGGCGTCGTCGATGGCGACCTGCGCCTCACTTACTCGCAGTTCTTCGACAGGTGCGACAGATGGTCCACCGCGCTCCAGGCCATGGGCGTGAAGCAGGGCGACCGGGTTGCCTACATCTCGCCCAACACCCATGAGCAGCTCGAGTCGTTCTACGCAGTGCCTCAGATCGGGGCAGTCCTGGTGCCCATCAACTTCCGGCTGACGGCGGAGGACTTCGTCTACATCGCCTCTCATTCGGGCGCCACGGTGCTGTGCGTTCACCCGGATTATGTCGACGCAATCGATGGTGTCCGCGGCCAGCTCGCTGGAGTCAAGCACTTCGTCGTGCTGGGGAAGTCGGACGGCCGCAAAGGGTGGCTTGAATACGAGTCCGAGCTAAGTCGGTCTGGGCCCGAATTCCACCGTCCCGAGATTGCGGAGACAGATCTCATCTCTCTCAACTACACGAGCGGCACGACGGCGAAGCCGAAGGGCGTGATGATCACGCACCGGAACGCGTACATGAACGCGGTCGGCACGCTGATCCACCTGCACATCGGTGTGGATGACCGGTATCTGTGGACCCTGCCGATGTTTCATGCCAACGGTTGGACGTTTGTGTGGATCATCACGGCGGTAGGCGGCACCCACGTCTGCTTGCCCAAAGTTGAACCCGCTCGTATCTTCGACCTGATCCGCAGGGAGCATGTCGGTTGGCTGTGTGCAGCGCCGACGATCCTGATCGGACTGGCCAACGCACCCGCAGACGTCCGAGGACAGGTACCCCCCGGCGTGAGGGTGATCACAGCAGGTGCTCCTCCCGCCGCCGCCACCATCGAGCGGATGGAAGGCGAGTTCGGCTGGGAGGTGACTCAGGTTTACGGGCTGACGGAGACGGCGCCCTTCATCACGGTGTGCGAGCCGCGGCCGGAGCATCAGAAGCTGCAGCCCGCCGAGCGTGCGGTGATCAAGGCTCGCCAGGGTGTGGAGCTCATCACCTCAGGCGAGCTGCGAGTTGTCGACACCGAGCTGAAGGACGTTGCTGCCGACGGTCAGACGCTGGGCGAGATAGTCGTCCGCGGAAACGTTGTCATGCGCGGCTACTACAACGATCCAGAAGCCACGCAGAAGGTCATGGGCGACGGCTGGTTCCACACCGGTGATGCCGCCGTGGTCCATCCGGACGGCTACGCGGAGATTCGCGACCGCATCAAGGACGTGATCATCAGCGGCGGCGAGAACATCTCGTCGGTCGAGGTGGAAGGCGTTTTGCTCCGCCACCCTTCGGTGCAGGAGGTCGCGATCGTCGGGCTGCCACATGAGAAGTGGGGAGAGGCTCCGTTTGCGTTCATCGTTCTTAAATCAGGCGCAAGCGCCACCGAACCGGAGCTGATCGCCTACACGCGCGACCGGCTGGCCCATTTCAAGGCTCCGCACGGCGTGACTTTCGTGCAAGAGCTCCCGAAGACGGCCACCGGCAAGATTCAAAAGTACGTCCTGAGGAAAGGCGCCGCCGCGATAGTCCGGCAGTAGGGTCTCCTACGACCAGAGCGCCTCGCCCGATCGCAATGGAGTCAGCGGCATCTTCCGCGGTCATGTGCAGGTGCTCGGTCATCCACTCGACCGCATTGGCTGCTCCAGTTCCAGCGTACGCGTGCGAATCCGCGAACTCAGCCGCCACATGACAAAACTCGAGCGCATGCAGTTCGAGCTCAGCAATAGCTTGAGTCAGCTTTTCGAGGCGCTGTTTTCTAGTCCGCCGGCGCGCAATTGTGCGACTGCGTCTGCCCACGGCTGGATTGTTGCGTCCGACGGTTTCGGTGAGAACGTACTTAACAGCTAGTCCGGTCCGCGCGCTGGAGGACCGAAGGTAACCGTCGGCGGGATGGTCAACATCCGGCCGTCATCGCCATGCACGATCTGCCAGTTGCCCTCATGAACCATCCAGTGATGCCGGTGGCACAAAAGAACCAGGTTGTCGAGGTCGGTTGTCCCGCCATGGATCCAGTGAATCACGTGATGCGCCGCGCTCCGCCACGCCGGGCGCTCACATCCCGGCCAGCGGCAGCTGCCGTCGCGAGCGTTGAGCGCCCGCCGTCCGGGCTCCGAGACGACTCGCTTGGAGCGCCCGACGTCGATCACCAACGACTCGGAGTCGAGAAGGACGCGAGCAATGCTGGAATCGCAAGCCAGCCGCTCGATGGTTTTGGAAGAAACCGGAAGTGAGAACTCCATCTCGGCCGCCGGCGCACCCGCCAGCCCAAGCAGGGTCTCGACCGAGCTCGTGACCTGGATCTGGGCTTGCGATCCGCCTCCAGAGGCGAGCTCGACGACGGCATCTGCATATCGCCGTTCCTGGCTCCGATCGTCGTCAGCCCCCATCTTCCGCGCCAACGGCTTCACTGCAGTGAGGAACGCGGCGCCGCCGACCGGGTCGAGCTGGCCGCTGATCATGAGCGAGCCGTCTTGCCAGGTGCTGAGCTTCAGGTAGCGGTCCTCAACCTGCTCGGCCTGTTCGGCCGCGTAACGCTTGGGGTCAGCCGCGTGCCGGTAGTGCTCGCAGATGCGATAGAACTTGCCCGGCGAGTTCGCGCGCGCCTTCTGCAGCAAGGGCGCCTCGTCGAAGCGCTCGTCGAGAGCGTTCGCAGTCCTCGCCATCGTCGTCAGATGGGCGAAGCCG
>DATGVE010000056.1:0-16366 GCA_035300725.1 Candidatus Eiseniibacteriota bacterium | reverse complement strand
CGAGCGCCTGGTCAAGCTCGGCCTGACGACTCCGGAGCGGCTGGCGATTCGTGGACGGAGCGCCGGAGGACTGCTCATCGGCGCCGTGCTGAACATGCGACCTGACCTGTTCGCGTGCGCGGTCGCCCAGGTGCCGTTCGTCGACGCGCTGACCACCATGCTCGACGACAAGCTGCCGCTGACGGTCAATGAGTTCGACGAGTGGGGCAACCCTGCCGAGCTCGACTTCTACCGCTATATGAAGGCGTACTCGCCCTACGACAACGTGCATCCGGCGTACTACCCGGCACTGCTCGTGACGGCAGGCCTAAACGATCCGCGCGTCTCTTACTGGGAGCCGGCCAAGTGGGTGGCAAAGCTACGTTCGAGCGGCCAGAGCGAACGGACCCTGCTCCTGAAAACGCAGATGGGCTCGGGCCACTCGGGTCCATCCGGCCGATACGAATCGTGGCGCGAGGAGGCGTTCGTCAGCGCCTTCGTGATCGACCAGATCGCGTCTTGACTTGGTCCCAGATCAGCGATACGCTAACTGACCTGCACACCCATCCGGGTGTGTCTATTTTGTGAGGATTCGTTGATGGGCGGCATGTTGAAGGTGAGACTCGCCGAGGGCGAAGTCTGCCTTGTGACCGCACATTGACCCTCTTCCCGTAGCAAGAACCTAGAAGACAAGAACCAGTCAAAAACAAGTAAGGGACCGTGCGGTAGTTGGGCACCGCACGGTCCTTTTTCTTTTGCCTGAGGACTTTTTGAGGAGCATTCGAATGTCTACAAGAGCGATTGAGATCCACGGGGTCCGCAAAGCGTTCCGGCATCGGGAGCGCGAAACGGGCGCGCCCTGGTGGAAGCGCGCCTGGAAGGACAAGGTCGCCCTGTATGAGCTCGACCTCGTGGTCGAGGCGGGCGGTGTGACCGGGATCCTGGGGCCCAACGGTAGCGGCAAGTCGACGCTCATCCGGATCCTCGGGACACTGCTCACGCCCGACGCGGGCACGGCGATGGTCTTCGGCTGGGACGTGGTCGCACAACCTCTATCGGTGCGGCGCCACGTCAACCGAGTCTCGGTCGAGGCAGCCTTCTTCAAAGAGCTGAGCCCGTGGGAGAACATGCTCTACGCCGCACGCCTCTATGGCGGCGGCGCCGCCGGCACTCGCGAGCGCGTGCTGGAGATCCTCGAGCGCCTGGGCCTGCCGCTCGACACCGTCGACCAGCCGATGAAGCAGCTGTCACGCGGGCAGCAGCAGAAGGTCGCGATCGCGCGCAGCTTTCTCACCGCTCCATCGCTGCTTTTGATGGACGAGCCGACCACCGGGCTCGACCCGCGATCGAAGAAAGAAACGCAGGCGCTGCTGCGCATGCTCCGCGCCGAGCGCGAGGTCACCGTGCTGCTCTGCACGCACGACATGGACGAGGCCGCCGAGCTGTGCGACCGCGTGCTGATGATGGATGACGGCCGCGTGCTGGCTGACGGAAGCCCCGAGGAGCTGTGCCGCCTGCACTCCAACAGAAAGCCGAACCCGACCCTCGAGGACGTCTTCATGCACCTGACCGGAAAGAGCCTCGCAGTCGATGAGGAGAAGGAGGCTGACTCTCCATGAGTGTCGGAAAAATGGGGCCCCCGCGAACTCACGGCGCAGCCTCTGAGTTCGTGGGGTCGAAGCACGTCGAGCTGAACGCGCTGTTTGGCTTCGCCGAACGGCAGATGCACGTCGTCAAGCGCTACTGGCTGTGGGAGGTGGTGTGGCTGTTCTACAGCCTGGTCAGCGTGCTCTCGATCGGCTATCTCGCCTCCGGCCTTGGCTCACTCGGCGCGGAGAACGGTACGTTCAACTTGCACAAGGCGCAGCTGTACCTGCTCATCGGCGCGCTCCTGTGGGGCTACCTTTCGCTCGTCTTCATGGAGGCCGCCTACGCGATCTCTTGGGAGAGATGGGAGGGGACCATCGAGTACACGTTCATGGCCCCCGTGAAGCGTGTGACGCACCTGTTCGGCATCTGCCTGTTCGCCATCGGCTACGGCCTGGCACGCACGTTCGTCGTGCTGCTCATCGCGATGGTCATGTTCAAGCTGGACTTCTCCCACGCCGACATTCCCGCCGCGCTGGCCGTGCTCGCCGCCAGCACGGTGCCGCTGATCGGCCTGGCCATTCTGACGTCGGTCCTTCCGCTCCTCTCGCCGCAAAAGGGTGAGCAGATGTCCGTCGCCGTGCAAGGTTTCCTGCTTCTGGTCTCTGGGGTGTACTACCCGCTCAGCGTGCTGCCCGCGCCGATGCAGATCGCCGGCGCGCTCAGCCCGCTGACCTACGCCCTGGCAGGCATCCGCTCGAGCCTCCTCGACGGGGTTGGCCTACGCGACCAGGTCTCGACGATCGGCATCTTGCTGGGCACGGGCGCGGCGATGATTCCGCTCAGCATCCTGGCGTTCAGCTGGGCCGAAAACCGGGCCAAAAGGCTCGGCCTCTTGAAACGAAGCGGGTAGCGCAGACCCTCCAAAGGATTCCTGGTGCCCTGGCAACTGGCCAAACTAATGTTCGGGACTATCACGTTTCAACGCATCATCTAGGGTCGCTGATCAGACCAGGCCCAAGATGTCGGGACCGCACCCCTTGGAGACTCGAAAGGGCCCCCTACATCTTGTGGTAAGGGTATTGACAGGCTTCGGTAGCGGGGTTAAGGTTCGCGGCGAATCGCGGTGATCAGTGGGGAGAAGTGGTGAGTCAAAACAACGCTGAAGCATACGTCGCACCCTACGTCCAGGTACAGCACGCCATACACCTCCTCTACGCCACTTCTCCCCGCAGCCGCGATGGGCACCCGGTACCCGCGAACCACCGCTTCGACAAAGACGGCAACCGCCTTCCTCTGGAGCTCCACGGTTGCGGCTGCAGTCTCTGCGCTCGCCGCCAGCGTGCCATCCAGCTTTTCTGGGCCCGATGAGTGTTCACCGGAGCGCACCGGGTGAGGGTGGACGACAAGGGCAGGGTGGCCATCCCGGCCGCCTTTCGCAAGCAGCTCAAAGAGGGCAGCTTCGTCTCGGTCAGCCAGGACCAGGTCCTGGCGATCTACCCGCCGGAACTGTGGACCGCGCTGGCACAGGAGCTGCGCAGCCCGCTGCCCGGTCCGGACCAGCGCGCACTCGCTCGTACGCTCTATCCGATGTCGGATCCCTTCGAGCCAGACGGGCAGGGACGGATCAGCCTGCAGCCGGAACAGCGCCGCGTGGCGGGGATCGAGTCTCCGTCGACGGTGGTGGTGATCGGGACCGGATCTCGGGTGGAAATCTGGCCCGAGGCCCGATGGGACAGCTACAACGCCGACGCGCAAGGACGCTTTACAGAATTCGCTGACAGGGTGATCTCAGCGCACTGAGCCCGCACCGACCTGCACTTTCACAAGAGGTAATAGAGCTGCTCCAGCCCCGAGTCGGGGCGGTCGCGATCGACTGCACCCTCGGGCAGGCGGGCCATGCCCGCCAGATCCTGGAGAGGATCACACCCGGCGGCCGGCTGCTCGGGATCGACCGCGATCCCAGCGCCGTCGACGCTGCACGGGTGGCCTTGGCCCAATTCGGGCCTCAGGCGGTCATCGTTCACGGACGCTTTTCCGAGCTTCGCTCGATCAGCGCCCAAAACGGCTTTGATTCAGCCGACCTGATCCTCTTCGACTTCGGTCTTTCCAGCAATCAGATCGACGACCCCGAGCGCGGCTTCAGCTTTCAGAGCGAAGGCCCGCTCGACATGCGGATGGATCCAGGCGCCGGTCTCAGCGCCGCGAAGCTCGTCAACGAGTCCGACGCACGCGAGATCGAGCGCATCATCCGGGAGTACGGCGAAGAGCGATGGGCTCGCCGGATCGCACAGTTCATAGTGGCGCGGCGCCCGCTGCGCACCACCCGCGACCTGGCTCAGGCCGTCGAGGCCGCCATTCCGAGAGCGGCGTGGCCTCGCGACATCAATGTTTCGACCCGGACGTTTCAGGGTCTCCGCATAGCGGTCAACGACGAGCTAGGCGAGATCGAAGAAGGATTGCGAGCAGCTCTTACGACACTAAAACCCGGTGGTCGTATGGCGACGATCAGCTTCCACTCCCTGGAAGACCGTTTGGTCAAGTCATTCTTCAACGTCGAGTCCAAAGACTGCATCTGCCCACCCCAGCAGCCAGTCTGCACCTGCGGCCACCGGGCCACTCTCCGCATCATCACCCGCCGTCCCGTGCGGCCCTCCGACGAGGAAGTCGCCAGCAACCCGAGAGCGCGCTCGGCCCGCCTGAGAGTGGCGGAAAAGATCTGACTCCACGAAGTCCTGGTGGCCGGGTAACCCCTCCGGCCACCAGGCGCCATTTCCACCAACAAATGAGGATCACGTCTTGACATCAACCCGAATATTGGCGCGACGTCGCCTGAGCATTGCAGGCGCGCAGCATGCCCCCGCCCCTCGGCGGAGGCGGCGCACGCGCGGCTTCATGCAGGTGGCGAGCTCGACAGCAGCCGAGAAGCTGCACCTGAGCTCGTTCGGTCACGCCTACCTTGGCGTCGGCGCGGTCCTGATCGCGGTCCTCTTCTACCTCGCGCTGGCGGCGCAGATCACCATCGCGTCGTACGACATCACCCGCCTCCAGGACCAGCAGCGCCAGCTCATCGCTGAACAGGACCAGCTCCGCTACCAGGAGGTCACCCTGCACGCTCCGGCCCAGGTCCAGCAGCAGGCCGCGCAGAGCGGGATGCAGCGAGTCGTGCCCTCGGGCTACGTGGCCGGTCAAGCGGTGGCGATCGACCTCACCGCGCCTGTCGGCGACACTCCCAACGACACCACTCCGCTGTGGGCGCGTGCGGTGGCTGCGGTCGTCAACACAGTCACTCACGACGTGGCGGCTAAGACTCGGTAGTGGCAGTGGGGGTCCGAAAACGACCCCCGCGCTTGGAGCGCATTGGCTCCACGCGCCTTCGCATCCTCGCCATGGTCCTGGTGGCTCTGGTGCTCGCCGGCACGGTGTGGTCGCGTCTCGCGTACTGGCAGATCGCCCGCCACGGCCAGCTCGCGCAGCAGGCGCAGGCCCAGTACCGAGATGTCGTCGAGCTGCCCGCGATTCGCGGCGCGATCTTCGACCGCAACCTGACGCAGCTCGTCGTGAACACCACGGTGTACTCCGCCTTCGTCTCGCCCGACCAGATCACGAAGGCACAGCGCGACCGCGTGGCCGACGGCCTCGTCTCCGCGCTCGGCGCCGACCGGGCGAAGGTGATGGCGACCCTCGAGTCCGGTGCCAAGTTCGCCTACATCTCACGCCGGCTGCCCAAGGACAAAGCCGACAAGCTGCGCGCGCTCAAGCTCCCCGGCGTAGGTCTGGAGAACGAGACGCAGCGTTCCTACCTTCCCGGCAACGGCGCCAACACAACGCTTGCCGCCAACCTGTTGGGCTTTGTCAAGTACGACGGCGAAGGCCAGTACGGCCTGGAGGCGAAGTATCAGAAAGAGCTGGCCGGCACACCGGGATACATCTCGAGCTTTCGCGATCTCGCCAACCGCGAGATAGCCCTCGGGTCGCACATCCACCAGTCACCGGTCAACGGATCTGACCTGGTCCTCTCGCTCGACGCCAACATCCAGTACGCATCCGAGCAGGCGCTGGCCGACGGAGTGCAGAGGTATCATGCCGAAAGCGGCAGCGTGCTGATCATGGACCCGACGACGGGCGGCATCGTCGCGTGGGCCGACTACCCGACCTATAACGCGAACAACTTCGTCCATACGGACACCGCTCTCTTCAAAGACAACGTGGCGAGCTACGTCTACGAACCCGGCTCGGTCATGAAGGTCGTCACGCTTGCCGGCGCCATCAACTCAGGCGCGATCGCGCCGGACACGGTGATCAACGACCCCGGCTACATCAACGTCGGCGGCTACCGCATCTCCGACTGGGACCACCGCAACCACGGCAACGTCACCTACAACTACGTCCTGGAGCACTCGCTCAACGTCGGCGCGATGAAGGCGATGCAGGCGGAGGGGCACGACAACTTCTACAAATACCTCCAGGGCTTTGGCCTGACCCAGCCGAGCGGCATCGACGTCGGCGGCGAAACCTGCTTGCTGCCCGCGGCAGCCGATAAGCTGGCGGACTCGCAGTACGCCACTGCGGCTTTCGGCCAGGGTATTGACACCAACATGGTGCAGATGCTGGCCGCGATCAACGTGATCGCCAACGGCGGGAAATATGCACCGCCCCACGTCATGGAGCGTGTCGGCACGAGGATCAACCCGCTCCTGCTCCAGCCACAGCGCCAGGTGATCACTCCCGAAACCGCCGCCAAGATGACCGCGATGATGGAGTCTGTCGTACAGCACGGCTCGAGCGGGACCTTTTCGCGGATCAAGGGCTTCGAGCTGGACCAGGCGGGCAAGACGGGCACGTCGCAGATTCCCGTCAATGGCCAATACACGCAGGATGTCTGGGCTTCGTTCGTCGGCTTCCTGCCGGCGCAGCATCCTCGCTTCACCATGCTCGTCGTGATCCGCAAGCCCCACGTCGACGGAAGCGACCGCGACTGGACGCTGAACGACGGCTATTTCACCGCGGCTCCGATCTGGCGGACGATCGCTCAGGCCATGGTGGTCAATTGGCACATAACACCGGACCCTCATTAGCAGTTCTACTTAGTACATGAGGCTCAGCCTCCTCGAGATGCTCGAGGCGACCGGGGGCGGCGAAGTCGGCGGCACCCAGGTCGGTAATACGTTCTCGACGTTTCACACGGACTCGCGCGAGGTCGTGCGCGGCGGCGTGTTCTTCGCCCTGCGCGGCGCCGAGATGGATGGACGCCGATTCGTCGCCGATGCCATCAACCGCGGGGCGGCCGCTGTCGTCGTCGAGCAGCGCATTGAGACTCCACCCGGGATCGCGAAGGTCGTCGTGGCCGACACGTGGGCGGCCCTTTTCTCGCTTGCGTCCTTCACGCTCCGGCGCGTCAATCCGCTCGTCGTCGCGGTCACCGGCAGCAACGGGAAGACGTCGACCAAGGAGATGATCGCCGCGATCCTGTCCCGGCGCTACAAGGTCAAGCGCTCGGGCGGCAACCTCAACACGGAGACCGGCGTGCCGCTGACGATCCTGGGCCTGGAGCCGGATCAGTCCGCGCTCGTGGCCGAGATGGGCATGCAGCGTGCGGGCGACATCGCGCGCCTGGTCGCGCTGGCCCGGCCGTCGATCGGCGTGATCACGAACATCGGCACAGTGCACATGGAGTTCTTCAAGTCCCACGAGGATCTCGCGCGCGCCAAGGGAGAGATGGTCGCGGGACTTCCAGAGGACGGCACCGCCGTGCTGAATGCGGACGATCAGTTCTACCCGCTGCTCGTAGCGCTGACCTCAGCGAGGGTCGCCAGCTTCGGCGTTACGAAAGGCGACTATCGGGTGGAGGGTTATCGCGCGCTGACGGGCGGCGGCTCACAGTTTTCCTTCCGGGGCGTCGAGGTCCGCTTGAGCCTCGAGGGCCGGCACCAGGCCATGAACGCCGCGGCGGCACTCGCTGCAGGAGTCGCGGCGGGCGTGCCGCTCCTCGACGGCGCGGAAGCGCTGGAGCAAGTCGAGGTCGAACACCGCCTCCAGGAACTGCCCGTTGCAGCCGGCTACTCGATCGTCGACGACGCGTACAACGCGAGCCCGGAATCCATGCTCGCCGCCTTCGAAGCGATGGCTGAGAGCCCACGACGTGGGCGCCTCCTGGCGGTGCTCGGTCAGATGGCCGAGCTTGGCGCGCTGTCCGAGGAGGCGCACCGGCGCGTGGGGAGCCGTGCCGCGGAGGTCTTCGACGCGGTGTGTGTGCTCGACGGCGAGCGTGCGCGCGTCCTGGCCGAGTCGGCGGGCGCGGAGCTTGTGGCCAGCCGGCCCGCCGCGCGCGACTGGGTTCGCCGCAACGCGCGCGAGGGCGATCGCGTCCTCATCAAGGGGTCGCACTCCACGCGTCTCGACGAGGTGGTGCGGGAGCTCACCGAGACTTGATCTTCGACCTGGTGACGTTCGCGGTCACCTTCGTGATCGCGCTCGTTCTCTATCCCCCCACGATCCGCGCGCTGCGGCGGATGAAGGCCGGCCAGGTCATCCAGGACGAGCTGCCAGACAGCCACCAGAAGAAAGCGGGCACGCCGACCGGCGGCGGCCTGGTCTTCGTCACGATCGCGATCGTTGCCGGTCTGCTCGCCATTCCGGCCGGTCACCGAGGTGTGCTGCCCTCAGTCGCCGGCCTGTTCGTCGGAGGCCTCATCGGTTTTGCCGACGATCGCAGCAAACTCACGGTCGGCAATCGCGGCATTCCCGCGCGGCTCAAGTTCCCGATCCAGGTCGTACTGGCGATTCCCATCGCTTATCTCGCGCTCCAACTCGGGGGCTGGCACCAGCTCTTCCTTCCTAATTCGTTCTGGGTCTTGTTCCCGCTGGCCGTGGTTGCGATCGCAGGTACCGCGAACGCGGTGAACCTGACCGACGGCATGGATGGGCTGGCGGGCGGCCTGTCGGTCATCGCCATCGGCGCATTGGTGCTTCTGTTTCCGCGTGCGCAGGCCGGTGAGAAGGCCGTCGCGCTCAGCCTCTGCGGGGCGCTGGTCGCGTTCCTGGTCTACAACCGATACCCGGCGCGCGTCTTCATGGGCGACACGGGTGCTCTCGCGATCGGGTACGCGCTGGCCGCGATGGCGATCCAGCAGGGACTGATGCTGCTGCTCCCGCTGATCGGACTCGTGTTTGTACTCGAGACCCTCTCTGTCATCATTCAGGTGGCCTACTTCAAGGCCAGCGGCGGACGACGCGTTTTCACGATGACCCCGATCCACTACACGTTCCACCACCAGGGTTGGTCTGAGAACCGCATCGCGCTCACGTTCTGGGCTGCGGGGCTCCTCTCAGTGCTTGCCTCTTACTGGATTTTGCAGAACACATATCTCGCTCTCGGGTCGAAGTGACGGCGCTCGTCGTGGGCGCGGCGCGAAGCGGGATCGCGCTGGCCACCCATCTGCTAGGCGCCGGCGAAGCCGTGCGGGTGGTCGACCGCAAACTTGCGACGGAGCTGCAAGACGAGCTCGCCCAGATGCCGCCAAACGTCGACCTCAGGCTCGGCGACGAAGCGGGAGCTCTGGACGGCGTTGACATCGTCTACGCGAGCCCAGGCGTGCCGTGGGATTCACCGCTTTTGAATGACGCTCGCGCGCGCGGCATCCCGGTCTCGAGCGAGATCGACCTGTTTCTCAAGCTGTGCCCGGGCACCGTGGTGGGAATCACCGGCACCAACGGCAAAACGACCACCACCGCGCTCACCGGCGACGTGCTGGCCGCAGGAGACAGGCCGGTGATCGTCGGCGGCAACATCGGCGATACGGTGCTCGACCGGCTCCACGAGATCACCGCGGACCACTGGGTGGTGCTCGAGCTCTCCACCTTCCAGCTCGAGTCCGTCGAGCGGCCGCGCCTCCATGTGGGCGTGATCCTGAACATCACGCCCGACCATCTCGACCGCCACTTCACCTTCGAGCGCTACGTCGATCTCAAGGCGCGTGCCATCGAGTTCGCGGGCCCTGACGATTTTGCCGTCCTTAACTCTCGCGACGAGGTGGTCCGCGAGCTCGCGTCGCGCACGCGCGGGCAGGTGGTGTGGTTCGACCAGCACCAGCCCCTCCCGCCGATGCCGCTACCCGGGGCGCACAACATGGAGAACGCGCTCGCGGCCGCGGCCGTCGGCCGCATCGCGGGCCTTTCCGACGATGCGATCAAGCTGGCGATCCGCTCGTTCAGGGGGGTCGAGCACCGGCTCGAGCTGGTCGGCGAGTGGGCCGGGGTGCGGTGGTTCAACGACTCGAAGGCCACCAATCCCGACGCTGGACGGGTCGCGGTCAACGCATTCCCTGGCGCGCCCGTGGTGCTCATCGCCGGCGGCTACGGCAGCGGCTTCGAGCTGAGCGCCTGGGTGGCCGACGTGCTGGCCAAGACGGAGGCGGTCGTCCTGATCGGGGCCTCGGCCGAGCTGCTGCAAGAAGCGCTTCGCAATCATTCCAAGGTGGTGCGCGCGTCGAGCCTCGAGGAGGCGGTGGAGATGGCGGCGAACCTCTCGAGCCATGGCGGAGTGGTGCTCCTGAGCCCCGCCTACAAGAGCTACGACATGTTCAAGGACTATGAGGAGCGGGGCAACAAGTTCAAGGCCCTGGTCCGCAAGCGGTTCGCGGCATGAACGCGACCTCTCGCGGACGAACGCAGCCCGACCGGCTGCTGCTCTTCACCACAGTGCTGCTTTGTGGGGCAGGTCTGGTCATGGTCTCTAGCGCGAGCGTGGCCCTGGCGTACACCCAGCATGAGTCGGCTTTCTACTATGCGGAACGTCAGGCCGCCTGGATGGTCATCGGGTTTGTCGCGCTGTTCGTGCTGAGCCGCATCGACTACCACCGGCTGCGCCCGCTCGCGCCGGCGGGAGCGGTGGTGGCGGCGCTGCTGATGATCCTCGTGCTGGTGCCGCATCTCGGCGTGACGGTGAACGGCGCCCGCCGTTGGTTCGACGCCGGACCGCTCGGGACGTTCCAGCCGTCGGAGCTGGGCAAGCTTGCGTTCGCGGTCTTCGTCGCGTACTGGATCGACAGGAACTCGGCGCAGATCGGCGACTTCCAGAGGACCTTTCTCCCTTTCGCGGCCATGCTCGCCGGAGTCCTCGTCCTTTTAATGCTGCAGCGCGACCTGGGCACGGCGGTCGTCATGGTCGGCATCTTCGTGAGTGTGTACTGGGCGGGCGGCGGACGTTTCCGCCACATGATCCTGCTGGTGGCTGCGCTCACTCTTGGCTTCGTCGCGCTGACCATCTTCGAGCCGTACCGATTCGCCAGGCTGGCGGCTTACAAGAATCCGTTCGCGGACCCGCTGGGCGCCGGCTTCCAGGCGACACAGTCGCTCTACGGCCTTGCGTCGGGAGGATGGTTCGGGGTCGGCATCAGCCACTCCATCGAGAAGTACGGCTGGCTGCCGGAAGCCCACACCGACTTCATCTTCGCGATCCTCGGCGAGGAAACCGGCCTCGTCGGCACCACGCTGGTGATGCTCAGTTTTCTTTTCTTCGGCCTGCGCGGCTATCGTGCGGCGCTGCGCGCGCCGGACCGCTTCGGCGTCGGGCTGGCGGCTTCGATCACTACATGGATCTGCTTCGAAGCGTTGTTGAACATGGCCACGGTGACCAACACCCTGCCCATCACGGGAGTGCCGCTGCCCTTCTTCAGCTACGGGGGGACGGCGGTGGCGACCGAGCTTGCGGCAGTTGGCGTTCTGCTCTCCATAGCGCGCAGTGGCACAGGATCTTCTTTCGGGAGGCAAAAACAGAATACAGATGAGGCTATTGATCGCTGGTGGCGGGACCGGCGGGCACCTGTTTCCCGCGCTCGCAGTCGCACGAGCGTTTCGCGCTGAGGAACCGGATGGCGCATTGCTCATGGTCGGCCGCACCGGCGGACCGGAAGAACGCCTCGTGCCCGCTGCCGGCATCGACCTGGCGACGGTCAACATCCGCGGCCTCGACCGCGACGCGGTATGGAAGAACGTCGCCCTTCCATACCTCGTCCCGGCCGCCCTGCGCGCCGGCCTTCGCATCGTTGATCGCTTCCGGCCGGACGTCGTGCTCGGCATGGGCGGCTACGTGATGGCCCCGGCAGTCGCCGCGGCTCGACTTCGCGGCATTCCTTATGTGTTGCACGAGAAGGACGTGCGCCCCGGGCTGGCGACGCGCATCTTCGCGGGGAGGGCGGCGGCCATTTGCACGACGCTGCCGGGAACCGAAAAGCGGATCAAAGGGCGCCGAGTCGAGCTCACGGGGGTCCCGCTTCGCAAGGGTTTCATGCCGCGTACGCCCGACGTGCCGCCGCAACGCCTTCTGATCACGGGCGGAAGCCAGGGCGCGCGCAACCTCAACCAGGCGGTCTGGTCCGTCCTCGACGAGCTGCTGGGCCGCTTCCACGAGGTCGTGCATGTGGCCGGGCGCCAGGGCACCGAGGGCGTGCAGCAGCACGCTCGGGCGCGCTACCGGGGGATGGCGTTCACTGATGACATGCCGGACTTGATGACGAGCGCTGACCTGATCGTCAGCCGAGGGGGCGTGGGGACCATCGCCGAAGCGACGGCAGTGGGGCTGCCGATGATCCTCGTCCCGGGCACGTTCGGGGGCGGGCACCAGGAGGAAAATGCCGCCTCGATGGTCGATGCCGGCGCCGCGGTGCGGATCGCCGACGCCGAGTTGAGCGGCGCGCGCCTGATGGCGACGATCAAGGGACTCGATGACGAGCGGCTGCGCGCGATGGCGGCCGCGTCGGCCAAGGCCGGATTGCGCGACGCCGCGCAGCGGGTGCTGGAAGTGCTGCACGAGGTCGCACTCGCATGAAGGTGCACTTGATGGGTGCGGGCGGCGCGGGGGTCTCGGCCCTAGCACGAGTCTTCCTCGCCCGCGGCGACGAGGTGAGCGGCTGCGACGTGAAAGCGTCAGAGACCACCGAAGAGCTCGAGGCGGCGGGCGTTCGGATCGTGATCGGCCACGACCCCGAACACGTCCTGTTCCAGGACCTGCTCGTCTACAGCGGAGCGATCAAGCACTCCCCGGAGCTGGACGCGGCGCGCGCGATGGGCGTGCGCGTGTTGAGCCGGGCCGAGATGCTGGCGGAGCTGATCAACCAGTCCGACTCGATAGCCGTCGCCGGTACTGCCGGCAAGACGACGGTGACTCACATGCTCGGGCACATCCTCGTGGCCGCGGGCTACGACCCTACGGTGCTCGTCGGCGATGGCGCGAGCGCGCGGGCGGGACGGTCGCACTGGCTGGTCGCGGAGACCGACGAATCGGACGGGACCCTCACGCTTCACCATCCGCGCCGCGCCATCGTCACCAACATCGAGCTGGACCACCCGGACCAGTTCAGGGACGTCACGCAGGTCCGCGAGCTCTTCCAGTGGTTCGTCATGAATTTGCCTGCCGACGGCCTCGCGCTAGTGTGCGCGGACGACGAGCTGGCTCGCGAGCTCAAGCCGAAGGCACGGCGCATCACGTACGGCTTTCGTCACGATGCGACCTATCGATGCGAGCCCGTGCGCCCGTTCCCGATCCACTTCGGCGGAAACGAGCTCGGCCGGATCAACCTGAAGCAGCCTGGCCGCCACAACATCCAGAACGCGACCGCAGCGGCCGCCATGGCACTCGAGATTGGCATTCCGTTCGGCGAGGTGGCGTCCGCGCTGGAGTCCTTCCCGGGAGCGCACCGGCGCATGGAGATGCTTGGCATCTTTCAGGGCGCGACCGTGTACGACGACTACGCGCATCATCCGACCAAGGTCCGGGCGACGATCGAGGCCGCCCGCGAGCTTCGACACCGCCGCATCCTCGTCGTCTTCCAGCCCCATCGGTACTCGCGCCTTTCGGCGCTGATGCACGACTTCTCGCGAGCGTTCACCGGCGCGGACAAGGTGCTTGTGCTCGACGTGTACAGCGCGGGCGAGCAGAACACGTCAGGGGTCCAGGCCGCGGACCTGGCTCACCAGATGCCGAACGCGACGTATGCCGGAGACTTCAAGACCGCGCGCGAGATGCTCGAGGGCCTGGTCGGACCAGGCGATCTCCTTCTCCTCATGGGCGCGGGCGACATCAACAAGTTGGGCGATGAGCTGGCGCACCGCGTCTAAAGTCAAGTGGCTGCGCGCGCTGACCGGGGTCAGCGAGGACGAGCCACTGGCTACGAGCAACTCCTTCGGCATCGGCGGTCCGGCCGAGTTCTTCGTCGAGATGGGCAAGCCGCAGGCAATCGAGGAGGTACTCGACGGCGCCGCGGAACGAGGCATTCCTTACATGCTCCTTGGCGCGGGCACGAACTTGCTCATCGCCGACGCCGGCATCGAAGGCCTGGTCGTGAGGGTGGTCAACCGCGAGGTGCACATCGAGGGCCGGCAGATTCATGCGGGAGCCGGTTTGAAGATGATGCGGCTCGCGCGAATCGCCGCCGATGCCGGTCTGGTCGGGTTCGAGTTCGCGATCGGCGTCCCGGGCACCGTCGGTGGCGCGGTCTACCAGAACGCCGGGTGCTGGGGCAAAGAGCTCCGTGAGGTCCTGGTCGAGGTCGAGGGCTACATGCCCGGCAAAGGCCATAGGACCTGGAACCCTGTCGACCTCCACTTTCGCTATCGCACCTCGGCCCTTCGCGACGGTGCTCTGAAGGGCGGGCTGGTCATCGAAGCGAAGATTCAGCTGGAGCGAGGTGATGGGGAGGCGGCCAAAGCGCTGATGGCCAAGCTGACCAAGGAACGCAACGAGACGCAGCCGATCAAGACCAAGAACTGTGGCAGCGTGTTCCAGAATCCGCCGGGCGACTCGGCGGGACGCCTGGTGCAGGCCGCGGGTCTGAAGGGTGCTCGAGAGGGGATGGCCGTGGTCTCGACCCTGCACGGCAACTTCATCGTCAACGAGGGCGGCGCTACTGCTGCCGATGTCAAACGCCTGATCGAGCGCATCCAGACCGAGGTCCGCCGCCGGTTCAACATCGAGCTGGCAACCGAGGTCGAGATGGTGGGGAAGTTCAAGAAGTGAAGATCGCGGTCCTGCGGGGCGGAACGTCGGCCGAGCGCGAGGTCTCGCTGAAGTCCGGCGCGCAGGTCGAGCACGCGCTTCGCTACCGCAGTCACGAGGTCACCAGCGTCGACGTCGACCCCACCACGTGGGACGTGCTGCGCGACGGGGGATTCGACTGCGTCTTCAACGCGCTGCACGGACGGCTGGGTGAAGACGGAACCGTGCAAGGGATGCTCGAGCTGCTCGGCCTCCCATACACGGGATCCGGTGTCCTGGCGTCGGCGCTGTGCATGGACAAGGCGCGGGCGAACGCGATGATGGCGCACGCGAACTTGAAGATCCCGATGTTCGAAGAGCTCGAGATCAAGGAGGGAATTCCGCCGGAGCTTGTCGAACGTCTGGTCAAGACGTATGAGCTGCCGGTGGTCATCAAGCCGGTGCGTGAAGGCTCGACCCTCGGGCTGACGATCGCCAAGAACGTGGACGAAGTGGCGAGCGGCCTCGTCCTGGCGGCGCGCTACGACCGCCGAGTCATGGTCCAGAAGTTCGCCGCCGGCACGGAAATCACCATCGGCGTGCTGGCGACGCCTGAGATCCAGGTGCTGCCCACGCTGGAGATCGTCAGTGACAACCCGGTCTACGACTACGACGCGAAGTACACGCCGGGCAAGTCGCACCACATCATCCCGGCCCGCATCTCAGAGCGCGCCCAGCTGGTGTCCACAGATGTCGCTCGACGCGCTTTCCTCGAGCTCGGCTGCGCCGGCATGGCGCGGGTCGACATCATCGTCGACTCGCATGACAACCCGTGGGTGCTCGAGGTCAACACTGTGCCGGGGCTGACCGAGGTCTCGCTCCTCCCGGACGCCGCCAAAGCCGCAGGCATCAACTTCGATGAGCTTTGCCAGCGGCTTGTCGACCATGCGGTGGGCCGTGCTGAACGTCACGTCGGGCCTCCGGCGGGATGAAGTTTCGGCGGCGCCGCTCCCTGATGCCTCGCGTCGATTGGCGAGGCGGCCTCGAGCACACCGAACCGCTGAAGGGACAGCTGTGGACCCGCTCCGAGCAAGCGCTGCGCGAGCCGGATGTGAATTGGACGTGGCGGGGCCTTGCAGTCGGAGCGGCTGTGGCAGAAGTTGCCCTGCTGGCGTGGCTTTGGTTCGGACCGGCCCTGGCGGTACAGACGATCGACGTGGTGGGCGCGCAGCACATGACCAGGGCGCAGGTGGCGCGCGCGGCGGGACTGGCCGAGGGCGCCTCGGTGCTCTCGGTGGACGGCGAATCGGACCGCCAGCGCCTGCTGAATCAGACGTGGGTGCGCACGGCGACCGTCCTACCGCAGCTGCCGGGTGTCGTCCTGGTTCAGGTGAGCGAATGGCAGCCCATCGCGGGCTACCACGCCGGCAAGAGCGGGAAGCTCTATTTCCTGTCCGACCAGGCCGTGGTCCTCGGCCCGGCTTCGCCGACGGGACCGCTGGTGGACGTGCAGGGGCCGGCGGGCGCGGATCCAAAGGTCGGCGACCATGCGCTCGACGTACAGCTCCTCACCGCATTGGTCAACATCCAGCGGGGCCTGCCGGGATTGATCGGGCAGGAGGTGTCGGGATTCGTGTTCGACTCGTGTGGCCAGCTGACCCTTGTCGCGAAGCGCGGTTGGAAGGTCTATTTTGGCCGCGTGCTGACACCCGAGGAGTTCACGACGCTGCGCGAGAAGGTCGCCTCGCTGAAGGCCATCGCGGGGACCGTGAACTACTCCTCGCCCGACCTCGATTACGTGAACGTGATGAACCCGTCGGAGCCCGC
>DATGVE010000055.1:0-4415 GCA_035300725.1 Candidatus Eiseniibacteriota bacterium | reverse complement strand
GCGGCCACCTGGACCTCGCCTTTGGCCATCGCCTGGTTGACCGTCACGAGATGTTGCTGCGGCAGCGAGAAGGCGACCGAGATGGGCTGCAGCTGCGTGACCACGACAATGCCGCTTGCCTCGCCCGCGCGAACATAATTCCCCGCATCGATCAGGCGAACGCTGGTGCGCCCGGAAATCGGGGCCCTGATGGTGGTGTAGTCGAGTTCCAGGGCGGCGGCATCGATGTTGGCCTGATCGACCTGCAGAGCCGCTTCCAACTGACGCACCAGCGCGCGCTGAGTGTCGACGCTCTGCTGGGTCGCAAATTGGCCAAGCCTGACGAAGCGCTCCAGATCGAGCTTGACGTTGGCAAGCTGCGCCTCGTCCTTGGCCTTCATGCCTTGCGCTTGCGTGAGCTTGGCCTGGTAGCGGCGCTGATCGATCTGGGCCAGTACGTCGCCGGCCTTGACGTCCTGCCCTTCTGTAAACGTAACCTTCTCGAGCTGGCCATCGACCTGAGCCCGCACGGTCACGGTATTGAAGGCTTGAACGGTCCCGATGCCGTCCACATGGACTGGCACGTCCTTCCGGACGACCGGGGTTGTAATGACTGCTACCGGGCCATTGAGGCGATGACGCCCGCGTCCACCGCCGCCTCCGGTCCCGCCTCCGCCGCCCCTTTGGTATACGGACACATCGTCATCGCGTGATTGGGAAGCCCCTGCGTGGTCATACGCGTACCATCCGGCCGACGCGGCCATGATCAGCACGATGCCCCCTGCACGGACTGCGTCCAGCATGGCGTTCACCAATCTGAGTCATGATACGCGGCTCTGAGAAGTTTGACAATAAACTGCGCCGCTTCAAAGGCGTTTTCTTGAGTGTGCCAGAAAGGTGAACTTTCTCATCAAGGAGGTCTGCCATGCGTCGTTTCTGCAGTATGGCAGGATAGGATCGGGAGTGCTGTTCCTGGAGCTTGGCCTCGGCCTCGGCGATATCGAGTCCGCTTGCAGTCCGAGCAGGCCTGCAACGCCGAGTGCGATCAACACGCAGGTCCAATATCCGAGCGCCGTCCGGGTTGGCGCTATCCGGGTTGGCGCTGGGACTGACACGGCGGCGCTTCGCGAGTCACCGACGCTCCAGCGGCGTGGCGAGGTCCGTTGCCGCCGAATGCCGAGCCGACGGCGCGAACGCCATGTAGAGCGTCCCGAAAAGCATCGCGGACGCGAGAACGGTGGCGAGCGCCTTCTTGGCGGGCGAAGCGCCCGACAGCCGCACCAGCGGGATCGACCACAGGAAGACCACGACGGCGTATCCGACGCCAATGAACACGGCATTGCTGACGAGGATTGAGATGTGCGTGTCGGGGTCGCCCTTCGAAATCGCCATGCCGGCGTAGAGCGCGAGCGCCGTAGTCGAGAGCGACAGAACCTGCACGCCGAACCGTGCGCCCGCGCGGGTGCCGCCCAATCCGGTCAGGCGCAGGGCCAACCAGTAGAATTCCTCCGCCAAGAGGACCACGGCCAAGCCTGCACCTCCGAGAAGTGCCGGTCTTGGAATGCGTTGGACGAGAGATTGCACGTCTACTTGGCCGCCTGCCGCCCAAGCCGCCAGGGCGAGGAGCATGAGGGCCGCCAAAAGCCCACCGACCACAGCGTACCGTCCCCTTGGCGCGCGGGAGTTGCTGCTCTCGACCACCGCGCTCTTGGCTTGGGTGTAGATCTCCAAGGTCGGCAACGGCCGCCAGCGCTTGGCCTGGGCGTCGAAGAACAAGCACCCGTCATCGATCGCACCCGATCGGATCGCCGCGATCCAATCGGCGATACCAACAACGTTCCGCTCGACCCCGTCGGGGCCGATCACACGATAGGAGGCTCCGGCCTCTTGCTCGAAACGGGCGATCGCCACGGCTCCTCTTCCATTCGCAAAAATTCCGCACTCGCCAGATGCATTCGAGAGCAGCGCCGCGCATCGTGACGCCTAGAGCAGTTTCCGGCGAAGTGGAATCCGCTTCGCAAGAACTCCAGTTCAATAGCTTGCGCGTATTCTGATGACAAAACCGGTATCCACTTTTGTGGAATGCGCGCTAGCTTTAGCCAACGTTAAGCGACATGATATTGGCAGCGAGATCAGCAATGGAACACGTCTTCGACGGAGTTGCGCCAGATTTTGCTCTTAGATCCTCCACCTCGCGCTGCCTCAAAGCAAACGCATTGAGGTTGTCTGCGGCCCTGTTCTTGCTAGTCCTTTCGACGTTTGGCAACGCGCCAGAGGCACAAAGCGGCAAAGTCCTCGTCTTCGCAGCCGCGAGCCTCAAGACCGCCCTCGATGAGATCAATGCCCAGTGGCAGGGGCGGACCGGTAAGCGGGCTGTGGTCTCGTATGCGGCGAGTTCCGCGCTCGCCAAGCAGATCGAGCAAGAAGCACCAGCTGACATCTTCATCTCCGCGGATCTCGACTGGATGGAATACTTGGCCGAGCGCAAACTCATCAGGCCGGAAACGCGGTCAGACCTCCTTTCCAACCGCCTGGTACTCATTGCTCCAAAGGGAACTAATCTGCAGGTCGATATTAAACCAGGGTTTCCGCTCGCCTCGCTTCTTGGACAGGGCCATCTCGCATTGGCCAACACGGACGCGGTCCCGGCTGGAAAATACAGCAAGGCGGCGCTCGAAATGCTCGGCGTTTGGGAGCTGGTCAAGGGTCGCATTGCCCAGGCCGAGAACGTGCGCGCCGCACTCCTCCTGGTCTCCCGAGGCGAAGCACCGCTCGGCATCGTTTACGAGTCTGATGCGGTCTCCGACCCGAGCGTTGTGACGGTCGGGATATTGCCCGACGCAACGCACCCCCGCATCATCTATCCCATCGCACTGACAAGCGGCTCGACAAGCCCGGACGCAGGAGGTTTCCTCGACGAGCTCAAATCGCCGCAAGCGCGCACTATTTTTGAGAAACAGGGCTTCACGATGCTGAACTGAGGCGCCCCGTGCCCACCTTGACACCTGAGGAAATAACCGCGGTCGGATTGAGCCTGCGGGTCGCGCTCTGGGCTACGGTCGCGAGCCTGGCGCCAGGGCTGCTCATCGCCATGCTGCTGTCCCGGGGCAAGTTCTGGGGCAGGTCGATCCTAAATGGTATTGTGTTCCTACCGCTGGTGCTCCCGCCCGTGGTCACCGGATTCATCCTACTCCTCCTGTTCGGCCGCCGCGGGCCGATCGGCGCCTTCCTGGCTGACACGTTCGGGATCGTGTTCGCGTTCCGGTGGACGGGCGCGGCCCTCGCCAGCGCCGTGATGGGATTCCCGCTCCTGGTGCGCGCGATACAGCTGTCCATCGACGCGGTCGACCGTGGACTCGAGGACGCGGCGAGCACACTCGGTGCCCATCCCGTTTGGGTTTTCCTGACAGTCACGCTGCCGCTCATGTTGCCGGGCATCATCGCCGGCACCATCCTCTCGTTCGCGCGCGCCATGGGAGAGTTCGGCGCGACTATCACCTTCGTGTCCAACATCCCGGGTGAAACCCAGACGCTTCCGTCGGCCATCTACACATTCACGCAGATACCCGGAGGCGAACCAGCGGCGTTTCGGCTCACTGCGATAGCGGTCGCCGTCGCCATGTTCGCCCTCCTCGTTTCGGAAGCAATCGGGCGCGTGGTTGGGCGCCGGATCGGAGTCGAGGCATGATCACGGTCGATGTGCGGCATCGGCTCGGGTCAATCGAGCTTGAAGGCCAATTCGTCAGCGAGGGGGGCGTCACGGCGCTGTTCGGACGATCCGGGGCGGGCAAGACATCGCTCGCCAACATCATCTGCGGCCTCATCCGTCCCGACCGAGCTCACATCTCGCTTGACGGCGACGTCCTCGTCGACACTAACCGGCACATCTTCGTGCCAAAGCATCGCCGCCGCATCGGTTACATCTTTCAGGAAGGACGCCTCTTCCCGCATCTCACCGTGCGCCAGAACCTGCTCTATGGTTGGTGGTTCACGCCCGCTGCAAAGCGCTTCGGCGATCTCGACCAGGTGGTCGAGCTGCTCGGTATCGGACATCTGCTCCGCCGCCGTCCGGGCCTTCTCTCTGGCGGCGAGAAGCAACGAGTGGCGATAGGCCGGGCGCTGCTGGCCTCGCCCAAGCTGTTGCTAATGGATGAGCCGCTTGCGTCTCTCGACGATGCGCGCAAGGACGAGATCCTGCCTTATCTCGAACGTCTCCGCGACGAGATCAGGGTGCCCATCATCTATGTCAGCCATTCGGTCCCGGAGGTCACGCGTCTCGCGACCACCATTGTCGTGATGGTAAATGGCCGTGTCGCAGCGGCGGGCCCCACCTCTGAAGTTATGGCGCGCCTGGATCTGACACCGTTCGCCGACCTCGAAGCTGGCGCGGTCCTCGAAGCGGAGATCCTAAGCCACGACGAGTCATTCGGCCTCAC
>DATGVE010000054.1:0-47088 GCA_035300725.1 Candidatus Eiseniibacteriota bacterium | reverse complement strand
TCGCGATCGTCGGCGCTGTCACTGCTTTATTCGCGGCGACCATCGCGATCGTCCAGACCGACATCAAACGAGTGCTCGCTTACTCGACGATGAGCCAGATCGGGTACATGTTCCTGGCGGTCGGCATCGGCGCCTACTCGTTCGGCTTCTTCCACCTCCTCGCCCACGCCTTCTTCAAGGCTCTCCTTTTCATGGCCGCCGGCAACGTCATCCACGCGATGCATGACGAGCAGGACATGCGCAAATACGGCGGCCTGTTCCGCCAGCTGCCACGCACAGGGGGAGCGTTCCTTATCGGATCGCTGGCGCTGGTCGGCGTGATCCCCCTCGTCGGCTTCTTCTCCAAGGAGCAGATCCTGGGCGCCGCCTTCTCCAGGGGCGACCCTCTCTCGCTGTCGGTCTGGGTGATCGGCGCCACCACCGCCTTGATCACCGGCTTCTACACCGGACGCATGTGGTGGATCTCCTTCGCGGGCAAACCGTCGCCCGAGCGCCCCGTCGAGCACCCGCACGAGGCGCCCCCGGTCATGCTCGTCCCGGTCCTGATCCTGGCCGCGCTGTCCGTGGTCGGCGGGTTCATACAAACCCGCGCGTTGGGAATCGGCCCGTCGGCGGTCTCGGACTTCCTCGCCTCAGCCGTCGGCCAGTTGCGTTGGGAGGAAAACGCCGGCGCGGTCGTCGTCGGCCTCATCACGATGGTCCTCGCCACGCTTCTCTTCTTCGCGGCCTACCGCTTCTACGTCGAGCGCACGTGGCAGACCTGGAGCGCGAACGTGCCCTGGGCGCAGCGCCTGCTCGAGCGCAAGTACTACGTCGACGAGATCTATGACTTCGCCTTCGTGCGTCCGATGGATGCGATTGCCAGCTGGGGCGCCAAAGACGTCGAAAGAACCGTCCTCGACGGCGCCGTCGTGGGCACCGGGCGCGCGGCAGTGGCGGCGGCACGCAGCCTGAGCCTCACCCAGAGCGGCTACTTCCGCAACTACGTGCTCGTGTTCGTCGGCGGCGCGGTGGTGGCGGCGGTGCTGCTGCTAGTGAGGAGCGCCTGATGTTGCTGACGATCATCTGGCTGCTGCCGCTCGTCGGCGCCGCGCTCATCGCCTTCATGCCGCCGCGGCTCGCCAAGTTCTGGGGCGTGACGGTGGCGCTCGCGAGCCTGGCGATCGCCCTCGAAATGGCGTACTTCTTCGATCCGAGCCAGCGCGGCTTTCAGTTGGCCGAGACCGTGCGCTGGATTCCTCAGCTGCGCATCTTCTATCGCCTTGGCGTCGACGGCATCAGCCTGTGGCTCGTCGTCCTCAACGCGTTCCTCACGGTGATCGCGATTCTCGCCACGCCGCTCAGCACGCGTCACTTGAACCGCTTCATCGCGCTGATGCTCGCCATGTCCGCGGGACTCGCGGGAGTGTTCATGGCGACGGACCTCGTCCTCTTCTATGTGTTCTGGGAGGCGATGCTCATCCCCGCCTACTTCCTCCTGTGGATCTTCGGCGAGGGCGAGCAGCCAGGCCGCGCGGCGATCAAGTTCGTGCTCTATACCCTGGCGGGATCGCTGCTGATGCTGGTCGGCGTCATCGGCGAGTACGTCTTCACCGGACAGAAGACGTTCGACCTGGCTCTGCTCGCGACGATGCCGCCGTCGGCTTCGATCCAGTTCGGACTGTTCTTCGTCTTCGCGCTCGCCTTCGCAATCAAGACACCTCTGTTCCCCTTCCACAGCTGGCTCCCCGACGCGTACATGGCGGCGCCCACGCCGATGCTGGTCCTCTTCGCCGGGGTGATGGGCAAGGCAGGCGCGTATGGCTTCCTGCGCATCGCGGTGCCCCTGTTCCCCAATCCCGTCTACTGGTGGGACTGGCGCTGGGTCATCCCGGTGCTCGCGGTCGCCGCGATCATCTGGGGCGCGCTGATGGCGATCGCGCAGCGAGACATGAAGCTGCTGGTCGCCTACTCCAGCGTGAGCCACATGGGCTACATCGTGCTGGGGATCTTCGCCTACAACGTGCAGGGCCAGCAGGGCGCGGTGCTGCAGATGGTCAACCATGGCCTGATCATCCCGGCGCTCTTCCTGATCGTGGCCTGGATCTCCGATCGCGCTGGGACTCGTGACCGCTCGGCCATGGCCGGCATGGCGCCTCGCATGCCCGTGATGGCGGCGGTGTTCTTTGTCGTCACGCTCGCCGCGCTCGGCCTGCCTGGTCTGAACAGCTTCGCCGGCGAGTTCATGACACTGCTCGGGGCCTGGGAGCGCGCGCCGGTCCTGGCCGTGTTCGGTGCAATCGGATTGGTGCTGGCGCCGGTCTACATGCTGCGGCTGTTCCAGGGCGTCATGCACGGCCCGCCCAAAGGCCCGGTGCCGAAATCGGACATCCACACGGGCCAGCTCTTCCTCTTGGCGCCTCTGGTCGTGCTGATGTTTGCCATCGGACTCGATCCCAACTTCCTCACGAGCCTGATGTCCGCGGTCGGCATGCCGGGGTTGGCCAGATGAATCCCGCCCTCGACTACACGTGGGCGCAGGGGCTTGCCGACCTCAGCCAGATCGCCGCCATCGCGGCTCTCACCGGCTTCTTCCTGTTCGCGATAGTGGTCGACCTGGCGCTGCCGAAACCGCGACGCGGAGGTGCAGTGGCCATCGTCGCGGTGACAGGCTTTTCCTACTCGCTCGGCACGGCTGTCTATCGTTGGCTCTACGGCCTGGGCGGACCCGCCTATCACGGATTCGCGACTGGCGACAATTTCGCGCTTTTCTTCGAGATCCTTTTCGCCTCCCTCGGCATCCTGACGGTCGCCCTGTCGCACTCGTACCTTCGCAAGCGCGGTTTGCTCGAAGGCGAGTTCCACATCCTGATCATGGCCGCGGTGATCGGCATGATGGTTCTGGCCTCAGCAACGTCGCTGGTGACAATCTTCCTTGGCCTCGAGCTGCTCTCGATCGCGCTGTACATCGTGTGCGGCTTCGTGAGGACCGACAGCCGGTCGCAGGAGGCAGGCGCCAAGTATCTGCTGGTCGGCGGGTTCGCGAGCGCCTTCGTTCTTTATGGAATGGCGCTCGTCTACGGAGGCGCCGGCACCACGGTGATCCCGGAAATTGCGACCCGGCTCACCTCATCCGCATCTTCCAATCCACTGATCCTGCTGGGCATAGTGCTGATGGGCGTCGGGTTCGCCTTCAAGGTCTCCGCCGCGCCGTTCCACATGTGGACGCCCGACGTGTACCAGGGCGCGCCGATTCCGGTGACCGCGTTCATGTCGGTGGGAACCAAGGCCGCGGCTTTCGCCATGATCGTGCGCGTCTTCGCCGGTGGTCTTCCCCACCTCGCGCCGGAATGGCAGGTGCTGCTGGCCTTCGTCGCGGCGACGAGCATGGTCGTCGGCAACGTGATGGCGATCGCGCAGTCGAGCTTGAAGCGCCTGCTCGCGTACTCGGGTGTCGCGCAGGCGGGGTACATCCTGATCGGGGTGATCGCGGGCGGCGACGCCGGGCTCTCTGCTGTCCTCTACTACCTGTTCATCTACATGTTCATGAACTTCGGCGCGTTCGCGGTCATCACACTGCTGGCGGGACCCGATGGAGACCGCGATGCGTTTGCCGACCTCGAGGGCCTGGGGCGTCGCAATCCCGTGTTGGGGATCCTGATGACGATCTTCATGCTGTCGCTCGCGGGCTTCCCGCCGACGGTGGGTTTCTTCGGCAAGCTGTTCCTGTTCACCGCGGGTGTGAGCGCGGGGTACACCTGGCTCGTCGTGCTGGCGGTGCTGATGAGCGTGGTGTCGGTCTTCTACTACGTGCGCGTGCTGATCCCGGTGTGGTCGAGCTCGACGCGGACCGACGCCGTGCCTGCATCTCTCACCACAACATCGGTGGTTGCTTTGAGCGGCGTGGCTTCAATCGCGCTGGGCCTCTACCCGACGACGCTTCTGCTCGTCGGCCAGCTTGCCTCGAACCCGAACCCGGGCCCGTAGCTTCCGTCCGATTCCGCACTTGGCGCCGAAGGTGCGTCATCGTCGAGCCGCAACTGAACAGAGTCGGCCGTTGAATCCCTCGGCTATCTGAGCAGTAGGAACACGGAGGCGGCCACGGCACAGCCCACGGCCCCTCCGCCGACGACCTCGGCCACCGAGTGGTCGCCGAGCTCTACGCGCGCCCACCCGACCAACACCAGCAGAGCGAAAAAAGGCAGCCATGAAATGCCGAACACGATCACAACTATGGTCACGGCGCCGCCCACCACTGCGGCGTGCAAGGAGATCTTCCAGAACTCTGTGATCACCGCCGTCACCACCAGCCCCGCGACTCCGGCGGCCGCCAGTGCGACCAGCGGGCGGGGCGCCCCGAACCCAGTGAGAAGTGCGAGCCCAGCCACCGTCGAAGCGATCGCGATCAGCATCGGCAGCCGCCGCTGCACGCGGATGCGCACATGCCGGTCGGTGACGCGCCGGCGTCGCACCTGCGCTATCACGTAGGCCATCGGCAGGACGCTGGCGAAGAGGATCGAGATCACCGCCCAGCGCAGCGCATCTGCCGGCGGGGCGGTGCTGACGGCCATCACGACCAGCAGCGCAGCGACGACATTGGCGGGGGCGGCCACCTCGGTAACCGCCCCGGCGACGCCTCTACGGGTCAGAGCAGCCCCAGGGCCTTGCTCAGGATCGGGCGCCCGCTCCGCGGCGCTTCCGGCCCTCTTTGGGGACGGGGAGGAGTCCCTCGGCTTCACGGGCATTCTCGATTATCCGTGCGATCGCCTCCAACGTCTGCGTGGAAAGCCCGAACGAGCGCAGTGCGATCCGGCTCACCCCCGAATCCCGCATCGCAGCGAGCAGGTCGAGCTGACCGTCGACGCGCGCAGCCACGTCTTCATCAAAGAAGTAGGCCGGGCTGACGCCGAAGAACTCCGCCAGCGCCTCCAGGTGACTCTTGGTCGGGTTGTCCCGCTTACCCGTCCGCAGCTGCCAGAGGTAAGTGGCAGAGATGGTGGGGCCGCCGCCCGCTCGCAGTGCGCGCGAGACCTCTTCGTAGCTGAACTCGTCTCCGCCCCGCCGCCGAACGCTGCGGAAGAGGCGATCAAGTTTTGCAGCCAGCGTCCGAGCGCGCTCACTACGAGGCACGCGGCCAGTCTAGCAATCGAGGTAAGGGCACAGCCAGCAGAGACATTTATTTCAGTTGACGGACGCCCGGCGCAGTCAGCGCCCTATCGTCTGGACCCGGAGGCGCCTGGGTCGAGAGCCGTCCAGCTCCACCAGGAAGACACGCTGCCAGGATCCAAGGCGAAGACGCCCCCGGTCGACTGGAATGACGCTGTTCTGGCCGAGCATCAGCTGCTGGCAGTGTGAGTGACCGTTTAGCGGCTCGTCGGGGGGAACCGACTGCCGGCGCGACAGGTCGTCGTGCTCGTAAGCGAGCCGCGGTGCGAGCCGGTTCAGAAAGCGCGCGAAGTCGGCATGCAGCAATGGCTCGTCCTCATTCACCACCACCGCGGCGGTGGTGTGCATGGAGAACACGACGACCACTCCCTCGAACAGTCCGAGTCGTGCCACCGCCGCCTGCACTCGCTCGGTGACATCGTGGAACGAGGGGCCCGGCCCAGTCTGCAGCTCGAACTCCACCGCCTCGCTTCGGAAGCGTCCGTCGCGGGCTAGCGGCACCTGACGCAGAGCGCCCAGGTTGGTAGCGCCCGTGCAGAACATGACCCGCCGCAACGTCTCGACCAGCTCCACGGCCAGGTCGCCCGCCGCAGCCTGACCGCGCGAGGCGGCGCGCAGCATTGGGCCCGCGACACCCACGAGGTCGGCGCCCAGCGCCATTGCCACCGCCGCCTGCATGCCATTGCGAATCCCGCCGCTGGCAATAAGGGGCAGGCGAGGCAGCCGCCCGCGCACTTGGACCAGGCTTTCCGCGGTCGGAGTTCCCCACCCGCGGAATGCCGCCGCGACATTCTGAAGCGGCCCACTCAAACGGTGCCGTTCCACCTCACTCCAGGAGGTGCCTCCCGCGCCCGCGACGTCGATTGCGTGAACCCCCGCCTCCGCGAGACGGACCGCGTCCGCCTCGCTGATGCCGAAACCGACCTCCTTGGCGATGACCGGAACACCCAAAGTGCCACAGAGCGTCTCGATCCGTTCCAGCAGCCGGCCGAACTCCACGTCGCCCGATGGCTGCAGCGACTCTTGCAGCGGATTCAGATGCAGGACGAGTGCGTCGGCCCGCAGCATGTCGACGAGACGGCGCGCGTCATCGACGGTCACCCCGCGGTTGAGCTGCACGGCACCGAGATTGGCCAGCAGCGGGACGTCGGGCGCGACGTCGCGAACGTCGAAAGTCGGCAGCAGCTCAGGCTGCTCCAGCAGCACCCGGCCGGAGCCAAGGCCCAACCCGAATCCGTGGTGCTGAGCGACAACGGCCAGGGTGCGGTTGATCGGCCCGGCCGCTTCGGTGCCCCCGGTCATGCAGGAGATCAGGAACGGCGCGGCCAGTCGCCAGTCTAGAAAATCTGTCCCGAGCCGAACATCGGCGAGGTCGATCTCGGGCAGCGCCAGGTGGCGAAAGTGGAACTCATCCAGCCCGGTTGGCATATCCGAACTCACGTCTTCCGCCAGGTTTATCCGCAGGTGGGCATCCTTGCGAGCGGATGTCGACCGCAGGCCGGTAGCCATCAGCTGCACCTGGTCTTGACGAACTCTGCCATCTGGACCAGCGCCACCTTTGCCTCTTGCACCAGGCCGGACCGAGCTGCGGCATCCACCGCCTCGGCCACGAGACGCTCGATGGCCTGCTCGACCTCGCGCCGGCTACCGCCGGTCGCAAGGAGCAGTGTGGGCTTGCCCTGGCGGGCGTCATCACCCACCGGCTTGCCGGTCTGGGCGGGATTGCCGTAAGCCCCGAGGAGGTCGTCGGCGAGCTGAAATGCGATCCCCAGCGGGAGGCCATATGTGCTGAGCTCCGGTGCCAGCTCGCCCAGGCGCCCCGCCAGGCAAGCGCCCAGGTGGAGCGGACGTTCGACCGAGTAGCGCGCGGTCTTGTAGAGAGCGACTCGGAGCGCTGTCTCCGCATCCGCACCGCCTGCGGCGGTGGCGTGCAGATCGAGATATTGCCCCATCGCCATCTCCAGCTTCAGCTCCGCAACGATCTGGTGCACCCCTGCAGGGGCGGTCGCAAGCAGCGAATCCGCGTGGAACAGGGCAAGGTCCCCAAGCAAGATCGCCGCCGCCTCGCCGAACTGCTTGGCGCTGCCCGTCCAGTCGCGGCGCCGGTGGAGGTCGGCGAAGATCACCTGCAGCGTGGGCATACCGCGGCGGCGGGCTGAAGCATCCATCAAGTCGTCGTGGATCAGCGCCGCAAGGTGAATCAGCTCCAGGGCTGCACCGGCGTCGACGATCTGCGGCGACTCGGGATCGCCCCCCGCACCGGTAAAACCCCAGTAGGCGAAGAGGGCCCGCACCCGCTTGCCGCCGCTCCCTGCCAGGCACGCGACTGCGTCCACAGCCTCTCCCAGCCGCGGGTCGACCGCGACCCAGTGTCTGGACTCCGCGGCGTGCAATGCCTTGATCCGTGACTCCACACCGGCCAGGTAAGCGGCGACGCCAGGCGCCCGCGCGGCGGCTATCGCGGTCGCCATCAGGACCTCCTCCCGCGGAGGCGCCCGAGGGTTTTGACAGTCACGACTCCAAGGCGGACCAGGATGGTGCCAAGCGCGATCACGACCAGACCGCCGACGAGCAAGGGTTGGTCGGCACCGGCGGGAAGGCTGTGTGTGGGCCCCCACAGGCTGGGCAGGTCAGCGCTGAGCATGGCCGGGTACGCGAGAGCACGCCCGACGAGGGAAGGGACAACAAAGACAAGGAACGCGACCCAGGTCGCGGTTGCGGCTACCAGGTAGGTGGCGACCAACGCCGAAACGGCGGGCGGCCAGGGCAGCGCCGGCGGACGGCGGCCGGCAATGCGCTCGCGCAAGTAGTTCATCAGGCGGCCGCGCTGGAGGCCGAGGTTGACCACGCCGAGCGCGTCGCCGATCGCCCAATAGCCGTCGAACCTGAAGAACGGGTTCAACGAGAGCAGGCAGCTGAATCCCACGAGGGCGCTGGCGAGGACGAGAGTGCTGCTGCCAGTGGCCAGGGCGGCGGCGAGGTACCCGGCGCCGACGAGACCCTGCAAGTAGATGCCGCCCAGGTCCACCACCACTCGTTGCCAGCGCCGCATATCCCAGGCCGCTGTGACGTTGCTGAACAGCACCGGGAAGGCCAGGTAGATCCCAACGCCGATGGCGCTTGGCCGGCCGCCGTACCTGGCGCACGCGGCGGCATGCCCGAACTCGTGCGCGATCAGCGACAGGAAGAACAGGCCATAAGCCGGCAGAAATTCGGAGCCTGGTGCCGGCACTCGACCGCCCCCCAGTGCGAGCCCGACCGAGACCGTGGCCAGCGCGATCAGCACCGCCGCGACGGCGGGGTGAAAGAGATAAGCCACCACTCGCGCAATCGGCGCGACGTAGTTTTCCGGGATCACCGGCACGGCGAGCCAGAAGCCAGATGGAGTGGGCGCCGACCGGTCCTCGATCGACCGCACCCGCTCTTCGAGCCGCAGGTAGGCGTCCTCCACCTCAGGGACGGACACCGGCTGACCCGTCAGCTCCGCTAGCCCGGCGGCAAGCTCCTCTTGGGAATGGCCGGCCCGGCCCCTCTCGAGCAAGTAGTAAGCGATGGGCGACAGCCGCATCCGGGTCCCGTTGCGACCGCGAAGGACGAAGGAATCGGTGCGCTCGGAGGTGTCGAGGCGCACGCCTGCCTCCATCATGCAACACCGCTGGCGACTGCAGGCACCGCCAGCTCCTCCAACGCCATCGCGACCAAGCCCGGACCATCAAGCTCGGCAAAGGCCGACTGCAGCCGGCGCACCGCGTGTCGCTGGCCGGCCCCATCGAGAGTCCGCTCCAATGCTGAGCGCAGATCCTCCACTGGCGACGCGGCGGGCAGTATCGCGGCCGCCCCGGCGGCCAGCAAGCGGGCAGCCAGCGCCGGTTGCTCGCCTCCGGTCGGGAAAACCAGCAGCGGCAGGCCGTGCGTGAGCGCACCTAACACCGCCGTCGTGTTGGCGCTGCAGACCACGCCGTCGGCCTTCTCCAAAACAGGGTGCTGGGGAACATGGCCGCTCACCAACCTGTTCGCGTCACGGAACGCAGGTGGAGCACCTCGGTGGCGCTCCATCGATGCGGCCATCCTGATCCCTAGCTCGTCGGAGGCGGTTACCAGGCCGGACCAGAAGCTGTCACCGGCACGAAAGACGGAGCCGTGCTGGACATAGAGCAGTCGCCGGCTGTCGCTCTGCGACTCGAGCCACTCGAGCAGCTCCGCGTTGGGGGCGTCCAGCTCGTGGAGACAGGAGCCCACCAATCGCACGCGGTCCGGCAGGTGCTCGGCCAGCGGCTCGAGAAGCGGCACCGTCTGGAGCAAGTAGCGAGAGCCCAGCAGTGGCGATGCATTCAAAGAACCGGGCGTGGCGCTAAGACCGAAGAGGCCGCGTGCTGCGTTGTAGAGCGCGAGCATCTCGCGGTATGTGTATTCCGCGTTCGGCTCCGCGCTGCGGTGTGCGCCTCCGGGGACGGCCACCGGCCACAGGTAGGTCGCGAGTCCAAGCATTGCCACGGGCACATCGCCGAGCTCGCCCGCGATGAGCGGCCCGAGCGCAAGGGTGCTGCTGAGCATGACGTCGGGGTGGAAGCGTTCGATCGCGTGCTGCACGTGGCGGACCTGGATCGCGACAGCGAGCGGATGGCCCCAGTTGTTGAGCTGGAAGCTTGCTCCGTCCGTCTTGCCGCGGGGCAGCCGCTCCATGCCCGCGCCCGCGATGACGCCCGCGAAGTCGATCGAGGTCGCGAACGCAACCTCATGCTCACGCTGTTGCAGCCTTTGGGCGATGCCGATCATGGGATAGACGAAGCCGCGGCTCCCGATTGGGCAAAAGAGGATCCTCATGACTTGCCTCTGCCCAGCCGGGAGGAGGCGATGTAGAACGCGACGTCGACGACCACCACCAGCAGCACGTAGCTGATTGCCCGCGCGTCGCTGACGACGGTCGCCGAGACGAGAACCGCGGCAGTCGTGAAGTTGAGCACGGAGTGAGCGGCGATCGGCGGGTACAGACTGTCGGTGCGCAACCGAAGCGCGCAAAACGCCAGGCCGTCGGCTGCAAAGACAGGGAGAAAGAGCAAGCCGCCGCCGAGGTGGAAGAGCGCGAAGACTACCGAGCTGGCCGACGCGGCCAGCAGCACACCGGCGCCCAGCCCAAGGAACCCCCGGACGAGAAGGCCGCGAAACAGCAGCTCCTCGGCTGCCGCGTTGAATAGAAGGAAGTAGGCGAAAGCTGAGAGCAACAACACCGGATCGTGCGTCCAACCCTGGAGAGGGATGAGCAACAGCCAGGGCACAAGCCGCACGGCGACCAGTCCGGCTGGCCAGCCCATCACGGCAAGCTTGGGTCGCCCGAGTCCAACGGCGCGCAGTCCGTACATCCGCTGCGCGACCACAAGGGCGGCGATCAGCTGGGCCCCGTAAAACGCCACCGAGCGCCCGCGACCGGTGACTCCCACGAGCTGCGCTACCAGCATCGCGATCGCTCCCGCGACAAGCGGGATCGCCACCACCGCGACCACGCGCAGCCACGCGCGAAACTTCGGCCGCGCCAGCGGCGCCACGTAGCCGGCGGCGACGGCGACCTCGCTCATCGCTCCATCCCGATCGCTTCCAACGGCGACGCGGCGAGAGCGGCCCGGGCCGGGATCGCGAACCCCAACAAAGGCGCCAGCAGCGCGATGGGAATTGCCAGGACGAGGCCGCCGGCAGGCACCACCGCGTCGACGCCTCCGATGACTGCACTCAAACCGCCGATCAGCGCGGCGGTGAGAAGGATGCCGGCCGGCACAGCAAGCACTACCGCGGGGAGGAGCAAAAAGCCGGCCGCCCACGCGAGGCTAGCCGCAAGCTGGCGCCTGCGTGCACCGATCGCCTTGAGGATTCCGATCACGAAGGCGTGCTCGTCGGCAAGGATCATGGTCATGGCGAACATGACCATGCCCGCCACGGCCGCCAGCCCGAAGCCGAGGATCAGCAGCACGGCCTCGAAGACGTTGCCGAGCGGCACGGCGATCGAGTCGCGGACCGGGCTGACCACGACCTGGCCGCCGACACTCTGCTCCAACGTGCTGCGGACGCTTCCGGCGTTGGCGCCAGGCTGCAGCCGGGCCAGGAAATAGCTGGGCGTCGCCTGTGGTCGTATCCGCAGCAGGAGGCTGTCGCGACCCAGCACGACCTGGCCCAGATTGTCGAGCTCGCGATAAACGCCAGCCACCTGGACTGTGGCCTGGTCGGTCCCGAGCTGGAGCACCACGCTCCGGCCCGGCGCCAGACCAGTCGAAGCGGCAAGGCCGGCCCCGATCAAGACCTCCGAGTCGGAACCGATGGCTCTCCCGGAAAGAAGATGGAACCGCAGCAGGTCCTGATTCGGCGTCACAAACCGGGCGTCGGTTCGATTGCCGTCGAGAGTCGCACTGAGGTCGTAGATGGGCACGCTGCCCTGGATCCCGGCGGTGCTGTCCAGGGCACGCTGCACATCAGGCGCTGCCAGGCCTTTCACATAGTCGACACGCCAGTCGTAGGCGTAGCCCCACGTCGAAGGCTGTGAGCCGAAGCTGGACAGAGACGCCTGCGTGATCACGGTGAAGATGACCGTCACCAGGCCCAGCAAAAGCACTGCAACCGCGGTGCTAGTGCGACCGGGTCGCCCAAGGAGAAGCGCGGCCCCTAGTCGTGGCCCGAGGCCGCCGCGGCCGCCCTCGAGCGAACGGGCGAGCCGGCTGGGAGGCTGCCGATAGCCGGCTGCGAGCATGGTGGCCGGGGACGTCCTACCGAAACCGCGAGTCGCGAGGCGTACCGCTCCAATTGCGGCGAGCAAAATCAGGCCGGCGACGCTGGCGAGAACGGCAGGGGCCGCGTCGAGGGCAGGACTCAGACCCATGAGCTGGACCACCTGGCCGGTCATCCAACCCGCGAGCACGACGGCAGCCAGGGCGCCGAGGATCACGCCGAGCAGAACCGCCGCGCCTCGCTGCAACATCAGGAGTCGCCGGACATGGCGCAGGCTCCAGCCCGTCGCCCGAAGTATCCCCAGGGTTCGCGCCTGCCGGATCAGGTCGGCTCGCGTCGTGCCGACGATGAAGAACAGGCAAGCGACCAAACCGAAGAGTCCAAAGAGAACCAGAAAGCCTTCGAGTGCGAAGGTCAGGGGACTCAGCCCCTCCACCACGAGGGCGCCGTCGTTGATCGTGATCGGCACGCCGGCGGGGCCAAGGTCGCGAATCGCCCGCGCGGTTGCGCGCAGCCGCGAGAGGTCGCGGACCTTTGCCCCAAATCGAGCGGCGCCGGCGGCTGGATCGCCACCCAACGTTCGCCATGCCGAGGCCGTCACGTAAACCGCGGCCGGCGTGGAGAGTGGATAAGACGCGCGCGAGATGTCGCGGACCACACCAGCCACATGCAGGCTGAGCGAACCGCCACCGCCAACCACCGTCGCCTCCGACCCTGGAGTCACCCCCATCGATTGGGCGGCGCCGCGCTCCAGCAGAACCGCGTTCGCGTCCGGCGCAGGCCACGCACCAGCCGTCACGGCAAGGCTGCCCACGGGAGGCGGCTGGTCGGGCAGCGAGCTGATCGACGCGGGCAGCTCTTTGCCGCCCACTCTGATGACGCCTGACTGAACCATGTAGATGGGGGTCAGAGCGCTGACGTCGGACCGCTGCCCGACCGCGGCGTAGAGTGCCAGCGCCGAGGTCGACAGGGTGCCCACCCAGAGATCGGGAGCGTTGAGCTGCTGCTTGGTGACCGCGTATGAGGCGGGAACGCTGAAGGATGTAAGGAGCCCAGCGCCGACTACCGCCATGGTGAGCAAAGCGACGCCGGCCTGCACCGCGGCCTCCCACCAGCGCTGCCGGACGCTCGCGACCGCGATCGTCTTATATGCGCGGAGCGCCCGCCAGGTCATGGTTCCTGAGGCGCGCTCGCCTGGGCGGCCCCGCCATCGGCAGTCGTCAGCAGCCGGCCGTCGCGCATCCTCAGCTGTCGTCCGGCCCAGCTCGCGATTCGGGGGTCGTGGGTGACCATGAGCAGCGTCTTGCCGCGGTCGTTGAGCTCGCCCAGCAGCTGCAGCACCGCCTCGCCCGCCGCGCTGTCGAGGTTGCCGGTGGGCTCGTCCGCCAGGATCACCTGAGGATCGTTGACGAGCGCCCTGGCGATCGCGGCCCGTTGCTGCTGACCACCCGACAGCTCGTGCGGAAGGCGATCGGCCTTGTCGCGTATGCCCACTGTCTCCAGCAGTGTCATGACGCGCGTGCGGAGTGGTCCGCTCGCGAAGCCGGCCAGCAGTCCGGGCATCGCGACGTTGTTGAAGATCGTCAGGTTGGGGATCAGGTGGAAGGCCTGGAAGATGAAACCGACCTGCGTCAGCCGGAAGGTTGCCAGCTCGGATTCGCCCAGGGCCTGGATTTCCTTACCTGCGACGTGGATCTCTCCCGAGGTCGGCTTTTCAATCCCGCCCAAAAGGTGCAGCAGCGTGCTCTTGCCGCTGCCCGACGGTCCGGTGATGGCCGCGAAAATGCCCGGCTCGAGGTCGAACGAGACCTCAGACACGGCACTGAGGTCCGCGGTCCCGCCTGGAAAGACCTTGGTCAAGCCGCGAACCGCGATCATGGGGACAGTCAGGGGTTCGATCTCGGAGCCGATATCGTATTTCAGCACGCGGACCCCGCCTCGCGGAAGTCCCAGGCCAGCGCCGCTCGCAGCACGAAAGCTGTCGTGATCGTGCGGCTGCTGTAGAACACCTTATTGACGGGCCCGCCTGTAGCCCGACCCACGTCCATCTGGATGAAGGGACAGCCCCTCCAACCCTCAGGGCGGTGAGCGGCTTCCAACCACTGCCGCGCGACGAGCACGCGCTCACGGTCGGAAGGCTGGATGAGGTCGGATGGGGCAAGCGCCAGAGTCAGCAGCGCCAGGCTCGAGCTGAGCGCGTCGGCGCCGCCGCCCACTCCCCAGCCGCCGTCGGGCAGCTGGCTCTGCCGCACGAAGGCCATGACGCGGGCCAGCGAACCGGACGAGGGGCGCGCTGCAGCCAGCGCGCGGGTTGCCACAAAGGCGCCGTAGAAGGGTCCGTAATACCAGGTGCTCGACCAGCTGCCGTCGGCGGCCTGCACCTTCTCGATGAAATCGAGCCCGCGCTCCAGCTCCGGCGCGAAGCGTGCCGGATCGTAGACGTGGAGCGCATGCAGCAGGTTGGCCATCACTTCGGGGTCGGGGCCGGCGCCCCAGGCCAGCTCGACGAACTGCGCCTGCCGCTGCTGCCTCCGCAGACGCAGCTCGGCCGGCAGAATCCAGGTCTCCAGCGAGCCGTCCGGGTGTGCCCCGTTCTGCAGGAGGGCATCCAACGCCCCATCGCACGCGACCTGCACCTGGTCCCGCCGCCCGGCGAGGCACAGCAACCGGATCATCTGAGCCAGGTCGTCGGCATCGGCCGGGAGCTCGGGCAGCTCAGGGAAGTAGCTCCAGCCACCTGGAGGCTGCGGCTGAGCGCGCCCCATGAGATACGCGATCTCATGGGCGACCGCCGGCTCGACATCTGGACCGGCCAGTCCCGCCGCCTCGTACAGGGTCTCGGCCAGCAGTGAGCGTTGGAACACATCTCCCGACTGGACCTCGGTCGCGCCGGAAAAACCCTGGTCCCACGGAAAGTTCATCAGGTGGCGCGCCTCGCCGAATCCGCGTCGCCATTCGGTCAGCGTGTTCTCCAGCGCCGTCCAGGCGAGCCGTGCCCATGATCGATCCGCGACGACTGGGATGACGATATTCACCGATGGCTGGGCTTTGACCCGGTTTGCGTTCTCGGCCACGATCTTCGCGATGTCGGCCTCCAGGTCCAGGCAGCGGCGGCGCAGGCCCGCGACAGCATCGGCAAACGGCAGCGGAGGCACGTCTGTCAGCGCTTGGTCAGCTTCTCCGAGCTCCAGGAGCGCCAGGCGCAGGACATGGCCGGCGTGACCTTCGTAGTAGAGCTTGCGGGCGATTCCGCCGACCAGTTCCGGACCGGCTTCGTCGGCGCCGAAGGGTCCCCCATCCGGCAGCAGCCGGGCTAGCACCAGCGACGGCTGCCGGCGCCGAAGGTCCTTCTTCCAGTCGCCAAGGTCGTCGAAGAGCTGATGGGCGACGTTGTAATGGTCGACCGCGCCGTCCAAGGCGTCGGACGGGCCCGCCTCGTTGGCGAGCTCCGCAAGGCCCGCCACGCTGGCCTTGGCGATGGCGGCCTTCTTGATGGCCACGCTCCGGGCCACGTCTTCTGTGAATTGATGCCAGGGCCGGCGACCGCTTCCGAACTCGGCTTCGATCACGCAGGACTCGGCGAGGTCACGCAGGTAGCCGCCGAAGCGCGGCCAGAACCGGCTGCCGGCCGGGAAGAGCTCGTTCAGCAACCGGTATGCCTCGAACTGCATGGCGGCAGCGCGCAGCGGCGCGATTGGACCGAATGCCGCATCGGCCGGCCCGTCGATCGCTTCGTCGGACAGAAAGATGAAGCTCGCGAAGAGTCGCGCCGCGACTGCCAGGCTTTCGACCTGCCTTGCGTCGAGTCCTGAAAAGGCTGGAGCGAAGAGGTAGGGATGGTAGTCGTAGATGCTGGCCGCCGCTCCAAGCTCGAGCCTGACCGCAGACGGCCAGCCCGCCTGCAGCTGCTCCAAGCGCACAGCGAGCGTCTCGAGTCGAAAATCGACTGGGGCGACGGATTTCAAAGCCACTAGGTTGGGATGCAGTCGATGCCGCAGTACAGGACCCAGCAATTTGCGTTGGGAATCATCACAGCGGTTTCGAGCCGCGCCTCGAGCTCGTCGACGTCGAGATCAGCTTCATTCAGACTCACGATTTCAGTGGCCTCCACGTCCTTCAGGTCGTCGCCTCCCAGATTTCATGTTCACAGACGGACGAGCTGCGAACTCGAGGGCGGGACGCGCCTGCGGCGACGCGCCCGCCGGTCGCACGAGTCCGTCTGTCGGGTGTTAGGCAAGGTTGATGCCGCACGCGTTGGCCCAACAGTCAGCGTTGGGAACCGCGGCCGCCATCTCGAGCCTGGATTCGAGCTCTTCGACGTCGAGGTCAGCAGCGTTGAGACTGCTGATCTCGCGTACCTGCGGTGCGTCCAACCGTTCCCGTGTCTCCGTATCCATTTCTCTTCACCTCCTTCTGTTTGGATTCGATCGCTTAGAAGTGGATGACGCAGACGTTGGTCCAGCAGTCAGCGTTGGGGACCGCCGTCGCCATCTCGAGTCGTGACTCGAGCTCTTCGACGTCGAGGTCAGAAGCGTTGAGACTTAAGATCTCGCTCATTTCCAGCCGATCCAGCCCTTCCCGTGTTTCCAGTTCCTGTTCGTGCACCAACATCACCTCCCAATGACTAGAGGTCGCACACGCGGCCTTCGCGGACATTCATCGCAACACCTGACTCGTGGTCCAGATATGCCTCCGCGACCATGGCGCGGAAGCGGGCTGCGTAGCCGTCGCAGAAGTTGGCGGAGAGCGTGCCTCGGCGCCCTTCGGCGAGCACCGCACATCCGCCTCCGCAATGCAGGGCGTAACGACACTGACGGCAGATCGCGTTGCTGGCGACGTTACGCGTGCGCCAAGCGTTGACCACGAACTGGCTGAGGTTGACCTCGCCATCGGGCTCGACATTGCCGATGCGGATCTTCTGATCGCCGGTGCGCTCCCAACACGCGTAGAGATCGCCGAAGGCGTCGAAGATGTACATCGAGCTGTTGGCTCCGCAGAATTGCCCCTTATGACTGGGCAGTCCCTCGTTGACGAAGATCGAGCGCGCCTGGTCCTTGAGCCCGTCGTCGGGGCGGTCGATCACACGCATCTCCGGATGGAGCTCGCGCCGCTCTTCGAGCGCTTTGTCGAGCCCCCAGCTCGTATATGTGGTCTTGCGCTCGGTCTTCTCGTTGGTGGCGTGAATGGGCGCCGTGTACGCGCTCCAGTTGGGATATTTGGGCCAACCCTGCGCGATCATCTCCTGCGCAAGCGCCGGAAGTGTGTCGATGTTGTTGCGGTCGATGTTGAGGCGGATGTCGACTGACGCGCCCAGCTCCAGCGCCATCGTGATGTTGCGAGCGATGCGCTGGTACGACCCGCTCCCATCCGCATAGATGCGCCGCTTGTCGTGCTCTTCCGGCGTCCCGTCGAGCGTGATCTGAACGCGGGCGATCTTGCCCGGTCCCAGCAGGTCGCTGTACGCGTCGAGGTCCGTGGCGTTGCTGACCGCCCAGAAGTTTGCCTCGCCGATGGCTTCGGCCTTGCGCATGATGTATTCGACGGCGGGTCGGTTCTGGCGCAAGAGCGGCTCGCCGCCGAAGAAGCCGATCGACCGACGATTGACGTCGCCCGGGGCGAGTCCGTGTAGGCCCTCTAGCTTCGGTATGCCCTCGAAGATGCGGTCGATCAGCCCCACGCTCATGGTTCGCAGCAGGTGCTTGAATGCGGGGTCGGTCCGCATGTGGTCCTGGAAGCAGTAGAAGCAGCGTAGGTTGCAGTCGTAAGTCGGCATGAAGATGTAGTTGGGACGCAGGCTGGCCTGCCTGTGGAGCGTGGTGGCGATCCCGGCCAGGCGGTCCTCCTCTTCCTGCGGCGTCATCTCGGTCAGGTAGCCGCGCCGCTTGAGGACCCCAATCGTCGCCGCCGACGGCTCCGCGACGGTTCCAGGAGCGATCTCCGGCTCTGGCGTCCACTGGCCGTATAGCGGGCGAATTGGCCGCCTCAGCTCGAGCGACCGCAGGTAGGTAGCGACTGTGCCCGACACTCGGTCGAAGGCTCCGGTGTACCCGTGGACGAGAAGCATCTCGTGGCTGTTGTTCGGAAGATCGACATAGATCGTGTAGCTGCTGGCGCGCAGCCGCCGCTCGATGCTCTCGGTCGGCACAGGTTCGGTTCGGCCGACCCTCGGAACGACGATTTCGGCCGGGATGACCGGAAGCAACTTGACAGCCAACTGTCGCCCTCCCTGTGTCTGCCGTCGTCGACGGCCCCTCGTGCTGCGCGGAGCCTAACTAGAGAGTCCGCGGTCGCAAAGTCCACGAGATCGTTGTCAGCGATATCGCCGACAGCGCTCGCGGTCAGCTAGCGATGCCCGCCTCGGACTTCGGCAGGCCTGTCCGCCGGTAAGCGCCCGCAAGTCGCTCGAGTTCGCGCACCTCGGCGGTGAAATCGCCGCCTGATGCCTCCCCGACAGGGGCGGGATCGGCCCTCAACACCAGCAGGGCATCGCGGATCTCCACGACGCGCCGGTAGAGGCGGAAGTGGACGTCGTGGAAGTCGAAGAGATCAGCCAGGCGCGAGGGGGGCGGGGTCAGCATGACCTCCGACGCCACGCTATAAAGTCCGCTCCACAGTGGATAGAGACGGCGCAGCGAGCGCCACTCCATGATCCACGCGACCGCCTCATCGAAGTGCAGGCCGGGCCCCCAACTCGGAATCGTCGACCCGAGTGCGATGAGCCCGATGGTGATAGCGACACACGCCCTTCCGGCCAGCTCGAGGCCCGCGGGAGGCGACGGCAAAGCGAGCACCGGCGCGATCACCCGGGCCAGCTCGAGCACGACCCAGAACTGACCGACGACCCCTCCCACCGCCACGAGCTGGAGGCCGATCCGCGTCGCTGGCCGGATCGAAATCGACGCGTAGTGCAGCGTGCGGAGCGTGACGTTCACGAGAACGAACGCGATGTACGCCACGAAAAGTACTCGGTAGGCCGAGATCTCGGGCTGCCTTACATACGCCACCCAGTAGTCCCTGGTCTCGGGACGCGTGGCGCCGGCGAAGAACAAGATCGTCATCGCGGTGATCACGACTGCGGCCGTCCCCACTGAAATGGGGATCAGCTGCGAAGCCCGTTTGGTGTCGTAGTTGAGGCTCGCGAGAAAAATCAAAGACGAGGACGAACTGGCCAGGCCAAGGCAGTTACCGAGCAGCTGCGCAAGGTTGGGTATGCCGGACATACGGTCGATCCAGCCGTAGGCCGGATCCACCAGGACGGTCAGGGCGGCGGCCATGAAGAGGACCGTCCCCGCGTAGGCGCGAAGCGAGAGGTCCCCGCGGTTGTGCCACAGCGCGGGCAGCTTGTACGCGAACGCGAGCAGAGCCAGCCCCACTCCGACGCTCTGGAGCAGGATGTCAGTTAGGTGTCTCACCCCGTCTGAAAGCCTCCAGCCGGTTGAAGAGGGCTGCGTCGGTTGAGGTCGGCGGATCGAACGGCCGCCGGGCTGTCACGCGCTCGCGGATCACCGATGCCTGGACCTCGGCTTCGAATTCGTCTTCGGTCGAGTACGCGTGGCGTTGCAGGACGCCGCGTACAACCTCGGGCAGGATGTCGGGAAACAGTTCGGCGGCAACGTGGCTATCGACCACCAAGGGCTGATGGTCGCAAATGATGTGGCTCAGCTCGTGGAGCAGGATGTGCTCCTGGTGGAACCGGCTGGTGTTCTCCTCGTAGACGATCAGGTCGACCGACGGAGTGGGAATCCAGGCGCCCATCGTCCGGGCGCCGATACCGGTCACGGCCTTGAGGACGATTGGTCGTCCGCGGCGCTCCGCGACTGCATGGCAGAAGACTTCGATGTCGAAAGGAGACGGTAGCGGAAGATCCCGGAGGCGCCCCTCGCAGCGTCGCCGGAACTCCATCAGGCGCTGTGCTCTACCCCCAGCCATGTCAGCCTCTCTCGGATCACTGCGGTCGGCGCTGACCTCCCCTGTCCGAGCATACTCCACGATCGTCAATTGCAAACGTCGTCATTTCCAGATGCCGGCGGTCACACGCGCGCGGCACTCGACTTGCGTCGTTGGTTCGGGACCGGCAGCGGCTAGAAGACCGATAGGTACTTCTACTGAGGCGGCATCGCATCGGCCCTTTAGCGTGCGTTATGGGATCGGCCTGTTGATGCCACTTGTCGCGATGCAAAGTCCTGCCGGCGGAATTCAGACTTGTTTCACTTGACATGCTGGCTTATACTCAGCGCTACTGGCATCAACTGAAATAAATGCCTTTGCTGGGTGAACAATGGCTTCTAAGGCCCCATTGAACCGGACACACGTGTCACCGCGACAGTCGGAGATCCTTGACCTGATTGCTGCCGGCTTCGCCGATAAGGAGATCGCGGGCCAGCTCGGCCTCTCCTACGGAACGGTCCGGACTTACCTCGGACGCTTCTTTGTAGCCCACGGGGTGCGCGATCGGGCGGGCGCGGCCGCGCTGTGGGTCCGTATCAAGCGGGTGGACTGATCGCCCCACGGCCAGGTACAAGGGCCTTCCGTTTTGCGCCAAACGTGCGGTGAAACTGGTTCAAGGATTGGCCGAGGCTCAGGAAACGTCAGTTGATTCAGCGCCAGCTACAAGGTTGGACCTTAAGATCGAGCAGGAAAGCCGGATCGCTAGTGGAGCCTCGCCCGTTCAAGGCCGTTAGGTCCGTTTGGCGCCAACGGGCGTCGCCCAGAAAAACAGGTACCTGATTTAGGTACCGCCTCGGTGTTTTTGGGTGTTTCTCACCTTATGGGTGACCGGGTCCTTTTCCTACCTTGGACGAAGGTCAGGAATTCGACAAAGGAGGACACCGGAAAGTGAGCAACAACTACAGGTTCTACTCGGCAAAAATGGCGGAGCTCCGCGCCCAGCGCGGCGCCAACCGGCCGTTGCAGAGCCAACTCGACGAACTCTTCGCGTTCGTCAGGTTGTGCGAAGCCCGATGGAATTAGGCCCGCAGCTTCGCGATCGCTGCCTTCAGGCGCCGCTCGCGAGTCTCCGGTTTCTTCGCGTCCTCGAGGCTTAGCGCCATCTCCTTCTTGTTCGTGAAGGAGAGCTTCTCCCAGTTCGCGGCCATCTTCGTGTCCAGCGCCATCGCCCGGGCGAGGTCGGCCGGCGGCTCGACAGTCCGGGGTGCGGTATCCAGCTCCAATAGGACGTCGATGGTGTCGCCAGACCCCACCCCTGCTGCCTCCTGGATCGACTTCAAGACCCCAAGGCAGTAGGTTCCATCGCCCATCGGCATGAGCGAGCCGCGGTAGGGCTGTCCCGCGATCACCGCCTGGACCTTGGGCATGCCCTTGAGGCCCAGCTTCGCGGCGACGTCGCGAGGCACCGGGACAAGGGTGCCGCCGCCGCCCCGCGCCGTCGGGGTCAGAGTGCCCTTGAACTTGACCACGACCCCGCATTCTAGTTCCGGGAACGCCAAGCGCTTGCTACATTGCTGCCCATGGCGCAGGCGACGAAGCTGAAGCACAAGAAGATCGGCCAGCGAGGGTCGCATAAGGGCGTCCTTGACCGAAAGGACTATGACAAGGAGCTTCGCCGGCTCCAGGTCGAGCTGCTCCAGCTCGAGGAGTGGATCCGCCATCGCGGCCTGCGCGTGGTGGTCCTGTTCGAGGGCCGGGATACCGCCGGCAAGGGGGGCCTCATCAAGCGGATGACCGCATTGCTGAACCCCCGCTTCGTGCGAGTTGTCGCCCTCCCGGCCCCGACCGAAAGGGAGCGGACGCAGTGGTACTTCCAGCGCTACATCACCCATTTGCCCTCGGCCGGCGAGATGGTCCTTTTCGATCGCAGCTGGTACAACCGGGCGGGCGTCGAGCACGTCATGGGCTTCTGCACGGATGAGGAGTACGAGGATTTCATGCGGACCTGCCCGCAGTTCGAGCGAATGCTGGTCCGCTCGGGAATCATCCTTGTCAAGTACTGGCTCTCTGTCAGCGACGATGAGCAAGAACGCCGGTTCCTCGGGCGCATCAACGATCCCAGCAAGCGCTGGAAGCTGAGTCCCATGGACTTGCAGGCGCGCGCCCGGTGGGTCGATTACTCGGAAGCGAAGGACCAGATGTTTGCGTACTGCGATATCAAGGAGGCTCCCTGGAACGTCGTCGAGACAGACAACAAGCGGGCTGCCCACCTCAACGTGATCAGCCACTTCCTGTCCTTGATCCCTTACAAGGAAGTTCCTCGCGAGGAGATCAAGCTGCCTCCGCGCCAGAAGCGCAGCTACAACCGGCCGCCGAAGAGCTCCCAGCGAATGGTTCCGATGAAGTACGAGGTGGAATGACCGTGAAAGTCAGGGACCTCCCGCCCGGACCACTTCTATCAGTAGCTCCGGAGGCGACAATCGCCGACGTCGCGCGGCAGATGCGAACGGACGATTCGGATTCGGTCGCGGTGATGTCCGAGGGTCGCCTGGTCGGGATCATCACGGAGCGGGACCTGGTGCGGGCCATCGCTGATGGCGTCGATCCTCAGCAGGCGAGGGCGGACCTCGTGATGACGGCGGATCCGGCCACTGTCGATGCAGATGAAGATGTCGCGGTGGTGGCGGTCAAGATGATGAGGCTGGGCGTCAGGCACCTACCGGTGGTGAACAAGGCGGGCAAACCTGTAGGACTGGTTTCGGCTCGCAACCTGGTCGCGATATTGGATCGAAGCGCTGACTGACCTCCCCGCGGGGAGAGGCGAGGACTGCGGTCCTTGCCCCTCCCCCCTGCGTGAGAGGAAGAAACTAGTACGGGAAGTTCTTGATCGCTCCCAGCTGCTTCACAATCTTCTTGGCCAGCGTGAGGTCGACCAGCTGGTCGAAGGTGGGCACCGTCTGGATCTGACCCGAATCCTTGAGCGACTTGGCGGTGCCGTCGATGTTGGCCTTGGGGATGCCATCGTTCTGCGGCCAGGCCTTCAGCGCCACCAGCTCGTCGTAGGTGTCGGCAACGACCTGCGGATTTTCTTTGGTGTACTTCACCATCACGTCGAGAATTTGCTGCCTCTTCGAGGTGTCGTAGAGCATGCGGTCGGCCTTGATCAGCGCCCGTACGAGGCACTCCATCTTGGTCGCGTTGTTCTTGAGCGAGTCATTGCTTGCCGCGAATACCGCGTACTGGTAGTCGGTCACCACGTCTGTCATGTTGACCAGCTTGTGGATGCCGGGATTGCTCTTCGCGATTGTCTTGACCTGATCGATGTGGAGCACGCCCGTGTCGACAGTCCCTCCTATCAGCGCGGTCACCCGGCCCGCGGTGGTCGTGGTCACAAACTTCACATCGGAGGCGGCGATCCCGTACTTCTTGAGCACCAGGCGGCTCATGACGTCCGCGAAGCCACCCGGCTCCTGGATGCCGATGTTCTTGCCCTTCAGGTCCTGCGGACTCGTGATGTTGGCCCTGACCACGAACGAGACGTCCACGTTCGGGGCGTAGGTGTAGATGGCCTTGACTTCTGCGCCCTGTGACACGGCGGTGATGAACGGCTCCGCTGAGGTCCCCGCAAGGTCCACGGAACCGCCGGCCATGGCGCGGAAGGCGCCCACGCCGCCCTCGAACTTTGCGATCTCGACGGTCAGGCCCTCGTCCTTGAAGATGCCCATGTCCTGCGCGATGTAGGGCGGGATGTGCACCACGTTGGGCGGTGTCACCGGCATGGCCAGCTTGACGGTCTGATTGGTGCAGACTGCCGCCTTCTCAGCCGGGGTGGCCGGCGCCGGCGACGAGCCACACCCGATGGCGAACAACCCCACAACAAATAAGCTCGAGAACCTACGAACCATCACTCTCCTCCTGAATCAGCGATCCCGGCGCGCCCAGGGGACGAGCCGGCCCTCCAACCACTGCGCGATGGAGATCAAAGCGACTCCCATCGCCGCGACGACGATCACGGGCACGAACATGCGGTCGACCCGGAAAGTGTTCTGGTAGATGATGATCAGCGACCCCAATCCTGTCCCTACGCTGATCAGGAACTCCGCGAGCACCATTCCAACTAAGGCTCGAGGGATGGCAAGTCGGATGCCCGCGAATATGAACGGCAAGGCGGACGGGATGAGGACGTCGGTCCACAGCCGCCGCTCGCTGCTGTTGAATGCCCGCCCGACCTCCATCAGCGCGGGGTCGACGTACCGCACGCCCTGCTGGGTGTTCACGATTATCGGGAACACTGCGAAGAGCGCTATCACCGCGATCTTGGCGGTGTCGCCGATGCCCAGCCATAGGCTCATGAAAGGAACCAGGGCTACGGTGGGCGTCGAGTAGAGCGCCGTGATCCAGGGATTCGCCGCGTTGTAGGCGAACCAGGATCGGGCGCTGCCCAGGCCCACTGACAAGCCGATCAATAGAGCGATCGCGAAACCGAACGCCAGGGTCCGTCCGCTTTCTATGCTCGCCTGGACCAGCGTGCCGTCCTGCACCAGGTCGACAAAGGCCTTCGCGACATCGCTGGGCGGCCGCAGGAAGATCGGGTTGAGGTGCGGCGCATAGAGCTGCCAGGCGATCAGGACAACGATCACAGAGCCCGCGCGGACGAGCCACTCGCGCCCGCTTCGGGGGATCAGCGAGAAGCGCCGCGGGCGGCCCACGGGGGCGATCGGCGCCGCGGTGCTTTCGCGGACCTTCACGCTCACGCCACGCGATCCTCGCTGCGCAGCTGACGCCAGCACCGCTCGCGCAGCTCGACGAAGCCCGGATGCTCGATGACCTTCGCGACAGTGCGAGGCCGTGGGATGTCGACCCGCAGGATCTCGCCGATGCGCGCCGGCCGCGGCGACAGGACAACTACGCGATCGCCCAGGGCGATTGCTTCCTCGATCGAGTGCGTGATGAAGATCATGGTCGGGGCGCCGGTCCTCTCCCAGATGCTCAGCAGCTCGTCCTGGAGCGTCTCGCGTGTCTGGGCGTCGAGAGCGCCGAACGGCTCGTCCATCAGCAGCACGCGCGGCTGCATCGCGAGCGCGCGCGCGAGCCCGACGCGCTGCTGCATGCCGCCGGACAGCTGGTAAGGGAACGACTTTTCGAACCCGTTCAGCCCGACCATCTCGATGTATTCCTCCACCCGCCGGCGGCGCTCCGTCTCGGCAAGCCCGGCAAGCTCGAGGCCGTAGCCGACATTGGCGGTGACGGTCTTCCACGGAAACAGCCCGAAGTGCTGGAACACCATGGCGACGTCGCGCCGTGGCTGCATCACAGGCCGGCTGTCGATCAGAACCCGGCCGGCGTCGAGGGGCAGCAGGCCGTGCATCGCCCTCAGCAGCGTGGTCTTGCCGCACCCGGAGGGGCCGAGGATGCACAGCGTCTCGCCTTCGGCTACTTCGAGATCCAGGTTCTCGAAGACGACTACCCCGTTCGAGAAACGCTTCGACGCCCCCTCGACCCTGATCAGATCAGTCATTTGGCAGGCCCGACCCAGACCGTCTGGAGGTTGACGAACTCCTTGATCCCATAGCCGGAGAGCTCACGCCCGTAGCCGGATTTCTTCACACCGCCAAACGGAAGCCGGGCATCGGACCCAACCATTCCGTTGATGAAGACGAGGCCGGCCTCGACGCGTTCCGCCAGCCTGCGTCCGCGATCGATGTCCTTGGTCCAGATCGCCGATCCCAAGCCGAAGTCCGAATCGTTGGCCACCCGCAGCGCCTGCTCCTCGTCCTTGACGCGAATGACCGCCGCCACAGGTCCGAATGTCTCTTCGTTGTAGACCGGCATCCCCGCGCGCACGTCGGCCAGAACCGTCGGTTGAAAGTAATTGCCCGCGCCATCGATCCGCTTCCCGCCGATGAGCACCCGCGCGCCCATCGCGACGGACCGATCGACCTGGCGCTCGAGGTCGTCAAGAAGGTCAGCCCTGGCAAGAGGGCCGAACTGATGGGTTCGGTCCATCGGGTCTCCCACTTTGAGCGAGCCGACGGCAGCCGAAAAACGCGACTCGAATTCGTCGGCGACCGAGTCGACGACGACGAACCTCTTGGCGGCGATGCAGCTCTGGCCGTTGTTCTGATTGCGCGCGCGGCATCCGACGGTGGCCGCCATGGCGACGTCGGCGTCCTCGAGGACGATGAACGGATCGGAGCCGCCCAGCTCCAGGACCGACTTTTTGATCGCCTTGCCCGCCGCCGCTGCCACTTTGGCGCCGGCGGCTTCCGACCCGGTGAGTGTGACGCCTGCCACGCGCCGGTCCGCGATGATCCGTTCCACCGGCCCCGGTCCGATGAGAAGGGTCTGAAAAACGCCATCCGGGAAGCCCGCCTCACGAAACACGTCCTCGACGGCGAGCGCGCATTGAGGCACGTTCGATGCGTGCTTCAGGAGGATCCAGTTGCCCGCCGCCAGCGCCGGAAGGCCGGCGCGCAGCGCCTGCCAGAATGGAAAGTTCCACGGCATCACGGCGAGCACTACGCCAAGCGGTTGAAATCGGACGTAGCTGTTGGTCGCATTGCTCTCGACGGGCTCGTCGGCGAGGAGGCGGGCAGCGTTGTCTGCAAGCCAGGCTGCCGTCCACGCGCACTTCTCGACCTCGGCCTCCGCCTCGATGATTGGCTTGCCCATCTCGGCCGTCATCATCGCGGCGAAACGGGATTTGTCCGCTCGCAAGACGCCGGCCACCGAACGGAGCAGCGCCGACCGCGCGTCCAGGCCGGCGTCGCGCCACGCGTGGCGCGTTTCGTAAGCCTTCTCGATTGCGGCTTCGATTCCCGCTTCGTCGAGCTCAGGGAACGTGGCGAGCTCGCGACCGGTTGCCGGATTGATCGACCTCAGCATCACCGGCGAACTCCTGCGACGGGAGCCTGCAGCACCTGCTCGAGGCTGGTCCCGAGGTCCTCGAGGACGACTATCGCGGCATTGCGGCCCGGAGCGCCGGTGATCGAGCCGCCGGGGTGCGTCGTGCCACCGGTCTGGTACAGGCCGGGTATCGGCATTCGGTACTGGCCCCAGCCAGGCACCGGCCGCAACCCGCCGCTCTGCGCGAGGCCGCGATCGCCGCCGTGGAACGTCCCGTGGATCATGTGCGGATTCGCGAGCTCGAAGTCGTCGGGCGAGTTGACGTGCCGGGCGAGGATCTTGTCCCCGGTGAAGTTGGGCGCGTGCTTCCGCAGCTGGTCCAGCTGGTAGTCCGCGTGCCTCTCCTTCAGCGTGTCCCAATTCTTCTCGCCGGGCGGCAGCTGCCATGACTGCGGGCTCAGCACCTTGACCGTGTGGTGGTCGTGAGGAGCGCGCGATGGATCGGCCAGCGTCGGGGTCGCCACCAACAGCCACGTGACGCCGGCGACGAACCTACCGTCCTTGACATCGCGACCGATCCGAATGAAATCCTCGGGCCAGCCGGCCAGCCCCGCCGACACCGCACTCTGGGTGCCCTCGCGAGTCTTGAACTTCGGGGCCTCTGTGGACGCGAGATAGACACCCATGTTGCTGATGCCGATGTCATAGGTCTCCACGCCGAAGTGGAATTCTTCGGGCCACGCGTCGTGCGGCGCCATGTCGATGAGGTGCTTGATGTGGATCGTAGAGACGACGGCCCTCGTCGCGATGTAACGCTCGCCATCCTCGGTTTCGACACCCGCACACCTGCCGTTCTCGAGGACCAGCCTTCTGACCTTGCTGTCGCAGATGACCGCTGCACCGTGATCCTCCAGGAAGGCGGTGAGCGCGTCGGTCAGCTTGCCGGAGCCGCCTCGCGGGATGCTCCAGCTCCGCTGCTGGCGCCCGTAAACGAGCGAGTACGCGAGCGACCCGGAGCCAGGAGCGTCCACGGCCTGCACGGTCTGAAACGCCTGCCACAGCATGTAAGCCTGGATGTGACGGTCTTCGAACTCGTGTCGGATAACGTCCCAAGAGCTCATCGCCTCGATGCGGACCCATTTCGAACCGTGTCGAGTCTTCAGCAGCAGCTCTTGCAGTGAGGGCCCCGTTCCCGGAGGTGTGTTCCGTGCAGCGGCGTACGCGCTTTTGACCTCGTCGTACTCGCCCATCATCCGGCGATACGCGTCTGCGTCGTGCTTCGAGAACCGCGAGATCTCCTCGCACGTGCGGTCGAGGTCAAGCCAGTGAGTGATGTACTCGCCGTCGGGAAACCTCACATGGGCCACGGGGTCGGGCTCGAGATAGGTCAGGCCGTACTTGCTGTGCAGCCCGAGCTCGTCCTTGGCCAGAAGAGGGTTGACGCGGATCAGCGTGTGGCCGGTCGAGCACGTGTCGATCTTGTAGCCGGGGAGGAGCGGCTCTTCCGTTGACGCTCCCCCGCCCGGAATCGGCCGCGCGTCGAGGACCGTGACCGAGTAGCCCGCCTTCGCCAGGTACGCGGCGGTGATGAGGCTGTTGTGCCCGGCGCCGGCGACGACGATGTCGGCACGCTGGGTCATCCGAGCACCTTCGACGGCTCTTCGAGAGCCGACACGAGATCTTTCAGAAAGAGCGCCCCGCGGGCACCATCCACGACCCTGTGGTCGCAGCCGAGGGTGAGGATCATGGTCCGTCCGGCCTCGACCTTTCCGCGGCGCACGACCGGGCGTTCGGCAATACGTCCGACGGCGAGGATTGACGCCTGGCCCGCGTTGATGATCGCGGTGAAAGCGTCCACGCCATGCATGCCCAGGTTGCTGATGGTGAAGACGCCGCCTTCGAGGTCTTCCGGATGGAGCCGGTGTGAACGGGCGCGCTCGACGGCGCTCTCTCTCCAGGCGGATATTTCGGCCAGCGTCTTGCGGTCCGCGTCCGGCAAGACCGGCACAGTGAGGCCATCCTCGCCGGCGACGGCGACGCCGATAGAGATGCGGGAAGCCTTCACCAGGCGACCATTGCGCCACGCCGAGCAGAGATGCGGATGGCTCTTCAGGGTTACTGCCGACAGCTTCACGAGGAGGTCGGTCATCGTGACTTTCTCGCGGCTGCCGGCGAGGCCGGCACGATAGGCGAGCAGCGCCTCGGCCGCCACCTCACGCATCAGGTAGAAGTGCGGGGCTGCCCAAGCGGTGGCGGTGCGCTCGGCCATGATCCGCCACGTCCGCCCCACTTCGAGCTCGCTCTCGCCAGAAGCTTCGGGCAGATCGGCGGACACGACAGCACCATCGGGACCGGTGCCTGAGACGGCGCCGAGGTCCACGCCGGCCTCGGCCGCCAGGCGGCGAGCCTTTGGCGAGGCGGGCTGGAGGCGTGCTTCGGTCGAAATGGCCAATTCCACCTCAACAGCAGGAGGGGCGGTGTCTTCTGATTCGTCGTGGCCCAGGATCAGAGCGATTGCCGTTCCGACCGGAACTTCTGCTCCTGCCTCCGCGGAAATCGCGGCAAGGGTGCCGGAGGCCGGCGACTCCACCTCGACCACGGCTTTATCGGTCTCCACCTCGAGCAGCGGTTCGCCCTTGACGACTCGGTCGCCGGCGCGTTTCTTCCACTGCACGACGGTGCCTGTCTCCTGCGCCATTCCGAGCGCCGGCATGATGACGTCCGTCGGCATCTATTCGGTCAAAGTGCTTGTGAGCCTTCGGCTCGAGCGCCGGCCAGCACGCGGTCCTTCGGAGTCGGCCGTCGGGTGTTCTTGTGCGACTCATGGTCGCGAGTGGTCGGCAGCGGACCTTTGACGCTGTAGTACCGCTGGCCCGCGACCAGCAGCTCCTCGGCAGGAAAGCGGGTGATGACCTCGCAGCCGTCTTTGGTCACGATCAGCTGCTCCTCGATGCGCGCCGCCGACCAGCCGTCCGTAGACGGCCAGAAGGTCTCGAGCGCGAAGCACATGTTTTCCTCGATCACCTCCGGGTGCTCGAGCGAGACGAGCCTGCTGAAGATCGGCTTCTCCCAGTGCGACAACCCACACCCATGCCCGAACTGCAGCGCGAACGCGGCCTCTTCGTCAGGGAATCCAAAGTCTGTCGCCGCCGGCCAGATCGACGCCACGTCCGCGGTCGTGACGCCGGGCTTGATCATGTCGATGGCCTCGTCGAGCATCTCGCGGCTGCGCTTGTACGCGTCGACCAGCGCCTGCGATGCGCTGCCGATGGCGAACGTGCGGTAGTAGCAAGTCCGGTACCCGTTGTAGCTGTGGATGATGTCGAAGTACGCGGGATCGCCCGGCCGCATCGCGCGGTCCGTGTAGACATGCGGGTGGGGGTTGGCGCGCTCGCCGGAGATGGCATTCACGCCTTCGACGAACTCCGACCCGAGGTCGTACAGCACCTTCGCGACCAGGCCGACGCACTCGTTCTCACGCATGCCCGGCTTCATCGCCCGATACAGCTCGTCGTAAGCGGCGTCCACCATCATGCAGGCGGTGCTCAGGAGCGTGATCTCGTCCTGGGTCTTCACCTTGCGCACGTTCTGCATCAGCTGCTGGCCGTCGACGACGTTGATGCCCTCCCTCTGCAGTGCAAAGAGGACGGGCGGCTCGACCAGGTCAACGCCGAGCGGCTCCTTCAGAAGACCACGCGACTCGAGCTCGACCTTGATCTTCCGCGCGACGTCCTCGGCTCGGCCCATCTCCGGAGAGAAGCTGCCTCGCATGGTGGAGATGCCCGCGCGCGAACGGTCCTTGCCGAGCCAGGGGTTGAAGAGCTTGTGGTGCCGCGCGGCGGACCCGAAGTCCCACATGATCGGCTCGTCGGCGCGCGGCAGGAGTGCGAATCGCGCAGCCTTATCCGTCGCCCACGTGCCGATATGCGTCGCGGTGACGTAGCGAATGTTGTACATGTCGAACAGAAGCAGCCCGCCAAGCTCGGAGGCGTCCAGGGCGGACCGGGCGCGCCCAAGGCGCTCGCGGCGCAGCCGGTCGAAATCGGTGCGCTGCTCCCAGTCGACAGCATTGAGTCCGTAAGTCTTCGTGAGCCGGCTCATTTGCGGCACAACCTCCTTGCTTCCGCGACGACGGCTGCCGCGGTCGGGACCGTCAGGTCCTCCAGCACCGGCGAGAACGGAACCGGCACGTCCATCGCGCCCATCCGCTTGACCGGAGCATCGAGGTAATAGAAGGCGCCGTCCGAGATCACGGCGGCCATCTCGGCGGTGACGCCATAACGCTGGTAGCCTTCGTCGACCACGATCGCCCGCGACGTCTTCTTCGCCGAGCGGATGAGCGCCTCGACGTCAAGCGGCACAGTGGTTCGCGGGTCCACGACCTCGGCGCTGATCCCGTCCGCCGCGAGCAGCTCGGCTGCTTCGAGCGCGACGAGCACCATGCTGCTGGTCGCGACGAGCGTGATGTCCTCGCCTTCGCGCTTCACGTCGGCCTTGCCGAGCTCCAGAACGTAATCGCCCTCGGGGACGTCGCCCTTCAACGAGTATCCCATCTTGTCCTCGAAGAACACGACAGGGCTGTCGTCGCGGATCGCTGCCTTGAGCAAGCCTTTCGCATCCGCGGGAGTGCTGGGCAGCACCACCTTGAGACCCGGGATGTGACTCGGCCACGCGTGCAGGCTCTGGCTGTGCTGCGCCGCCGAGCGGCGCGTGGCGCCGAGCGTGGTGCGGATCACGAGCGGCGCCTTGAGCGTGCCGCCGGACATATAGTGGACCTTGGCCGCCTGGTTGGCGATCTGGTCCATAACCAGGCCTAGGAAGTCGCCGAACATGATGTCGACGACAGGGCGCATACCGGTCATGGCCGCGCCGACGCCCATGCCGGTGAAGCCTGCTTCCGAGATGGGCGTATCCATCACGCGCTCGGTCCCGAATTCCTCGACCAGCCCCGAAAGGACCTTGAACGGAGTCCCGGCCTCCGCGACGTCCTCGCCCATGATGAAGACGGTCGGGTCGCGGCGCATCTCCTCGGCGAGCGCCTCGCGCACGGCCTGACCGAATGTCAGCTTGCGCGAGGTCTGGGTTTCGGCTGCGCTAAGCGTAGACATTCTCGGTGACCTCGATCAGCTCCGGATACGGGGCGTTGAGGGCGAACTCGACGGCGGCCCGCACTTGCGCCTGGACTTCTTCGTCGATCTGGTCGAGCCGGCTCGCGGGCGCGTAGCGGCTCGAGATGACCCATTCGGCGGCGAGCTTCAAGGGATCGCGCGTTTCGCGCCAGCCCTCCTCCTCTTCCTTGCTGCGGTAGTAGCGCCGGTCGACGTCGCCGACGTGGTGGCCGTGGAACCGGTAGGTGTGGCAGTTGAGGAAGGTCGGGCCCTCGCGCGCACGCGCACGCGCGACCGCCCTGGTTGCGGCGAGGTACACCTCCCACACGTTCTGACCGTCAACGTCTTCGACCGGAATGTCGAACGCCGTGGCGCGCGAGCCGATCCCACCCGCAATGGCTTCGCTGAAGTGCGTGTACTCGTTATACAGGTTGTCCTCGCAGACATAGATCACCGGCAGCCGCCAGAGCGAGGCCATGTTCATGGTCTCGTAAAGGACGCCCTGGCCCAGTGCTCCGTCGCCGAAAAAGCACACAGCCACCTGCCCGCTTCCGCGCATCTTGGCGGACAGGGCGGCGCCTGTCGCGATGCCCACCGAGCCGGCAACGATCGCGTTCGCGCCGAGGTTGCCGCGCTTGGTGTCGGCGATATGCATGGAGCCGCCCTTGCCGTGGCAGTAACCGGCCTCTTTACCGAGGAGCTCCGCGAACATGGGATTGAGCTCGGCGCCCTTGGCCAGGCAGTGACCGTGACCACGATGCGTGCTGGTGATGTAGTCGTCATCGTTGAGCGCGGCGCACACGCCGACCGCGACCGCTTCCTCGCCGATGTAGAGGTGCGCCAGCCCGGGCATCTTGCCGCCGCGGTAGAGCTCGTTGACCTGCTCCTCGAAGTGCCTGATCCGCAGCATGCGCCGGTAGAGCTCGACGGCGAGCTCGCCTTCCGCGCTCAACTCCGCGGCCCTCCGGCCATCGCCTCGAGCGCGTTGAAGAGGACTGCGAAGTCCTTCTTCTCCAGCCCCAGCGCGCGCGCCGAGGTGAGCAGCTCATTGGTGAGCGCTGTGGTGGGCAGCGGCACGTTGGAGCTCCTTCCGAGCTCGAGTGCCAAAAGCATGTCCTTCTGCATCATGTTGACGTCGAACCACGCCTCGTCGGGCATGTCCAGCACGAATGGGCAGCGGTACTTGACCATCGGCGAGGCGATGACGCTGTTGAGCATCACTTCGACAGCGGTCGCGCGAGGGATTCCGCCGCGCTCCGCCAGCAGCACCCCCTCAGAGAAGGCAACCATCTGGATCGCAAGCTGGAGGTTGATCGCGATCTTCATCAGCACCGCTTGTCCGTTGGCGCCGACGTAGTTGACGGTAGGACCGATGTCTTTCAGCACCGGCAACACTCGCTCGAAGTCCTCTTTTGTGCCGCCGGCCATCAGCGAGAGCTTGCCTTCCTCGAGGGTGCTGACGCTGCCCGACACCGGCACGTCGAGCATCGCGGCACCCGCCTCTCGAACCCGCTTCGAAAGTTCGCGCGAAAACTCTGGGCTCGCGGTCGACATGTCTATGTAGACCTTGCCGGGCCCAAGGCCGGCGAGGATTCCGTCTTTACCGTCCACGACCGCTTTCAGCGCAGTCGTGTTGGTGACCATCGTAAAGACGATGTCGGAGCCTTCCGCGACCTCACGCGGTGTCGAGCAGAGCTGCAAGCCCTCGTCGACGAGCCACTTGGCGCGGTCCGGGGTGCGGTTGTAGCCGCACACCCGGTGACCCGCCTTGAGCAGCCGTAAGGCCACTCGCCCTCCCATCGTGCCGAGTCCTACATAGCCGAGATTCGCCACCTACCCTCCAACAAGTTCCCTAGATCCCCATTGTTGAGCAAACGTTTGCGCACGCGATCGTAACAGCGGTCCGGGCGTTGTGTCAAAGGCGCTTCGGGTCGGTCGAGCCGCGGACGATGAGCTCCTGCGGCAAGATGATGCGTTTCGGCTCGAGCCGCCCGTCGACCATCTGCTCCAGCAGCATCCGAGCCGCCGCACGTCCGAACTCCTGCGCCGGGACGTGAATGGTCGTCAGCCCGGGCCGCAGGCGCGCCGCGAGCGGGATGTCGTTGTAGCCGGTGATGGCCAGGTCCACGGGAATGCGAAGGCCCAACCGCTCCGCGGCGTCATAGGCGCCGACCGCGGCAGTATCGTTCACGGCCACCACCGCAGTCGGCCGCTTGCGCTGCTCGAGAAGGCGGTGGGTGGCGGTCACGCCCGCGCCGACAAAGCCTGTCTCGACGATTAGCGCGGGATCTGGCTTGATGCCCGCCGCCTTCAAGGCCTCCTCGTATCCGCGCCGCCGGTTGAGCGCGGTGCTTATGCGCGGCGGGCCGGCGAGATGCGCGATCCGGCGGTGGCCGAGCGCCAGCAGGTGCTCTGTCGCGAGCCGGGCGCCGTGCTTGTCATCGGTGCCGACGAAGTAGTCCTTCTGATCGCTGTAGCGATTCACGAGCACATGCGGGATCTCGTGCTCGCGGAGCCAGCGAACCGAGGAGTCCCGCAGCGAGGCGCTCGCCACGACCATGCCGTCGATCATTCGGGACTGCAGCGCGAACAGGATCTCGCGCTCGCGCTCCTCATGCCCGTCGGTGCTGGAGAGGATCACCGTGTAGCCCTCCTCGAGCGCCGCGTCCTCCACGCCCCTGAAGATCGCGGCGAAAAGCGGGTTCAACACGTCGGGCACGAGGACGCCGAGCACGAAGCTCTGGCGCAGCTTCAACCCCCGCGCCATCCCGTCCGGGCGGTATCCGGTCTTCTTCACCAGGCTCTTGACCCTGGCCCTGGTTTCGGGAGAGACCCTCAGCCCTGGATCGTCGTTGACGATTCGCGAGACGGTCGAAGGATGCACACCCGACTTGGCGGCGAGCTCTTTCAAGGTGATCGGCATCGAGGCTGAAGGTAGTTTGACACCGTGAGCCGAGGCCGCCTAGAGTGAACCGCGCAAACGATTGTCCAAGCTCATAGGCAGCCGGCAGAGGCGGCGTGAAGACCCGCCGCTATTGACCGGCCAGGCGCTGTTTGCCGGTGACCATGCTCCAACCGGCCTCGTTCATCTCGCCGTCGTGCGTTCGCCGGTTGCGCACGGCCGGCTGAGGTCGATCGGCCTCGAAGCCATTCGCGGGCACGCGGGACTGCTGGCCGCCTGGGCGGCATCCGACTTGCCGGACCTCGGCACGCTTCCTGGCTTCCCTGTCGGGGGCGCGCTGCTGCGCGAGCGTCCGGTGCTGCCGGACGCAGTGGTGCGCTACGCGGGCGAGGCCGTCGCGGTGGTGGTTGCAGACACACCGGCGCGCGCAGCCGACGCAGCCGCAGTGGTGGAGGTCGACATGGAACCGTTAGCTGCCACATCGGATCCGATGCGCGGCGAGGTGGCGACGACCCTCGAACGAGGCTTTGGCGACATTGACGCGGCGTTCGCGGATTCGCCCGTGACCATCTCCGCCCGGCTGAAGTTGGCACGCGTCACGGGCGGATACATGGAGCCGCGCGCAACAACCGCGGCGTTCGACGGCGATGTTCTTACCGTCTACACGACCACCCAGAATGTCTTCGGCGTTCGTGACGCGATCGCCAAGTGCCTTGGGCTTCCTGCAGACAACGTGCGGGTGCTCGCCCCTCACGTCGGCGGCGCGTTCGGTGCCAAGGGATTTGCCGTCGCAGAAGAGGTTCTCACCGCCGCGGCTGCGCTCCGGCTCCGGCGCCCGGTGCGTTGGGTCGCTTCCCGCAGCGAGGACATGCTCGGGGGAACCCAATCACACGGCACGGTCCTCGAGCTCGAGCTGGGGGCGGACCGCGACGGCAGGTTGCGCGGCCTGCGCGGCCGGATCTGCCATCCCATCGGCGCGTACGCCGCGGCCGGCCCTGGGCAAGTAGACAACATCGTGAGCCATCTCTTGTCCGCGTACCGGCTACCTGCGCTGCGGGTCACCGTCGACGTCGTTTACACCAACACCGCGCCGACCGGTTTCGTCCGCGGCGGCGGCCGCGAGGTCGGGAACTTCGCGATCGAGCGGCTCCTCGACCGGCTGGCACGTGAGCTTCGCCTCGACCCGGTTGAAGTGCGCCGCCGCAATCTGGTTCCACCCTCCGCCATGCCGTTCGAGACCGGCTACCGCACGCCTCGAATCACCGCGATCTTCGACGGCGGCGACTACCCCGCGATGCTGGAGCAGGCGTGGGCCGCAGTGGGCGGCGACGCGTTTCGGGCCGCGCGACCGGAGGGTCAGGGATTGGGGGTCGCGTGCTTCACGGAATCGACCGGAATCGGCGAGCCGGAGCATGCGCGAGTCGCCATGGACGTGAATGGAAACGTCACCATCTTCATCGGCACGACGCCGCAGGGGCAAGGGCACGAGACGGCGGCCGCCCTGGTGGCGGGCGAGCACCTCGGCTGGCCCGCCGAGACGATCTCCGTCGTGGCCGGCGACTCGGCCGCGGTCCCGACCGGCCGCAACACCTCTGCGAGCAGGAGCGCGGTGGAGATGGGAAGCGCGGTCGGTATCGCTGCCGGTTCCGCACGCCGAAAGCTGCTGGCCCTCGCCGCCGAACGCCTGGAAGTCGCAGCCGAGGATCTCGAGCTGGGCTTTGATGGGGCCAGCGTTCGAGGCGTTCCGGACCGCAAGGTGCCGCTGCACGAGTTGATCCCGGACGGCCTCGAGGTGGCGGAGGTCTACGACCCTGAGCGCCGACGCGCCTATGCCGCCGGCTGCGCGGCGATCGTGGCCGAGGTCGACGTCGAGACCGGTGCGGTGCAGGTGCGCCGGCACGTGTTCGTTCACGACGTCGGCCGGCAGATCAATCCGTTGGTGGTGGAGGGACAGGTGCATGGCGGCGCGGCGCATGGCCTCGGGTATGCATTGTTCGAGGAGTTCGCTTACGACGAGGACGGGACGCCGCGGACGTCCGGGTTTCTCGACTACTCGATCGTCTCGACCGGCGAGGTCCTCAAACCCGACACCAGCGACATCGACACGCCCAGCCCATCCAACCCGGGTGGCTTTCGCGGCGCGGGCGAGGGCGCGACGATACCGGTGGCGGCGGCGGTGGCGGCGGCAGTTGAAGACGCGCTCCGAAGCCAGGGCCTGGACGTCTTCATCACAGATCTGCCAATCTCACCGGACCGGCTCCACGCGCTGATCACGCAAGCTTCAATCGACAAGCAGGAGGCAACAACACGATGAGTGCGAGCGAGACCGAGGTCGTGGACGAAAGGGTTGCCGTCGCCCTCAAGCACTGGGGCCCGAGGTTCATCGCCCAGGGCGTCGACCCGAACGATCTAAACCGCACGCTCGCCCGGATTACGCGCTGGGACGACTGGTGCCGGCAATGGGGCGTGACGGCCGCCGAGTATGAGCGCGCGGCCGAGGCTGCGGAGGCCGCCGGGCACAAAGTCACCGCGGGCCAGTCGTGGCTGCGAGCCGGCCTCTGCTGGCACTTCGGCAAGTTTGTCTTCGTCCAGGACGTCGCTCAGCTGAAGGCCGCCTCAGATCGGACGGCGGCATGCTACGCGCGCGGCGCCTGGGTGCTGGAGCCGCCGGCGGAACTGGTTGCGATTCCGTACGACGGGATCACGATGCGTGGCCTTTTCCGCAAGCCGGCCGGCGTCACTCGGCCGCCGGTTCTGCTGATGCTCCCGGGACTGGACTCCGTCAAGGAGGAGCTCCAGGCGACGGCCGACCACTTCCTGCGGCGCGGCATTGCCACGCTTGCGATCGATGGGCCCGGCCAGGGCGAGATGGAGTTCGAGCGCAACATCGAGCCTGCATACGAGAAGCCGGCCGGCGCCGCGATCGACTGGCTGGAGAAGCGAGAAGACGTCGACGCTTCGCGCCTCGGCGTCTTCGGTGTGAGCCTCGGCGGCTACTACGCGGTTCGGGTCGCCGCGATGGAGCCTCGCGTGCGAGCGACCGTCGAGCTGGCCGGGACCTACTCGCTCGCCTCCTTCTGGGAGAAGCGCTCGGTGGTCAGCCGGGACGCGTTCATCAAACGTTCGGGAGCCCGAGACGAGGCGGAGGCGCGGGAGCTGGCAAAGCGCATCGACATGGCAGGGCTCGGGCCGAAAATCTCACGTCCGCTCCTCATCCTGCACGGCAAGCGCGACCCGATCGCGTCATTCGAGGGCGCGGAGCGTTTGGCCGCTGAGACATCGACCGCAACGCTCGTCGCCTACGAGGACGGGACCCACGCGATGACGAACCGGGCCTTCGAGTCGCGCGTATTGATGAGCGACTGGATGGCGGACAAGCTGGCGCGCTAGCCGCAGAACAGGATTTCGCGAGGCACGGAGTGGAAGCTTTCCACGCCGTCTGCGGTGACTCGCAGCATGTCGCCGACCTGGACGCCCATCCGAAGGTCGGGCGTGACCACGTTCGGCTGGACGACGATCACCATGCCCTCTTCGAACGTGAAGCGATGGCCCTCACCGCGTGTCGTGCGCCCGGTACGTAGAAAGGGAGCGTAGACGCCGCCAACAGCGCAGTGGACGAGGTCGTCGCAGATGGTGAAGCCGGCGTCGTGGATCTTCTCGGCGACCTCGAGGATCGTCTTGCTCGAGACCCCGGGCCGGACCGTTTTACAGATCTCGTCGTAGACCCCCAACGCCAGCTCGTGAAGCCTTGTGTACTCGAGTGTGGGCTCGGCGCCGACGGTGAGCGTGCGCAGGACCTGGCCGTAGTAGCCGCCGCGCCCGGCGCTGAGCTCGGTGAGGATGATGTCGCCGGCCATCAGCTTGCGGCTCGTCGGGAACTGGCGCGGAACGCACAGGTCGGGAGCGGCCATCGACGTCGCGCCGAGGAAATGGATGTGCGTCGTCCCGCCTTGAGGAAGGTACGACGCCTCGACGATGGCAACGAGGTCGTGTTCCGATAGGCCGGGGCGGGCTTTGCGGCGCAGCGCCAGAAGCGCGGCGTCTGACAGTGCAGCGCCGGCGCGGATCATCTCCATCTCCTCCGCGCTCTTGATCACCCGCAGCCGCGTCAGCTGCTTCGCGAGATCCACGGGCGCGACGCCAAGCGCGTCCGACAATGCTGCGTGGCGCTGGAAAGTCAGCGCACCGGCGATGCCAACCGAACCGATGGGCACCTTCTCGCGCAGCATGGCCAAAGCCGCACCGATCGCGTCCTCGCCGCGAGGGCGAACGTCCTTGAACACCGCCAGCCGGCGAGCGTTCGGCACGTGGTTCTCGTAATGAACGAGTAGCGAGGGGTCGCCCTCGAGCGGAAAGACGAGTACGGCCTCACCGCTGACTGGATAACCCGAGAGGTACTGGACCTCGTGTGCCGCTCCGCGGCTGCCGAAAGCGAGGAGCACATCCACGTTCGCGGCACGCATGATCTGTCGCACCGCATTCCATCGGCGTTGAAACTCACCGGCAGAAAAAGCGCTCAGACTTCCAGCCTGGCTCCGTTCAGCGTGGCCTCGAGAGAGACTGGTATTGGGTGCCGCAGGCTCTGCGCCGCATGGCAGGCGCGCTCAGCATGAGCGGCCAGCTGCTTCACCTGCTCGGCGCCCGCCGGGCTGACGATGTCCAGCTTGATCGTCACTTGATCGAAATAAGGCGGCGCGTCATCGACGTCGTACTTCTCGGTGTTGCGAAAAGTTGCCCGAACGTCCGCGGTCGCGTCGTCGATCTGGACTTCGTAGAGAGGCGCGAACCGCGCCACCTGGGTGAGCAGTCAAAACGCTGTACCCATCATCAGGAACTGGAGCGGAGACGCACCCTTCTCGGTGCCACCCCGAGCGAGCGGCTCATCCGCCTCGACCGTGAATTTGCCCATCCGCCCCTCGAGGTGCACGTCCTCGATGATCTTTGCCACTGCCCGCGTCGTGACAGTGCGCTGCTCAGGCGCTTTAGCGCTCATCTCAGCACGCAAGCGCTGGATCTCGTGCATTTGCTTGTCGAGGTCCACACGGCCGCGGCCAGTCATTGGCCTGCAATCCTAATGAGGACGGCGCTTGGAAATGATTTCGTCCCCCACGGCTCCAACACTCGTCAGCGCATCCCGATGACGACGCGCTTGCCTCCCCGGCGAAGGCGATCCGCCGGCAGCAGGGCGTGAACGCCAACGATCTTGTTGACGACCTGGGTGACGCGAAGGTCGACACTCACGCTCGCGAGCGCGGTAGCCTTCGCACGCTCCAGCTGCAAGTCCGATTGCAAGCGGTCGATCATCGCCTCGAGGGCGATCAGCATCGCCTCATCAAGGCCCGGCGCGAACCCGAAGGTGATGAAGCCAGCCTGTGTGTGAGCCTCTGGTGTGTTGAGGCCGGCAGCCGGGATGAGGCTGACACGAAGCTCGACTTCGTCCATGGCGCACTCGATGGCTGTCCCACTGACCTCGCCGTCACCCTGAGCAGCGTGGCCGTCGCCGAAACTCAGCAGGCCACCCTCGACCGCGACCGGGAGGATGAGTGTGCTGCCGGCGACGAGTTCCCGACAGTCGATGTTGCCACCGGTCGGCCGGGGCGGAATTGTCGAATGAATGCCAGATTCGCCTGGTGGCATGCCGATCACCCCCAGAAACGGACGCGCCTCGACCTCAAAGGTGAGCGCCCGGGCGACCTTGGTCTCCGGGTCGATCTCCCACTCGACGCGGTGGCGGCCGGTACCGGTCAGCGCCAGACGGTCATTGACCGGGGTCGAGATGTCGCCCGCGTTTGTGTGGCCCGAGCGTGCGGGTCGCAACTTCAAGATTTCGACCACAAGCGCATCGCCGGGTCGAGCCCCGCGGACGAATACGGGCCCAGTCAAGGCGTGCCCAGCGTCGAGTGTTGCGTCGCGGTCGAAGCCGGCATCGTCCCAGGAACCGCGCAGCGTGCGGGCGCGGATGGTATCGGCAGGCTCGACCTCGAGCGCGGCTGGCAGAGCAGAAGAGAAGTGTCCGTGGAGAGTGGAACGTGCCGGCAACAGCTCGTGCGTCGACATCAGCTCGATAGTGTGAGGCTCAGCCTGAGGCGGGTTGCGGCACGGACCTCAACCGTCTGAGCGAAGACATCAGGGCGGGGATCGCCTTCGGGGAGACAGCCTGCTTTCTAGGCTGATTCCGGTTACCGCGGTCGAGGGTAGGGGCCGGGTGTGTAGTTCTCGAAGGCCGGCGGCGAGATGAGAAAGCCGCCGACCCGGTTGTAGGACTCGCCCAGCGCTTGCCCGACCGCGTTCAAAGTCCCTGGGGCCAGCGCCGGGCCTCCCCAGTTGCCCACATCGAGCCGCGCGAGCATCGCTTCGATGGCGGTGATCGCCTCCGCGTCCGAAAAAGCGCAGTGCCCGGCGCGATGGACGATCAGCTGACGCAACAAGTCCTGCGTGCCCGCGGCTCGCACCACGTCGCCGTACGCGGTTTCCTCCTGCGGGACCACGAGACCATCGCCGACCGTATGCATCGTAAGCACGGGGACACTCAGGCTGCCGTTGAAGCTGATGAATCGGTCGAGATACGCCACCGCCTTCGGGTCGGCCGCGATGCGTGTTCCGGCGTTCAGAGCGCGAAGGTCCGCAGCAAGGTCGAGACCCGCGGCGCCGTACAGCGCGGTGACCTCTGCGCTGCTCGATGAGATCGCCAGCTGGTGCGCGTAGTCCACGCCGGTGTTCCACGATGGGTTGCCGCCCGCCCGCTGCTCCAGCTCCGCGCGGTACGCGAACTGGAACGGAAGGTCGACTCGCGACAGCCAGCTCGCCTGCGCCGCCTCCTGCGCCGCGTAGTCGGTCGCCTCGGGCCGCGGCTTGGTCGGGTCGAACCAGCCGGGGATGTCGCCGAGGGCAGCGACCAGCGCAATGCGCGCCTGACCTGCCGGCGTGGCGGCTGCCGAACTGAAGAGCTGCAGCGCAGCGGTCAGATTGGCCTGTGGGTTGGTGATGCGAACGAGAGCCGGAGGCGATTGGGGTGCCAGGAGCGCGTTGAATGCGTACGCGCCGTCCAGCGCGGTGTTCCAGGTGGCCACGCCGCCGGCGAGCACGCCGCAGATCGGGATCGCGCCGGCGAAGCGATCCGGGTAGAGCTGGACCAGCCCCGCGGTGATGATCCCGCCGAGCGACCCGCCCCAGGCGACCACGCGCTTTGGCTTGGAAAAACGCTGGTGGAAGAAATCGAGGAGCGCGATCTGGTCTTTGAACGCGTCTTCGATCGCCCAACCGGTCGAGCTGTATGACGAGCCGGCGAGCGCGTACCCGTGGTCCAGCAGCCAGGACGAGATGAGCGACGAGGGTGAGTCGGTGGCCGGGTTCGGCCGTCCGGGCGCGACATAACCGTGGCTGTAAAGGAAGAGGGTGCCGTTCCAGGCCGGTGGGACTTCGATCCGGTACTGAGCGCCGCCGATGCTTCCGCTGAGCGACGTCGTGGTTGCGGCTGGGGCCGGAGTTGGGCTGTGCGCCGGCGGCGCGCTCGTCGATGAGGTGCACGCGAAAGTGACCAGGAGGATCCCAAGCAGCGCGACGCGCTTGGTCAGATGCCGGACCGCGATTGACCCCCATCGACCGCAATGACGGCGCCGTTGACCAGGCTTGCCTGCATAGAACAGATGAAGGCTACGACGCTTGCGACCTCGTCCACGTCGCCAAAGCGCCCAAGCGGCATGTCGCGGCGCACGAACTCGGCGATGCCCTCCGGATCGGCCTTCTGGCGGCGGTCCCACCCGCCTCCGGTAAAAAGGATCGAGCCGGGGGCGACAGAGTTCACCGTCACGCCTTTGCCGGCGACTTCGCGCGCGAGCGACTTGACGATGCTGATCTCCGCGGCCTTGGCCGCGTTGTAGGCGGGCGCTCCGCCGGTCTCCCGGCCCCACACCGAGGTGATCGCGACGATGCGCCCCCAGCCGCGCTCAATCATGCCTGGCAGCACGAGCTGGCTCATGCGCACGCTGACCGCCGCATTGCCGTTGAACGCCGTCTCGAACTCGTCGAGGCCGGTGTCGCTCCACGCCGTACCGGCACGAAGGCCGAGGTTGTTGATCAGGATGTCAATCGGCCCAAGCGCGTTCTCGGTCTCGTTGACCGCACGCCGGCAGCCCTGTTCGGTCATGAGGTCGGCCGCGACGCCGTGTCCGCCGAGCGACGAGGCGGTCCTTTGAACGTCAGGCTCCGAACGCGCGGCGATCGCCACCCGTACGCCTTCGTCGGCCAGCGCCTGCGCGATGCCGAGCCCGATTCCGCGCGTCGCCGCGGTGACGAGCGCGACCTTGCCCGCAATGCCGAGGTCCACCCAGGCATCCTAATGAGATGCAGCTGCCGCCTGGGACCATCAACGAGGGACCGCCAGTCACACCCCGCCCCTCGGCGACCGTGCTGCTGGTGCGCGGCCGCGAACCGTGGGAGCTGCTGCTGGTCCATCGACCGGGCGGCGCCGACTTTGCCCCGGGCGCTTACGTGTTTCCGGGAGGCACCGTGCATGGCGACGACATGGGCTGGGGCGACGAGATCGCCATGGCGGCGGTGAGAGAGATGTTCGAGGAGGTCGGCATCCTGCTCGCGCGGCAAGGCAGCACTTTTGCGCGCGAAGCCGAGTGCGAGCAGGTGCGATCCATCGTCACGGGCGGCAAGACGTTCGGTGAAGCCTTGCGCGAGCTGAGGCTCGAGCCCGCGCTCGACCGCCTGGTCATGTTTGCGCGTTGGGTGACTCCCGCCGCGATGCGGCGCCGGTACGACGCACGCTTCTTTCTCGCGACACTTCCGCCGGACCAGGTTGTCCGGCCTCAGGAAGGCGAGGTGACCGACTTCGTCTGGACCACGGCAGACGGCGCGCTGTCCAACCCGAAGATCACGCTGGTCTACGCGACGCGCGCTGTGCTCGAGTCGGTCGCGATCGACAAGGACGCGGAGAAGCTGTTCTCTCGGGTGCGGCAGCTCAAAGAGGTGCCGATCGTCGAGCCGAGGATGGTGCAGACGGAGAAGGGCTGGGAGATCGAGCGGAACTAGACGATTTTGGCGCCAAAATCGTGGAATTCCCCCTCAGGCATTGGCGAATTTTGCGCCAAAATCGTGGAATCCGAGCTACTGGGGTGCGGCGACAGCCGCGACCCCAAGCACTGCGGCAATTCCGATCGCCAGAGAGGTTGAAAAGTACGTGTATTTTTCGACCGACATGCCCATCAGCCGCCGGGTTCCGGCTGTTGCGCGGAGAAACGGTAGAAGCAGCGCCGAGCTTGCCGCCACACCAATCATCAGACCGCTGACGCCAAGAAATACTCCTCTCGATCCAGCCCAATGGCGTGTTGCAAACAGCACCCATCCGATCCCAATCAACAATGGGACGTAACTGATGGCCGCCCACACGAGTGCCCGCCGAATGACTTCCTTTCTTTGCGGGTCCAACAAGTGGTTCGCGGCGCCTAGCGCCAGTGGTTGCGCCAGCGGTCGTAGTGTATGACCTCGACCCCGCCCTGACGCAGAACATCCAGCCCCGCCGGGTCGCGATATGCCTCGCGGTAGTAGACGAGCCCGACGTTGGTGTTGATGATCATCTTCGCGCACATCACGCAAGGCGAAGCGCTGACGAACATCACCTTGCCGGGCAGCTGCGCGCCCGCCTTGATGAGCGCGTTTTGCTCGCTGTGAATGCAGCCGCAATTTCCAGGCTGGGTCGAGTCGCAGCGGTTGGGCAAGCCGCGCGCATTGCCGTTGTAGCCGATGCCCAGAACCTGAGTCAGGTCTGACGTCGTGATCACGCTGCCGACCTGCAGACGGGCGCAGGTCGACCGCTTGGCGAGCTCCTCGGCCATCCGCATGTAGACCTCTTCCAGGGGGATGCGGTCGGGCGCCTGGCCGGTCTCGGAGAGGGGTTCTTGGGCAGCCATTTAACTCAGGTTAACAGTCTTGCGGGGGCCTGACTTTGGGACTACAATCCGCAAGATGTCGTTGCTCGAACTCTTGTTCGCCCTCTTGCTGGTATGCCTCCTGGCCGGAATGGGCGGGGTGGCCTTCCTCACCTGGACCCTGGTGCGCCGCGCCGATGTCCAGGCTCACGATGTCGCCGAGCTGAAGGTCCGGCTGGAAGCCGGCGGGCAGACGCAGGGCACGCAGGCGGCCGAGCTCCGCGAGCGCCTGTCCCAGACCCAGTCCGTGGTCGAGGGCCTGCGCTCGGCTCTCTCCGCCCGGCAGCCGGTCGAAGAGGAAGCCAGGGCCAGCCTGAGGCGCCTGGAGAGCGTGATCGCCGGCAGCTCCACCAGGGGAGCGGCGGGCGAGAACCTCCTCGAAGAGACGCTGCGTCACCTTCCGCCCGAGATGCTCCAGCAAAACGTCTGGGTTGGCGGCAAGGTGGTCGAGCTGGCGCTGCGCCTGCCTGGCGGCAAGCTGCTGCCGATGGACTCGAAGTGGGTCTCTAGCTCCGCGCTGGAGCAGCTGGCGGATCCCTCGCTCGACGCGCCTCGCCGCGCGCAGCTGACCGCCCAGGTCGAGCGCGAGGTCGAGAGGCGCGTGCGGGAGGTCAGCCAGTACATCGACCCGGCGACGACCTCGCCGTTCGCGCTGGCCGTTATCCCGGACGCGGCATATGACGTCTGCCGGAGCGCGATCGTCGGCGCGCACAAGAGCCACGTGATGGTGGTCGGGTACGCGATGGCCCTCCCCTACCTCCTCACGCTTTATCAGCTGCACCTGCAGTTCGCGCGCACCGTCGACATGGAGAAGCTCCAGTCGGCGCTCATCGACGTGGAGCGCCACCTCGACACGCTCGAGGGAGTGCTCGAGAACAAGCTGCAGCGCGCGGTCACCATGCTCCAGAACGCCTACGGGGAGGGCAAGCAGGTCTCGGCTCGAATTCGCGCCTCGGCGCAGAGCGTCCAGATGACCGAGAAAACCGAGGAAAACGTTTCCACAGACCCTGGGCAGCTCTCCCTCGTCGAAGCAGTTCAATAGGCCGGTTTTGCACACCTTCCCACAGCTCTTCCGCAGCCTGTGCCCACTTGCTGCCCAGAGTTATCCACAGTTAATCCACCAACATGTGGTAGGTAAAGGCACGTTAAGGCGGCATATCTTGTGTTTTGGGCTTGACAAACCCAAAACGGGCTTTTAATATGCACCACGTTAGATCGAGGCCCTGGGGCATAAGTGGCGGGCATGCTCTGGGGCCTCTTCCATCCCCAAACGAACAAGTACATCGACCCACTCCACGTCCTAACAACCCAGCGCTTGAATACACCCTCACCGGGGATGCTTGAAGGAGGCTTTCTCTAAAGAAATGGCCAAAAATGTCGCCGACCTCACCGGGGCCCGCGCCGTACAAACGAATGGCGCCAACGCCGGGCGCGCGCAGGGCGCACTAAACAAACCCAACGGCTACGCCAAAGGAGCCGTCAAGGGGCTTCGCTTCCGGCGCGTTTTCACACCTCCAGGCAGCCACGCGTTCGACCTTGTGGAATGGGAGCGGCGCACCGCCGCGATCACCGGCGAAAAAGGCAACGTCATCTTCGAGCAGAAGGACGTCGAGGTCCCCCGGTCCTGGTCGCAGCTCGCGATCAACGTCGTCGCTCAGAAATATTTCCGAGGCGGCGTCGGCACCCCCGAGCGCGAGACAAGCGTCCGCCAGCTGATCGACCGCGTGGTCGAGAGCCTCGGCCGCTGGGGCCGCGAGGGAGGCTACTTCGCGAGCGAAGAGGACGCCGAGAACTGGTCACAAGAGCTGCGCTACCTCCTGGTCACCCAGCACGCTTCCTTCAACAGCCCGGTCTGGTTCAACATCGGTGTGCCCGGCCGCGCCCAGCAGGGCTCGGCGTGCTTCATCAACTCGGTGCAGGACTCGATGGAGTCGATCCTCGACCTGGTGAAGACAGAAGGCATGCTGTTCAAGTTCGGCAGCGGCACCGGCACGAACCTCTCAGTGCTGCGTTCCTCGAAAGAGCAGCTGTCGGGCGGCGGGACCGCCTCAGGCCCCGTCTCCTTCATGAAGGGCTACGACTCATTCGCCGGCTCGATCAAGTCGGGCGGGACCACCCGCCGCGCGGCCAAGATGGTCATCCTCAACGCCGACCACCCCGACGTCCTCGAATTCATCCGCTGCAAAGCGGAGGAAGAGAAGAAGGCATGGGCCTTGATCGAGGCCGGCTACAACGTCGGGTTCAACGTGGCGGGCGGCGCCTACGACTCGGTCCAGTTCCAGAACGCCAACAACTCGGTCCGCGTGAGCGACGAGTTCATGAAGGCCGTCGACGGCGACAAGAAGTGGGAGACGAAGGCGGTCGTGGACGGGCGCGTCATCGACACCTACAAGGCGCGCGACCTGTGGCGTGAGATCGCCGAGGCGACGTGGATCTGCGGCGACCCGGGATTGCAGTTCGACACCACGATCCAGGACTGGAACGTGGTGCCCAACACCGGCCGGATCAACGCCACAAATCCATGCTCGGAATTCGTTTTCCTCGATGACACCGC